>CBDDUX010000025.1:0-26433 GCA_965234725.1 Thermoplasmatota archaeon | reverse complement strand
TCCTCCGTTGGTTGATTTGGAGAATTTGATGCATGGTCTGTCAATGGAAGTATCCCCGTTGTCGTTTCCGTTAGAGTCTGTAGAGAAGTCCCACCATACGATGTAAGCCACATTTTCCTGTGCTATTAGTCTGGGAGAATATGTTCTGTACATAGGGTAAACGATGGGCTTGGGCATTCTCTGTGGTGTTTCGAAGCTGAGTGCCGGATATCCAGAGAGGCTTGAAGTTGAAGCTCTTGTGAGGTAAACATCATTCTTGAAATGCACATCTGTATCCCATGCTATCATCACATCATCCCCATCTGCTGCCACTGTTGGGCGGTATTGAGAATAGCTAGGGTTTTCCGGGCTTGGGTGGTCCTTGACCTGCTGTGGTGCAGACCATGTAGAGCCACCATCTGTCGAATAGGCCATCATAGCTGTACCAGATTCGAGCCAAACGAGGAAGATGTTGCCATTGTGGTCATAAGCGATGTCGATGTTATTCATTTTGTTGTTGGGGTATCCGGCGTGTGCATCATCTGTGACCTGCACCGCTGCAGTCCAGGTGCTACCTCCATCTGTTGATGTTTGGACCATGATGTAGAACTCGATAGAGGTTGTTCCCGGTGAGTTGTCCAGGTATGCGAGTGCAATGGTTCTGGAATCGTTGTATGTGTATACATCGAGTGCAGGATACAGCTGTTTATCATCACCGTCCGGATCTACCAGAAGGTCCTGAGCTGCCTGGAATCCGTTCCCTGCGTTGATGGACCTCTGGAAGAAGATGTGTGGATTACTTGGTCCTGCGGAGTAATCCTCGTATGCGATGTAGACTTCCGCGGTATCTCCTGTCCCCCATGCAGCGATATCCATTCTATCCTGGTCTCTATTATCATTGACAACCGCATGGTTTCCGCTGAATGTGATTGCCTTTGTGTTGCTCACAAGCAGTAATAGACCTGAAGATATCAGTATCAATGTCACTGCCATTGTCATGATTCGGGTGTGATCACTCCATTTCATACCGTTCACCCCTGATGGGAAACTAACTGATACATGTATCATTGCAACCTAGATTATTCTTTCCCCCACCTGCGCCGAGTCTAAGTTGCAGGGTGGAAAGTAGCATCCAGATATAAACATTGTTGGACAGGTTACAACGATGGGTAGGCTCAAGAACTTTCATAGTCAATAGTTGGTTGGAACAAAATGTTATATAGGGAAACTTGATACTCCCCTCACTTCGCTGGAGGAAAGATAATGGTTGATTTTGAAACCATCGAGTTTAAGAACGTTCCCTTTGGGAAGAATAACTTCATTGAGATAGCTAGGAAAAGAGCGGTCCTGGGTAATGGTGGCCAGACGGAATTCATATCAATTTCCAGAGGATATTTCACCAATGATGATAACAAGAGATACAAGAACTCGGTTACCATCCCTATGGACGATGAAGTAAGAAAGGAAATTGCAAAGAATATCCTAGAGATCTGATCTCTTTGGATGATAGGGAGAGGTGAGAACCAATGGTAGAGTTCAAGGCCGTGATCGCTGATATCAAGAATGGAAAGAGTTACAATACTGTTGTGGGCGGTCAGCATGCCAACAGACTTCTCGGAATGAGAATAGGGGATGAGTTCGATGGCCTCTTCGTCACACTTCCGGGTTACAAGCTGAAGATCACAGGTGGAGCGGACAAGGATGGATTTCCGATGAGACGGGACCTTCCTGGTCAATTGAGAAAGAAAATAGTCCTTTCAGGTGGGATAGGATTCCACCCGAAGACAGATGGCCAGAGAAGAAGGAAATTCGTAAGAGGCAATACAATATCCGCAGATATTGTCCAAATCAATATGAAGGTGACCTCTTACGGCCCCAGGGCAATCGAAGAGCAGCTTAAACAGGAAGAGGAAACCAAATGAAGGTCAAGACCCAGCCAGAGGTGAACATCGGACTAGTAGGACATGTTGACCATGGAAAGACTACACTCACAGAGGCATTATCCGGAGTATGGGCTGATACCCATTCTGAGGAGATAAAGAGAGGTATAACAATAAAGCTGGGTTACGCCGATGCTGAGATCTTCAAATGCACCAGTTGCGAAGAGCCAGCATGTTTCTCGACATCAACCAAATGCTCCAAATGCGGAGGAAAATGCGAATATGTTCGATCCGTATCATTCGTTGATGCACCAGGGCATGAGACGTTGATGGCAACAATGCTTTCCGGTGCCGCGATAATGGACGGAGCACTCCTGCTGATCGCTGCCAACGAGAAGTGCCCTCAACCTCAAACCAGGGAACACCTGATGGCACTTGATTTCATCGGGATCGATAATGTGATAATTGTCCAGACAAAGATCGATCTCGTTACAAGCGAAGGTGCCATGAAGAACTATCAACAGATCAAGGACTTTGTCAAGGGGACAGTAGCTGAGAATGCTCCAATAATACCAGTATCCGCACACCATGGAGCAAACTTGGATATGCTTATTGGAGTTATTCAAGAAAGGATAAAGAGCAAGCATGAGCGGATGGAACTCCCCCTCAGAATGTATATAGCCAGGTCCTTTGATGTCAATAGACCAGGAACCAATTACAAGGAGCTCAATGGCGGTGTCCTTGGTGGAAGTCTTCTTCAGGGTAGTGTAGAAAAGGGAACAGAGATAGAGATCAGACCCGGGATAAAGACAGAGGAGAAGGGTTCTTCCAAATTTATATTCACTCCAATAAAAACCACGGTAACATCCATTATGGCCGGTGGGATGGTTAGAGATGTCCTAAAACCCGGGGGCCTTGCCGCTGTTGGGACGAACCTTGATCCCAATTTGACGAAATCGGATTCCCTGATAGGAGCTGTTGTGGGGCTTCCAGGAACATTACCTGAGGTCGTTGAGAAACTGACCCTTGAAACGAATTTAATGGACTTCCTTGCGGGTTTAGATAAAGAGGTCAAGGTCGAAAAGATCAGAACCAATGAGGTCCTTATGCTCAATATTGGGACTGCAACCACTGTTGGTATAGTCACCTCTCCGCAGGGAAACAGGGTTGAAATGAACCTCAAGATGCCCGTATGCGCTGATAAAGGACAGAGGGTTGCCATAAGCAGAAGAGTAGGCAACAAGTTCAGGTTGATAGGCTACGGGATCATCGATTGATAGGTGTTCAAATGAAAGGACGAGGTAAATCAACCCCGTCGGTCATGTCACCCGATGAGGTAGATTTCTCACCGGCCATACTGGATGTAAATGCATTGATGGCACCTTTCCAGGTGGGTATGAATCTAGATCATGAACTATCGATTGTTGTTCCGGAGAGACAACCTGTTGTTCCAACCTCCGTGGTAAGGGAGCTTGAACTTCTTTCCAGGAAGGGGAATGATTGGAGGATAAAAGCAGCCCTTGAACTTTCGCGGCGGTATGTAAACGTGGATATCAAGGGAAGAGGAGATGCTCCAATCTTCAACCTGGCACTGAGCAAAGGATGGCCTGTTGTAACGAATGATAAGCGATTAAGGAACAAACTGCTGGAGAAAGGTATCCCTGTTATACTTGTAAGGGAGAAAGGTCATCTTGAATTGAAGGAACCATGATGTATTCAAACTTTCAAGCGTTTCCTGTATCATCTGGACCATTTGTCCAAGGTCTGTAAGAGTTCTCACCAGGTCTATTGGCCGCAGGTGAAAATGCCGGGTCACCATACATGGCGAACATGGATACTTCTTTCCAGTGAGCTCCCAGAAGACCTCCCTGCCAATCCGGATTGTCCAGGTCCTGAACGAAAGGACTCACTGGTGTGTCTCTTATGGGGTTATGGATATATCGGTTCTCGGCCCACCTCAATGCTTCACCTGCAGTTCCGTAAAGTTCCTCATTATTGAGCAGACCATCCCAAAAGAAGGCGAACCATGCATCGTTCAAGTCCCATTCGTAATTATCATCACCCCAATTAGGGTTGATCAAACCAGGAAGGAACTCTTCCGGAGCGGATGTTGCATCCTGAGCGATATTGGAAAAGCTCACTTCAGTAGCTCCGCCAGCTATCACAGCTCCACCGTAAAGATAGTTCAGGGCAAAGGTCTTCTCTACCTCTATGGGCTCTGCAGGTTTCCACCAACCTGCACCATGGATCTTTGCATTCATGCAAGCAACCCAGAAACCTACCTGAGGTGGAAGGAAGAGACCTGCGACCTCCTCGCCTCTAAGAACGGCCCTTTCATCTCCAGCCACATAGGGCACCATGTACAGTGATCCGTACTCGGAGCCATGTCCTCTATAAGCAATGAAACCTGAAGCTTCCAACGCTTTGTTCATATCCTCTTGTCCCTTTGGATCGACACCATCACCCAGGAGGATATCCCTTCCGAAATTCGAGGGTCCGATATAATCATAGGTCATTCCCTCATCAACTGCATCCTTGCACCAGAACCTTGCAGGAGTTACCTGTCCTCTCTCATATGTGATCTCGTAACCAGAAAAGGAAGTGCCGTGGTTCATCCATTCTACCTGCTGTGTTCCAGTTGTGTAATCAATTGACACTACATCCTCATGATCGTTGTAGAGGAATGTCCTGACGATCTGATTGGACATACCCTGGACATTCAAGTTTACTAACCTTCCTACCGCAGAATCCATATAATACAGGTCATCGGTGAGGAATCCGTAAGCAACATCTGAGCTAACCAGGAGATCCCCTTCCACATTGTTTGGATCAGAATTCGTCTGATCCGGAAGTTGGAACTGTGGAACAGCTGATGCAGAGCCTACAAGTGTAACATAAGATGGGATCCCGTATGTCTCGACCTTTGATCTTAGCTCCTGTAGATATCCAATGGCCCTTTGATTTAAAACAAGGTCCATATCACCAATATCTTCCTGAGAAGGAGTATATGTGGTCATAACATATGCGTCTCTGTAAGCAGCGACCTCACCAGCAACTGCAGAAAGGGCAGGTATGTGGAACTGGTCATCGAATCTATCATATCCAGGTGAGCTTCCGAGCGCTTCCACCGAGTAATCGAGAGGATTCACCACCATAACATAATCGAAAGGAACACCTAGGGATCTCAGATGAGACCATGCATCCTCCTGGCTTCTGTATGTTTGGGGTCCTTCGACCAGAACCTTGTTCTCCTTCTTGGCTATGGTAGATGCCCACAGTGCTTCTTCGTAGGTTGCAACTGTTAATACATCGGAAAAACCCATGAACTCAGCAAGGATTTCCCCGTTGATCGGATAGATCCCACTGATCCTATTTACCTGCCTGGCTGCAGGGGGTTCAGTTGACGGATCTTCGGTGAAAAGAAGGAATGGAAGATCAGCCATACCCATTTTATCGATAGAATCCAGCTGGTGCTCATCAAGGAATCCATCCTCCGTGAGGATGAACATCGGATGATAGGAGCCATGGGAATCTACCGCAAGGGATGAAAGCATCGCTGAGAACATCATTGTCTCATTATCGTCTGGCTGCTCCACCAGGATTCCATATTCAGCGGGAAGCTCTATGCTCGGGTCATAAACGACACCCTTCCGTGCAGGAGGTCCCCTCAATAAGAGGAATAATCCCCCCGCTCCGATAAAAAGAGCGGCAAATGCTACAGCAATTATCATTTTGCTCCTTCTCGAAGATAACCAGTCCTTCGGCTCCATGGGACATAATTGTCGGGGATGGTTTAATCGTTTTTGGTTGAACTGTGAACACAAACTAATCGATTGCAATCCATATTGGATTATTATTAAGTAATAGTTGTTCTCTCTTCGATTACTTGACAGGTGACGGCGAAGGGACCGAGATCGAATCCAATATGGAGGAGAAAAAGGTCACTGACCTCATGAAAGAGGTATCCAGGCTAAGGCAGGAGTTAAGGATAAGAACAGAACTTGCCAGGGTTGTCAGCTCCTTTACTTCTCCAGACGATCTAATGCCGAATGTCCTGAATGTACTATGTGACGGTTTCGGAGCTGATGGGGGAGCCATATATTTCATGGAAAAGGAGTCCAAGGAGATCACTCTGCGGGCTACTTATAACCTTGATAGATCATATGCTATCAAGTACCAGAAGATCCACCTTGGATCCCATGTCACTGGTGTGGTTGCGGAGACAGGTGAAGGAATGATAATACGGGACTCCGTTCAGGACCAGAGGTCCACCAAAGGGGTGGTCCAGATCCTGAGATACCGTAGTGCTGCTGTGACTCCCGTGACCGCTGAAGGTGAGGTTGTAGGAATTATCGCCCTAATAAGTGAGAATCCAGGACATTTCTCTGAGAGGGACCTGAAGCTTCTCGAGTTCATGGGGGCCAATATCTCACTGGCGATCGTAAACTCATTCCTTAACCATGAGATCAGTCAGGAAAGGGAGAGGACACTGGATATCTTGGAAAATGTGGATGAGGGGATCTTCCAGGCAGACCTGCCAGAACCCATAGAGAAGTCAAGAGATCTTGAGGGCCTTACAGTGGTCTTCTATCAGAACGCCAGATTATCCCTTATAAATCCCAGTTTCCAAAGACAGTCCGGAAACAATGTGGAGATCGGGTTACCGATGCAGAAGAGCTTCGAGGACATCCAGCTATTCAGAATGTTAAAGGAGGTCCTTCGGAGCGGATCCGTAATGGGGGTGGAAAGAAGATGGATCGGGGAAGAGGAAAAACTTTACGAGGTATCCATGGTCCTGATTTCCAAGGATAACAAGATCAAAGGAGTGAAGGGTGTAAGAAGGGATATCACATCACGTCTCAATCTGGAAGAGAAACTGAAGAAGTCAAAGGCGGAGACCGATCTTTACATGGATGTCCTTTCTCATGATATTGCTAACATCAATACGGCCATCATGGGATTTTTGAGTATACTCGATGACAGGATGAAGGAAAACGATCCACTCAGAGATTTTGTGAAGAGAAGTAAAGATGCTATAGATAGGTCCAATCAGATGATCAAGAAGGTAAAAGGCCTCTCCAGGGTCCAGAGGTCAGAAGAAGATCTCAGTATGGCAGACCTAAAGGAGAGGATCAATTCCAATTTCGATGATGTGAAACGTGAGTTCCCCCATAAAATGGTGAAAATGGAACTTGAAGCAAGGGAAGGACCCGTTCTGGTCAAATGTGATGAGCTGATAGACGAACTTCTGACAAACCTCTTCAGGAACAGCATTTCTGGTGGAGACCTTCCAACTGTAGAGATACAACTTGAGATAAGTAACTGGAAGTTCGATGAGAATGCTGGTTACCTGCTGAAAATGACCGATAATGGAAAGGGAGTACCTGATGACCTAAAGGAAAGGGTCCTGGGTGGGAAGACGAACGATACAGAATGTGTACCTGGAAAGGGATTGGGTCTTTCTCTGGTAAAGGGCATCATAGAGAGATACGGGGGAAGGATCTGGTTCGAGGACCGCATGAAGGGTAACTACAAGGAAGGAACAATGATAATGGTCTTCTTTCCTGGAAACGGCTCGAACATGTCTTGATATGATCGGATAGGTCTTAAATTCCAATAAGTGTAGTTTTTTTTCTAATTAAGGACAGGTATCCATTTGGATACTTCCTACTATTAATATCAAGAATCACTTGGTATCTAAAAGATAGCAAGGTGTTCATATGGTCCTGAGACAGATAATCAATATCGACCACGAAAAGTGTAACGGCTGCGGTATCTGCATCCCTGACTGTCCCGAAGGAGCCCTTCAGATAATCGATGGTAAGGCCCATCTCATCTCTGACATTTTCTGCGACGGTCTGGGAGCCTGTATCGGGACCTGTCCTGAGGGTGCGATCTCAACAATCGAGAGGGAAGGACAGGAGTACAGCGAGAAACTGACAATGGAGAATATCATCAAAGGTGGACCAAATGTTATTAAAGCCCATTTGAAACATCTCAAGGACCATGGCCAGACGAAATATTTCAATGAAGCTGTTGAGGTCCTGAAGGATAATAAGATCGAGGTCCCTGAGATCGAAGAGAACCTTCCATGCGGATGTCCTGGAACAGAGATGAAGAAGCTGGAGATAGAGGACTCGGATGCTGGATCTTCAGGAAATGGGATCAGGACAACAGAGCTCAGACAATGGCCTGTCCAGATACATCTTCTCCATCCCAAAGCCCCATTTTTCGATAATTCTCATCTTCTTCTGCTTGCGGATTGTGTTGCAGCAGCAAATCCCAACCTCCATTCACAATTGATCCACGGAAAGACAGTTGCCATGGGATGTCCTAAACTGGATGATGCCGGAGCTTACATTGAAAAGCTCTCGGAGATCCTGAAGCAGAACAGGATCAAATCACTAACTGTTGCAATTATGGAGGTACCATGTTGCGGGGGAATGTTAAGGATCGCGGAAGAGGCCATCAAGCTGTCCGGTAAGGAGGTCCCTTTGATCAAGGAGATGGTTTCTCTGAAAGGGGAGCTAATGTAAGATTATTTCATATTAACTATTTGAACATAAAATTTTTTGGAAAAGAAGTATTTAAGTCTTTCCCATATTTCTATTATCTGCCATACATCTCAATTTAGAAGATAAATATATCAAATCAGGTCATTACATATCTACACTAAAATATATAAATATCAAATAACGCAATTTTTTATCGTTATGAGGAGAAACATATTCGAGGCCGCATCAAAATTGCTTTCAATCTGGCTCCTTATTCTTATTGTTTTTTCCTCCTATTCTGTTATCTCCGAAATTAGAGCTAGTGGAATTGGAAGTAACGGATATGTGGATTCAACAAGCACGGCTATTGGGGCATCCAGGATTCCTTATCGAAGATCAGTCGATGAGGCTGTGATCGATATCAAGGATTTTGGAGATGAACATTCCTGCTCCCCTGGGGGTTATTTTCAATTCAATTTTTCAGTAGAAGAATTCGTCGGGATCGACGTTTCATTGGTTTCGACTTCGGTGACCTATTATTCTCTGTGCAGGGAGATCATCTATGGTACGGAATATCCTGACTTCAGTAAAGTCAAAGTAGCTGGTGGTGAGAAGGCCGAAGGTCAGTTATCCATCGAGATATCCAAGGATATGGCCAAAACCGCATTCATGAACGGGGATGATGGTGTCCTACTTAGGATTAACATCCAAGGACAAGACGAAAATGGGAATTCTCTTGATTTCCAATTATGGACAAAGGTATACATTGAATCAAAGGTCGCAGTTCTCGTAGATGATAATGTGTTGTCCATCGTGAGGAATAATCTGGACAGGTATTACTCGGACATCCAGGCAGAAAACGAAGTGGAGTTCATCGAGATATCAGATTCATGGAACACTCCAGAGGCGGTTAGGCAGGACCTCATCTCTCTTTGGGAGAATGAGAGTATAATAGGAGCTATTCTGGTAGGAGATCTCCCCTTTGCAATGTGGGAGATTATCCATACCGATGGATCCATTGAACCTGCACCCATTCCGATATTCTACGAGGACCTTGACGCTGTTTTCGAGGATAACGATACCAACGGATTCTACAATTACCACTACTGGGGAGAGAATGACGGACCCGAGATCTGGTCAAGCTTTCTCTCACCACCCTCTGAAACAATTCCAACGGACCATCTTCGACCATCCGGATCCAGTTCCTCAGGCGGGTTAAGGGCCACGTTCTATGGAGATAATAATTTCCAGAACCAGGTATTGACAAGGACAGGGGAGACGATCGAATATTATTTTACTCTTAAGGACCCTCCATCACCTGTCCCCGATGACTTTTTCTCCATCAAATGGGAAGGGCAGGTCCTAATTGACAGAGATGATAGTTACATATTGGAGATCTTGTACGGAGGAGGGGTCATCATCGAGGTCGATGGTGATAAGCTCTTTAACGATGCTACATCACCTCCATGGAGTCAGAAATCAGAAAGAATAAATATCGACCTTACGAAAGGATGGCATGATATCAAGGTATCATACAGGGAGAACGGATGGGGTGATAATAAGGGATATATCCGACTCTGCTGGAGATCCCCTACACTTGTTGGCGATATGCTTAACAAGTGGTTTGAAAAAGACCATAGCTATCATACGGGAGAGATGGATCATCCTGAAGAGGGACTCCTGTTCATGGACTACTGTTACGGGCTCCAGTCTAACATGATGGGATCTATTAAAAAGGATAATCTCAAACCATTATACGGCGACCATCTTGATTGTGGAGGTGGGGAAGCTACTACCAATGCCACGGAATATATCGAATACCTCGATAAGGGACACGAGATAACCTCAATATGGTCCCATTCAGGTGGAGGAAATCATCAGTTCCAGGTAGATCCTGATTCAGGTGCGGAGGTAACAGGAGCAAATAGTTATATGATCAAGGACACCAAAGGAAGTGTGGTCACACTGATATGGGGATGCCATGCCGGTGACTTCGCAGGCAGCTCTTACTGGCTCTCCGCAAGCAAGACCGAGAATCTGGTCGTGAACTATGCATTCAATACCGATTATGGACTGGCAGCTCTGGGTTGCACAAGGTCATACGGGACTACTTTCAATACTGTATATCATGATTGGAAGGATGGAAGCTATCTCGGAATGGGGTATTTTCATTACAAAGATGTGGGTTATGATAAGGAGTTAAGGATGAGCGAACCCCATCCTTTAGGTGAAAAGATGTGGATAGAGGACGAGGTCCTATTCGGAGACCCTTTCATAAGGGTGGATCATTTCCCGAAGGATCCCAGAGTGGATATAGAGGAAGGATCCAGGTTCATATCGGATAATACCATCAATGTAACGATTGAATCAGAAGGGGCCTTGGAGATGATGTTCGAATACCAAGGCCATCAGGTAGGTTGGATGCCCTTCAATTCCTCAACGATCCTTACCATCGATCCGATCGACGGTATCCTTGAGGTCCAGGTGTTCACACGAAACGGATACGGTCAGAGCAGGATGAGCGGATCGGACAGGATCTATATCGAAAGCACAATACCGGAGATCCTTGATTTCACTATAAATGGCGGGGAAACAATAACCAATAATGCCACAGTTCTTCTTGAGATGGATCTATCGGATGATCTCTCCGGTCTGGATGGGATGTGCTTCTCGAATGACGGTCAGAACTGGTCTGATTGGGAAGAGTGCAAGAATCAAAAATACTGGGAATTGGGACAGGGAGATGGGTGGAAAACCGTTCTTCTGAAGGTCAGGGATGCAGTTGGCAATTATGTGACGGATCATCGTTCGATCAAGATCGACCAAACAGGACCCCGGATATGGACAGATGTTCTTGGTCATACAGGTGAAAATGGATGGTATATAACCGATGTTGCTATCAGTTTTTATTCCATCGATAATGACATTTCAAATATAATGGTCAGGAATGATCAGGGAGACTGGGAGATATTCGAAGATATTATGTACATCTTCGAGGACGGCACCTTTTCTTTCCAATATTATGGCATAGATGATCTGGGTAATGTTGGTACAACTAATGAGATCACATTGAACATTGACAGGACAGATCCAGAAATTCACAATATGACTATTGAGGATAATCTTCTAATCACCAACAGAAGCGAGATTGTCCTTTCAATAAATGCACAGGATCCGATCTCTGGTATTGATTCAATGTGTTTTAGCAGGGACGGATTCGAATGGGGAGAATGGATAGAATACAACACAACTCATATTTTCAACATTGATGATGATGACGGTCACAAGGAGATCTACCTTCAGATCAAAGACAAAGCTGGTAACATTGGAATATTGAGTGAACCATCCGTCATTGAACTGGATGCGACTGCTCCGATTTTCTTAGGGAGCTCACCCGAAAATGGAGAAACGGTTGACAAGAACAATACTGTCAGTTTGTTCTTCAGCGAGAGGATCGATAAAGAGACCCTCCAGGTCGAGGTTAAGGATACATCTGGAAAGGATGTAGAAGTGAGTATTGAAATGAAATACACTGCCAGGGTGGATATCCTATTCCCGTTGGAAGGTTACTTGGAATACCATGTTAGGATCCATGGAACCCTCTGCGACCTCGCTGGAAATATGTTAGGAGATGATATCACCTTCAATTTCACTGTTACTGGTTCGCCACCGGATATGCCACTGGATCTGACCACGACTCTTGTGGCTAAAGGTGTTTTGCTGCAATGGTCAGAACCTGCAAATACAGGAGATCAACCGATCATTGGTTATCGCATCGAAAGGAAATCAGGAGGACCTGGTTGGGAAGAGATCGGAAATACCTCCGATATCCATTTCTTCGATGAAAATCTCTCTCCTGGTAACGAATATCTATACCGGGTAGTAGCGTATAACGGATTCGAAGATAGTGAACCATCCTTCGATATCTCGATCGTCATACCATCCGAACAAATGGATGATAATGATGAAAATAATGAAGATGATGATCTTGAAAAAGAAAACAGTGGAAAGGATCCCAGTCTTTCCATTTGGTTGATCATAGTCATGATCTCCATTTCTGTTTTGGTCGTTTTACTAATATCTTTTCTTATTGCCAGTAGATCCAAGGATGACTCCTTTGAAGAGTGAATTTTCAGACCCCTAATGAACATGGATCCGTATCGAGAATTAGAGTTATTTGACATAATTGATAGTTTTTTAATATGGCCAGTGAACCTGTTATCATCCTTTTTAGAAAAAATATATCTGATAATTCAACACGAGCAATTTTTATATCAAATGTCAAAACACATCTAGTTGAGTCGTTATTCGAGTCTTTAACTGTTTCATTATTTTGTAATAATAATTGCAGTAAATTATCTGAATATATCAGATATAAGATTACAGTTAACTGATTTATATACCTAAAATAAATGAACATTCACATGCATCCAACGATGGAAGAAACCAATATCCTTAGAGTTTTATCCACCGTTTCCCGCTCCTTCAGAGTGGGTAGGTCGATCCAACGTCGATGAGCGTCTACCCGCATCGGACCAAGGGATGCGTATGAGAGGTGTATTAGAATGAAGTATGCAGCTTTAGTGCTAATGGTCATCATTGGATCTTCAATGATGACAACATATTCGGAGGGGATGGATCTCTCTGAAAGCGGATTGATTTTCATGTCTGACTATGAGGATATGATAAAGGACCAGAATATAACCGAGGCAATGTCCGGCTACCTTTATGGAGCAGATATAGCCGGAAGAACGGGTTGGTCGGTCGCTAGCATAGGCGATGTGAACGGTGATGGAAATCCCGATATTGCAATTGGGTCTATATATGGGGGAGTCGAGACCACCGACGGCGGAAGGGTCGATGTGGTCTTTGGAGGAAAAGGTGGCATAACCGGAAACCAAAGCCTCTCCGAATCCGATATCACATTCTTCGCTCCCGGTAGCAATAGCCTGTTAGGGACAGCCCTGGCGAGACCTGCAGATCTGAACGGCGATGGCCTGGATGATATAATCATGTCTTCCCCCTATCTTGATCACGGTTCGAATTGGTCGGTGGGAGGGGTTTTCATCTTCTTCGGGTCAACGACAGGATTGGAGGGTAACATTTCCATTGATGATGCTGATGTGAAGATAATCGGTGATAATTCAGGCCAGTATCTTGGAATTGTAATTTCCAAAGCCGGTGATGTCAACGGTGACTCTATTGACGACCTCATCATTGGCTCGGCCAGGTCCGAGGCCTTTCTGATCATGGGAAAAAGTTCAGGATGGCAATCCCTAATAATGTCCTCTGATGCAGATACGATATTCCAATCCTCGGAAAGCAGCGATTATTTCGGTTATTCCGTATCAGGAGGTGGTGATGTGAATGGGGACGGTTTCGATGACATCATCATATCCGCTTACAGAGCTAACTGTGGGGTTGGGACCGAGGGAAAGACCTATCTTTTCATGGGTTCCAGCGCCGGTTTTGGGGAAATCGTGAATGCATACTGTGCCGATGGTTCTTGGATAGGCGAAATACCAAACAGTTTGAGCGGTCGTAAGATCTTCATGGGAGGAGATATGAACGGTGACGGCCTTTCAGATATGATAATCTCCTGCCCATTCTTAAATTCTGGAACCAATAGAACAGGTAAGGTTTACCTGATATTGGGAATGAACCATGGATTCGAGGCCAATGTATCCCTTAAAGAAGCAGACGGATCCTGGGTGGCAGAGAATATCGGTGATTATCTGGGAATGTCAGTCAGCATAATGGGAGATTATAATGCTGACGGCCTGGATGATCTTCTCATCTCGGCACCATCTTACAAGATCGATGGAGATACTGTTGGAAAGGTCTACCTCATACTAGGAAAAGGAGGCCATTTCGATACAAATGTCAGCATCAACGAAACCGATGCCTCCTTCATTGGGTATAAAAATTTTGAACAATTCGGATGCTCTGTATCGGGAGCGGGTCAGTTCAGTTCCCAGGGAGGAGATGATATCATGATAGGTGCTTCTTTTGGGATGCACAATGGAGAGAATAGAGGTATTGTTTATTTCATTGATGGCGTCATTAATTTCGAACCCATCGAAATCCACTCGATCTCACTTTTTTCAGATCCCGGATATTCAGAAGTCCCTGAACATCTTGAGAGAGGGAATGGGATGTTCATTGAAATCAAAGGGGAGGATTGCAATAGGACCCATATGGATTCCACCAGGGTCAACATCAGCTACTCTTGGAATCCCAACCTTAATAACCAGGTAAATCTAAGGGAGACGGATATCGACAGCGGGACCTACAGGGGATGGACGATAGTACCTTCCACAGCCCCTTACCCGTCCACGATTGAAATCACATCTGCAGTTGACGAAAGTTACATGGAAACACTTTCGGTTCATACAGCAGTGATCATGGGACCTGACATGATCCAATCCCAGGTCATCGAGGGGCAGGATTACGAGCAGGATTTTGAAAACCTGGGGTATTCGACCTCAATAATTTGGGACCTATCAACAGATGCTGATTGGTTGTCCATTAATGAAGGAAATCTTCACGGATCCCCCGATAATTCGCATGTCGGAGAATGGGAAGTGGATATCACACTGTCCTGTGCCGAAGGCAGGTCCATAACCAGGGAATTCACTATTGATGTCATCAACAAGGACCCCGAAATAATTACTACGGATGTCCTTCACGCGGTTCAGGATGAAGTATATTACGTGGATTATGATTCTAATGAGGATGGACAGGGGCCCATACTCTGGCATATTACAACAGACTCGGACTGGTTGAACCATGACCCCGAAACAGGAGAGCTTTTTGGGACTCCAGACCACTCTCAGACCGGTAAGTTCGATGTATCTTTGTGGGTAGAAGACGGGAACGGTGGGTATGACAGACATAATTTTGAGATTATTGTGGAAGATGTGAACGATCCTCCCCATATATTGAATGATGACAGAAAATCGATCGACCAGGATCGGTTATACAAAACCGAATACTCCTTTTCCGATCTGGATATGGATGAAGAACATTATTGGGCACTGGAGACCGATGCGACCTGGCTAACCATTGATCCGCTTTCCGGGATACTTTCCGGGAGGCCTGGACCAGGGAACATTGGTGTTTTCGATGTGAAGGTTACCCTCACAGATTCCAGAGGTCTTTTGGACAGGAGAGAATTCACTGTTACGGTAAATAATGTGAACGATCCTCCTGAATTTCAGAGCTATCCGGAATCATATCGCATTGACCACGGAGACCTATTCAGATTGGATATAAATGCAACCGATCCAGACATTGGAGATAGGCTTACATACTCGATATCCACAAATCCTCCTTGTCAAATGAACATTGACAAAGACACAGGTGAGGTCCTCTGGAGAGCGTCCGTACATTACTTTGAGAAGGAACCATACAGAATGAAGGTGACCCTTAAGGTGTCCGATGGACAGTATACTGATTCCTTACAATTCGACATCATAGTGGAAGCCTCGAATCCCCCTAAAACGGAACTGATAGAACCTTCCAATGGACTGAAGGTCCCAATGATCGGTAACATCCTTAAGTGGAAAGGAACGGATCCTGAGGATAATCAGATCACATACGATGTCTATCTGAGTGAGACGAAAGCCTTCGTTATGGCCTTGAAGGAGAATACACTCCTCGTTTCGGAATACGGATCAAACGAGATCGAACTTGATGGATTCAAGGGAGGGAAGACATATTTCTGGACAGTGATACCCAATGATGGGTGCAGCAGGGGAAAATGTGATTCGGGGATCTGGTCCTTCACCCTTAACGGTGCTCCGAAAATTGAAGAGGTCCCAATGCAAAAGGCAATTGTAGGTGAGAAGTTGAGGATATATCTGAAAGCAGCTGACCCGGATGATAAGGATGAGATAGATCTTTGTTTCTCTTTGATACAAGGACCAGAGGGAATGGGAATTGACCCAGCATCCGGATCGATCTGCTGGACTCCCACCAAGGGTCAGGAGATGATGCACAAGGTCGTGGTGGGAGTTACTGACGGGACCGAGATGACTCAAACATCTTTCATGATAGAAGTGGATTCGATGGAATCCGGTGGCGGAGCTTCTGGTTCGGTATTCATCATTGGTATATCCGCAGGAACGGTGCTTCTTTTGACCATCGCCGTCTTATCCGTTGTTGTTATGAGAAAGAAAAGAAAGGTCGACGGTGATGAAGTGAAGGAATCCCAGGTATCTCCAAAAGAGGAAGAGGCCACCTTCGAATCGGTATCATCGAGATACTGCCATGTGACCATCTCGGCTGAGGAAGCCCATCTCGGAGACCAGAAAGCACATAGAGTGCTTGGTTATGAGGACCTCTATGGAACAAAGGACCCTTCCAGTTCGGAGGAAGGAATGACAAGGGGTGAGCTAAAGAAGTATATCGGAGAAACCATCAAGGAACTGGAGAAGATTGAAGAATAGGTCGGATAGACCCTTTCCAATCCTATTATAATAGGCCCGCTAAGCCGGGCCTATTAAATTTATTATGAATCATTATTGTTTTAATAGTTATCAACTTCTTTCTTATTCAATTGAGGAATTTTTCCTATATGAGAGAATATCTAGCCTATGATCTTTCAATTTTGGCATAGAGAAGGTCAAGAAACTGGCAAATGATCGGATATTAATAATTAATATAATTATCGAATAAAATATTTAGACTATTGATGTAGTTTTTTTCTGAATTATAAATGATATTTTTGAAGTATAATTATTACTACTTATTTAATAATATCAATACAATATTATAATCACCTGAAAAAAAGCATTCCTTGGCGATGAGGAATTGCCTATTTCCCGTAAAGAGGTGAGTAAGATGAGTTCAGCAAAGAACATTGGAGCGATGAGGGCAGAACTCTCTGCCCTGATAACGGATCATCCCGAACTCGAGGAGTTCGTGGAAGATGCGAATGAGGAACTGTGGGCGATCGAACTTATTTTGGAGATGGAGGAGGTTGATTGAGATGATAGCTAAGATGAAAAAAAATGATAGACTCGTCAGGAAAATGAGGAAGGTTCTCGACAAGATCCATCCGGACGAGCTGAAGCTATCCCCCATCACTGTGATGGAGATCCTAGAGGAGGCGGAGGAAGAAGAAATCGAGGTATTGGAACTCGAGATGGAAGATGACGGAGAGATCACCAAGCACATCTGTTTCAAGGGCATCCCTGTAATATTATCTATCAAGTTCTCACACAATATGAGGAAACTCGCATTCGCTTGAGACTTTCACCACGTTGCTGGTCACCTGGCAGGACCGATCTCCTTCCTCATTACAAAAAACAAAATGATGGAGAAGATCTGAATGATCACCAGAGTTAATATCATAAGTGTAATGGAGATCTCGTATAGGAATCCGGAAATTACACTTCCCAGGAACAAAGCCAACCCATATACCACATTGAAAGCACCGTAAGCGGTTCCCCGTTTGGTTGTGGCAGTAAGGTCAGCTATTCCCGCTTTCATGATCGTTTCATGGGATCCCATCACCATTCCCCAAAGGAAGGCCCCGAGAAGGATCGCAATTATTGTATGTGAAAAAATGAACGGCAATATCAATGCGGTGGTTATCGGTAGAATGATCAGTATCAACAATCCTGAATGTTCATCATTTTTTCTTTTCTTGATCCCGTCATATAATTTTCCGATGATGATGCCGAAAATTGCATCGACTATCATTGCCAGAGCATATAGGAGAGGTATCTGTGCATCTGAAAGGAGGCCTGAGACCTTCATATGATATCCGATTATGGCAAAATTGATGAAACCGACAGTGGTAGCAAATGAAAATATCGAATAAAACCAGAATATCCTTGGTATTCCTTCTTGTTTGTTTTCTGTTTGAGTATTTTCAAGTCTTTTCGGGTCCTTTACCCGATAAAAGGCCACGAACAATACCATCATCAAGATCAGGAATGGAAACCATAAAAGTGCATAGCCTTTCTGATAATCCCCGATAGACTTTTCGGCAGATCCTAACAGTACGAAGAAGACCGTGAAGATCAGAGGACCTATGAATGCACCGATCTGGTCCAGGAATTCTGAAATGCCGAACCCAAATCCGGTGCCTACCCGTTTTGCAGCGTATGACACTAAAGTATCTCTTGCAGGGCTTCTTATTCCCTTACCGATCCTTTCAAGGACGATGAAAATCGCGGCAACCTGCCAGAGATCTGAAAATGCAAGCAAGGGAACGGAGATGAGAAGACCATATCCGAATATCGTGAAGAACCAATGTGCTTTTGTCCGGTCGGAAAAATATCCGGATATCAAACGGATCGCATATCCAAGGAGCTCTCCAATTCCGACAATAAGGCCTACAGCGGCAGCACTGGCACCCAATGTATCGAGATAAGGTCCGTTTACGCTTCTTGCTCCCTCGTAGATAATGTCTCCGAGGAGACTGATTATCCCGAAGAGAATGATGAGTAAGAAAGCCTGTTTCTTGATCTCACTCATTGAGTTGAAGCGTCTTCCTATCATTTTGTTCAATAATTCCGAGAATGTATTTATCCGTTTCTTCCTTCGAACCCCTTATGATCGGATCCGAAGGATCGAATTCCGAAGGTGGTGTTTCTAACCAGAATAAAAATAGAGCCATCAGAATTGCCTCGGTCGATTAGCCCGTGAAAATGTAATATAGATCAATTAAAATATATAATAAAATATTTTTAATTAATTATAGATTTTTCATTTTATGAGAAATGGCTTACCAATAAGGTCTAAGATTCGATAAAAAAATCATAGCATTGGTGGATCAAATCAAGCAATATCTCAAGGGTCGCATTTACCCATGAAAATTGGAAATGGCGAATATAAAGCATAGTGGCTAGTAAGACAATATTGACAGGTAGGAACTTCAGGTAGTATTCTTGTTGACCATGGATTTATAACGGTTTAAAATAGTTATGAAACCGATACTCTTATGATCATCAGCATTATACTGTTTCAAAAAAAGTTGAAACAGAGGTCGACCTGATGGTCAAAGTGTTGTACAAGATCAGATTTTCCATATTGGAATGGCTCATAGAGAACAAATAGATCAAAATCGGATTTGTGCCTTCATTGATAGTGTTTCTCCTCTATCTTATCGGTCTTTTGATATCATATTCTCCCCGGATCTTCGGTCAAGGAGGCAAAATTTCAAATATCACGAATTTCAGTTTATATATTGGAGATGAAGAGATTGAAAAAAAAGTACAAGATATTACTTGCAATATTTTTAGTTCTGATAATCATCACATCCATCGCTGCAGTCAGGCTGAAGAAGAGTTTCTATGTGGAACCCGAATTCCCATCCGCAAGGATCGGGGATCAACAACCCATCAGACCTTCTCCCGATGACCCTGTTTTCCACAAACAACCTTTCGAGAACAATTTCTCGAGACGGAAGCAGATATACCTGGATTGGGTTTCAAACCAGTCAACACCGAATGGGTCCAGAGATTCTATATGGACCGAACTTGCAAAGATCGAGAACGGTAAGGACCAATTTCCTGTTGATACCCTGGATTACCTGACAACCTTTGTCAAGGAAAGACACGATTGTGCCGATTTCACATTGGCCGGTCTGATTCGCTTGTATTACTCTTTCAGAGATGTTCTCACCCAAACGCAAATGGATTCGGTGAAGGAGGCTATACTTGGATTCCAGTACTGGCTCGACGAGCCAAATCCCAATAAAAGCGCCATGGAACTGTGGACTGAGAATCATCAAATACTGGTATTCTCATCGGAATATCTTGCAGGACAGCTGTTCCCCAACGAGATATTCACAAACAACGGGATGTCAGGTATAGAGAGAATGGAACATGCATTTCCGATGATCCTCAGATGGATAGAATGGAGGTTCAAGATAGGATTTGCAGAATGGGATTCCAACACATATTATCCGGAGGATATTGCAGCACTTCTCAACCTTGTGGACTTCTCGAGGAACCTTTCAGCAAAGGCATCAACGATTATAGACCTCATCATGTTCGATATGGCAGTCGATTCCTTCTACGGTATTTATGGTACTTCTCATGGTAGATCAACCGCAAAGAACGTCCAGAGTTCTGGGAGTGATCCTGTGGTGTCCATTCAGGCCTTGATGTGGGGGGTGGGAAGATTCCACTCCAAGACAAGCATGGGTGTCATATCACTGGCATTGTCCAATTATACGCTTCCTCCAGTAATCGAGAATATCGCTCTGGACATGCCGGATGTCATGATAAACAGGGAAAGGCATTCAATACCTATGACCGAATCTGAAGCAAAGAAGAGGAACCTGAGTCTTTCATCATCTGATGATATCGTTGTTTGGTGGGGAATGGGTTGTTTCACCCATCCACTTGTAATTGATGAAACCTTGACAAGAGCGGATGATTGGAAGATGTGGCATTATCCGGATTTCAAGGATTTCAAATCTCTCGGTAAGGTCCTTCAAGCACTAGATCTCCTCGAAGAAGCAAGCGCTTCTCTTGGTTCGGATTCAAACGGTGTATTGTTATCGGAGGTAAACAAGATAACATATCGAACTCCTGATTATATGCTGAGCAATGCTCAGGAATGGAGAAAAGGGGAAAAAGGCTACCAGCAGCATATTTGGCAGGCTACTCTGGGTCCTTATGCTGTTGTGTACGTAACCAATCCTGATTCAATGAATGAAAAGGACAAGCCAGGGTATTGGCTCTCCAACGGCCGCATGCCACGGACAGCTCAGTTTAACAATACACTGATAGCTATTCACAAGATAGACAGATCCATAGATATCCTGGAATCAAGGCATTATGCTTTCACCCATGCATATTTCCCCAAATGGGCCTTCGATGAGGTAAGAGAGGTTCCTTCGGATGACGGTGGGGGATGGATATTCGGGAGGAAAGATGAGGGTTATGTGGCTCTATATTCCCACCTTCCTTATGAATGGCAGACGGAAGGTATCGATGCAGATCAGGAGATAGTTGCACTTGGAAGGGAGAATATCTGGGTCTGTCACATGGGAAGAAAGGAGGTCGATGGTGACTTCAGTAATTTTATCGAGAATGTATCAGGGTCCAAGTTGAAAGTTGATGACCTGGAAATCGAATTTCATGCAGATGGAATAGGCAAGATAGAGTTTGGTTGGACAGGACCTTTGAAGGTGAATAATGAGGAGATATCCCTGAGAGATTATCCGAGATGGGACAATCCATATTCAACAACACCGTTTGACTCGGATAGGATCTTGATAGAATATGAGGGAGTGGAACTGGAATTGGACTTTCAAGTCGATCAGGTATAGGGTCAACCAAATAGGAACTTTGAAAATTTGGTTCTCTGATCTTTCAACGATCTCTCATACCCGAGATCTTTCTCACCTTGGAGGTGATAACATCTAAGATCCCAAAAACAATACTGTAAATTTTAAAACTTTTTGGATCCTACTTGAGAGATTATACTTGATTATTAAAAAATAAAAAGGGCCCATATTATGGGCCCATGTTCAAATTTCTAAGATCTCAACATTGTTCCATAAGGGGATAATTATCTACACCATTGTGTGGAAGCATCGTGTCACCGACTCCATCATCATTGGTGTCCTCACCCGTGTAATCGCTCCAGTAGTTTCCCTCTCCCTTCCCATCATCCCAGATGTTATCAAAACCTTCGTAGACCTGGAAGATGTTATCGATGATATTGTTATGGTGCAGGGTATTACCACCGCAATCGTAAGCAATATAGGGTCCAAAAGTGTAATCATCGGTATAGATACCGTAAACATTACCCTCTATGAGGTTGCAAGTAATAACATTGTCAAACTCCAACGTCTCATCACTGTTCCAGAAATAGATTCCGAATGTGTTTTCAACGATCTCATTACCATTGACATATTGTCCAGTTGCTGTATCGATATATATCCCAGGTACGGAGCTTCCGGTGATGTAATTGTATTTCAGAGTAATATCCCAGGTATACCAAGAGCCGATCCCGATATAGCAGTCGT
Organism: Thermoplasmatota archaeon; assembly: GCA_965234725.1. Classification (GTDB taxonomy): domain Archaea; phylum Thermoplasmatota; class Penumbrarchaeia; order Penumbrarchaeales; family Penumbrarchaeaceae; genus Penumbrarchaeum; species Penumbrarchaeum helgolandense. Next base: position 4,084 of record CBDDUX010000025.1, on the reverse strand, counting down.
AGATCTCATTTTCCATGACGAATATGTCGCCTTCATTGTTGAGCTGGAAACCGGACCCACCACAGTTCTTTATAATATTTTTCTTTGCCAGGTGGCCCCCTGTCCCCCAATATATGCCGATACCGAACCCGTTGCATGTATCCACATAATTATCCTTGGCAACATTGTCACCGGAAAACCTGAAACTGATACCCCACATGGAATGATAGGTAACGATATTGTCCTTGAACATGTTTTCATCGGAATGGTAAGTATCCAGGCCATAGCCGTTATAGGTAACCGTATTGTCCTTCACCACATTCTCGTCGCTGTCATATATCAAAGCTATTCCAGCGTTGTTACCGGTCACATAATTGTCCTTGATGGTGTTACCATCCGAGTCATCCCATGCGGTTATCCCGAACCTGATGGAATCGCTTACCGTATTGTCCTTGATGGTGCATTTACAGGATGCTTCCAAGTATATTCCGTCTTTGGCATCGTAGACGTAGAAGTTCTTGATAGTCACACCCTTCACGTTGTCAAGATGGATACCATAATTTGTCCCATCTCCTGTGATGGCATATCCCATACCGTTAACGCCCGTATTGGACTTCTTAATCACAAGCATGCCATCGATATCATCCGTCAGTTTGTAGCTCTTTCCTTCACCAATAATTGGTGCATCGGAAGGTGTTACGCTTCCATCGGCATTTATCGTCACTATTCCCGTATATGCTGCATCCACACTTGATGGGATGATCAACATTCCAAGGCCGATCATAAAGAGAACGGCCACCAGCCAGATTGATAATATTCCATTTTTCATTTTCACGCATTCACCTCAACCAATTCCCATAGCCTCTACTATGTGAATTGGCATTTTAATAAAAGTGAAAATTGTATTAATACACCTGTGGAATTTACTTCTACACCTTCGAAATCTATCAAAATCGAGGTAAAGCTTATATCAATCTGTTTTTCAATAATTGATAAAATATTGGGTCCCGCAGTCACAAGGTCCTTGGTAGTTCAAATTACCCAGGGCCGATATACTCCTCATCTTTTCGAGCTAAGGAGTAGATAAAGAACCACCAGGGAGATCCTCTGAGCGGAAGAACTGAGTGAAATTAGTTTAAGGCGAGGAGGTCTGGAAAATCTTTGATTTTCCAATGGTCGAATCATAAGGATCGAATCCCGAGGGTGGTATTTCTAATCAGAATAAAAATGGTCTTAGAATAATCGCAGATTTTTCAAACTTTTTGTTTTAAGTTATCAATAAGAAAAGATTGAAAAGAAAAAGAGCCACCGGAGAAAAATTTTTCTGTATGTGTAATTCTCCCGATTAGCTCTTGATCCATGTACTTGCCATACTTGTCAAGGTGTCGACATCTCTTATCGACATAGGGCTCCATTCATTCGGACACTGACTTTTTTCCTATCAGGTCCATCCTGTGCTGAAGATGTGACAGCTTGATCGAAAGGACGATGGGAATCCCCTCTATGGAAATATGCTTGGTAGTCTCTCCATTGTCCTCCCAGTCTATCTCAAGGACATCGATGTCCTGTCTGTCGCAGGTCTCCAGGAGTTCCAATACAGTGGCAGGTGAAAGATCTAGTTGGTCCGGTTTTATCTTGTGGATGACCCGCTTGATCCTCTTCATGAGGGCAGGTTCCGATCTTCTCTTCTTGGGGATCATTGTTCATCACCCCTCTTGTTTTCAAGCTCCAGGGCAAGCTCAAGCGCCCAGAGCTCCTCGTTCACCTCTTCCACGATCTCCTCCAGTTCGGGGTATTCCTTCAGTATGGATGAGATCTTAGTCCTCATCTTTCCAATGTCTGCTGCTTTTTTCACTTTACTCTCTCCTCACTCAGATAGCTGTCCGGGGACCCCCATGGACATCGCCTTCCATGCTTCCGTCGGGAAGCTCTGGAACCTGTTCAGATGGAACGGAACATGGTTCCGGGGTCAACCGCAGGTGCCTCGGGTGTGGTAAAAAGATGCTTCTCTATTAATATAAACAGCGTGGAACCCCTCTTGTACTTTTATTTAAGTCGTATGGTACGATGACCATACGATCCCATCAGGAATTTCTTAGCTTTCTTGAAATATAAACAATAGGATCTCCCAGATTTTTTTGGGTGACAATAAAACCAGAATTGAAGCTTTCTAAATATTATTGGGAAATTTTACCAAAATAAGAGAGCCACCAGAGGGATTGATTTATTTTTACGGGCAATTTTCTTTATTAACTTTTATAATTTTGGCTCTTCTCCGAATTTAGGTAACGACATAGAAAATAATGAAAGACATATAAAATGATATTAATATGATATAATTTATGATATCAACTCTATTAATTATCTATTTGAGTTTTCTGCTAAATGATCTGTTATACAAAGTAGGTATGACCATTGAGAAATGAAGTTTTAAAACAAGGAGTTTGGCAATAATATTACACCTTTCTGGCATGGCTTTCAGTTGCCTTTTTGCACATCAGCTTTCATTTATTGAGGTCCTCCCTAAATTGGGAGAAGAATCATAATTTTTTAAATTTTTTTTCAGTTCTTAACATTAGAGGGGACTCAGGACCTATGTCGAATAATCTAAATCTTAAGATATTAATAAAATTTTATCAATCATTTAAAGAGTGATTTAATCATAAATGGGAAATAAAAAAATAGGACTGATACCAATATTGGTTAGGAACACTTTTCTTTCTTTATAGTTGATAAAAGGACTCCATCCCAGAGATAGGAATAATTGAATGATTTTGAACAAGAATGGACCCTTTTTTTTTTATAAAAGGGATGCTCAGTATATGAATTTTTGTGTTCTAATGAAAGGATCCACTATATAGAAAGTATAGTGGGGTGAATACTATTAAGGGGGATGATAACAAGATATTGAAATATGTTACATTTTTTTTAGGAGGGGAATGATCTCCTTATAACGTCTCCTAATAGTTATCTCGGAAACCCCAGTTGCCTTTGAAATCTCATTTTGTGTTCTGTATTGATTACTTTTTTTACATGCGAGATATATTGCTGAGGCTACAATACTAGATGGCTCCTTTCCTGACATCTCACCACATTTTACTATGATATCCAGGATTTTAGAGGTTTCATCTTTTGTTTCAATATTTAATTTTAGTTTCCTAGAATACAATTCGAGAAAATCCTTAGGATTTTGAAGGGGTATGGTATCACCTTTGTAATTTATAATTTTCTTATATGCTCTTCCAATAAACTTCCTATCTATTCCGCTATATCTGGAAAGTTGCTTAATGGTAATAGGGATCTTTAATTTTCTACAAGTTAAAAGAATACAAGCATAGATGATGCAATCCCTACCCCATTTATCAACAATTTGATTCTTGTTCAGCGAGAAAAATAAATCAGAAGATAGGAAACCAACATTTTTTGGCAGATCCATATTTTCTATAGTGTTTCTGATTTTTTTAATTGCATATGATGATTTCCTTGTTTCTTGAAATTTGCTATACCTATTTTGCCATCTTCTCAAACGATTCAATTTTGTAATATCCCTCTGAGATAATTGGTTTCCAAAAACATCCTGATTTTCAAATCCTATTGTTGTCATTCCTCCTGGTGGATCAGTTTGCTTTTTCCAAAATATTTCTTTATATGGTTTTTTATTTTGTTCGGAGAGAACTATATTGTTTTTTATAATAATGCCACACTTTCTGCAAAAGTGTTCCCCTCTTCCCACATCATTTTCAGTATCAGATGAACCACAGTTGGGACATTCAGTTATCTCTAATATGCTTTCCATTGCTATCACGCATGAGTAAATTCGGTTTCAAAGTTGAAGCTAATCGAATCCTAGCGAGATATGACCAATCTCATCGCCAATTAGTCACACCCAAATATACTGAACACACAAAATACAGAATTATCTTATAAATAGTTTGTTCGCCTTTGTATAACTTCCTTATAAAATATGAATTCATTTCCTTCGTCAATTTATATATGAATTTTATTAGAATATAAATATTTTCAATAAGTAGATATATTTTTAAAAAAATCTGTAGAGTCTGTCTGAGTAATGATGACTTTTTGAGCCCAGGTACCGTAAGTACTA
>CBDDUX010000024.1:0-56474 GCA_965234725.1 Thermoplasmatota archaeon | reverse complement strand
CGTTGGTACCGTGGGTCCTGTCCATCAGGGCAATCGTGGTAAAAGCTGCAAAGAAAATCATTAACGCGAGACCTGCGGAGATCTTTTCCTTGTTTCGTCCGTTCATGGTTCCATCTCCTTTTGACCTTGGAATGTGAGGGTCCACCTCTCCATTGAAAACATACGAGTTTTCAAATCGTAAGAAATTATTACAACAATGTTATAAAAGGGTGAGGGTGTGTATATTCCATTAATCGAAAAACGGTACATTAGAGCCTCTGAGATTAGCTGATAAATTGACTATTTGGGAATGGATCTTGAGATCGTTTTTCATTCTGATATAAAACACGATCAGATCGTATCCAGGGTGGTCTGGAGATGCCCTTTTGCTAGGACCAATGAAGGAGCTCTCTCCTTGAGATGTCGATAGAGCTTCTGGAACTTTTCCGCTTCTTCTGTAATGCAGGATATGATCCTATTATAATCCTTATCGAAATAGAATCTGGGTATCTCTTCCCCTCTGTAACTCAGTTCCATGAATGTGTCAAGCGATGCACCCTTGAAACTACCCTTGTTCATCATGACCAGAAGGGGTTTTAGGTCGAGATAGGGTTTCTTTCCCATTAGATACAATGGGTCGGGAGGATCAAGGTCGTGTATCCTTGCCCTTTCCACAATGAAAGAGTAAATAAATGGTAGGTTGGTGCCGATCGCAACGAATGAGAACGGTCCTCCGCTGTTGAAAACAGGAAGGAAGACCTCCAATACCTCTTTCTCTGAGGATTCCCAGGCTTTCAATATATGAAGAGGCCCTTCCATCCTACCGGAGACCATTCCGAGTCTTTGATACTGGATAGTAATTATCTGGTCCTCTTTTGGATCCAATCCTGTTGTCTCTATATCAAGGTAATATTCTGGCAAACGCACTCACCTCATCCTATGAATATGGTGGCCGGGAGTCCGGTTAGGGATATCATCTCACCTTTTTCCATGTGTGATAGGGTTTTATGGAAAAGAACATGCCAGCTTCCTCGGCTTCCATCTGGGTTGGAACCCTTCCTTCCTTTTCTCCACCTATGTCCGGTGCAGCAGCCACCTTCTCACCGAATGGCATGTTCCTGACGTAGATCTGGAGCCAGACAGTATGTCTTTCACAAAGTGGGGCAAGAGAGAAGAAACATCTCCTGACCGGGTTGCTTCCGCAAAATGCACAACCTTCCACGTATCTTGGATCATCTTCCTCCTTATCCTTTTCTTTGGTCGAGAAACGGATGCCTGTATCGGGTTTTGATCTTTCCGCTTCAATATCTTCATCCATTTTTGGTTCCACTCTTTGATCCGGGATCGGAGGGGCCCAGGGCCTATCTTCGGACCTTTGGGTCCTCTGTTCCCGTGGTTTCAACACGTCCATTTTCATCTTCTGGACCTCGTAACCGCATACAGGACACCTTACATTGTTGCCCTTTAGGTTGGATCCGCATTTGGTGCAGTACATCATCGTTTTTCACCTTCCTTCTTCACTGTGGACCTGGATCTCTTCAGGATCTTCAATATCTCCTTTAGCATCCTATTGTTCTCTTCTTCGACCTTCTCTAATCTCTTCAGCTGATGCTTCAATCCATCGGCCTCATCCATCTTCTCAATATCGTCAAGGATTCCCATCAGATCACCTCACAAGCCTTCCTTTTGACCCGCATGAAGGACAAATGACCACAACCGGTCTCTTATCGGTAGTAACTGGAACCGGACCGTCGCAGTGAGGGCATTTGATCATCTTTTGTACAATTTCCGCCTCGTCCTCCTCAATATCGGTCTCCAATGTCTCTTCCTTTCCTCCCCTGTCCTCGAACATATCATCGTCCAGATATGATCCTTTCTTCTTCTTTCCTTTCACGATATGTTCTTCCCCATCTATTTCAGGATTCTCATCAATGTCTATCTCGGAAACATCCTCTTGGACAATTTCTTTCTTAGTAATGGTCTCCTCTTGGCCCTCCCCGGATAATTGGTCATCTTCTTCGAATTCATCTTCTTCAAGAAGCTCCATATCCTCCTCATTGTAATCCTCCATGGATGTTTCCTCTTGGATCTCTTCTTCCTTGGAGGGGGTTGCCTCTTCTTGATCCTCAGGTTGATCTACCTGGTCCGTTTCTGTATCTTCCTCCTCTGAGGTTGGTTCCTGAAGGTCGTTCTCCTCTTCTCTTGATGCAATTTTTTGGGGGGTCTCTTCTTCCTTTTCGGTCTCCTCTTCCCAGAGGTCCTCATCATCACCCGGTCGAGGTCCTATCTCCTCTTTCATATAGGTAAGTGCTATCTCATTAAGGGGGTCAATATCCAATACCTTTTCAAGATCCAGCCTTGCTTCCTCTTTCGATCCGATCTCAAGAAGAGTGAGAGCTCTTTCAACATAGCCTATTGGATGTTCTGGGCAGCATTCGATGGCCCTTGTTGAACATGCCTTAGCCTTCTCCAGATTCCCTTGCCTTCTTTCTACTCTGCCAAGCATCAGCCAAGATAGAGTGTGGTCAGGATCCTGTTCAAGTGCCTTTTCGAAACAATCCTGGGCTACTCCAAGGTCTCCTTCGTTAACGAAGGCAGATCCCTTCCAGAACCATGCTTCATGAGAAGTTGGATCGAGTTCAAGACCTCTGTCCAGCGCTTCGAAGGCCACGTGCATGTCCCCCATAAGGAATTGCAGGGACCCCTTCTTCATCCACAAGAATGGATTCTCCTCATCAATATCAAGCAGCTTCTCAACTACATTCATTTGATGATCATATGATGATGTTTCGTATTCCTTCCATCGAAACCTGAGATATTCCCGAGCCTCGATCACGGAAAGGACCTCTTTCGGAAGAGGGAGATCATCCGTGAACTGCTTGATCAATGACCTTTCATCATATGAGATCCTCCCATCCTCCCAGGCCTTCCTTAGAGCGTTCCTGTAAGCTTTCTCCAGCTGTATTATGCTTTCATCCTCCCCTTCCTGCTTCAATAGGATCACCTTCTTGGTCTGGCATATCTTCGCGGTTGATCTCCCCTTTCATCCGGTATATTCCTTTGTTCTCTTGCTCTCATCCTTTCACGCTTCTTCATCCATTTGCTAAGTGTGGGAACGGCCCAGAGTACGAAACCGAATCCTGCAATTATCCACCCAGCTGTGAATATCAGGGGTCTGTTCGCATCCCTGAAGATATCAAGCTGTGATATGGTAGCCATTGCAAGGCCGGATATTATGAAGACGATGGGCATTTTATCTGTTCTGTATACAACCTTCATCTCTTTCCAACTCCCTGTCTGTTCACTGGAAGACACTGTGTTCTATTAAGGATTTCTAGAACAAGGCCCATGGGAGTTTTTAAAATTGTTGAAATTAAAGCAGGACCAGATCGAATATCAGCCAGGTTGCCAAAGCAAATATGGATGACATCCAAAGACCGTTCCATATCCTTCCTGATGACATCAGACCACCAACCACTCCATCTCCGATCGCCTGGATGGCTGCGGCTGCAAAGAAAAGCAGCTTCATCTCCTCGAAGTCAACACTTGTTGGATCGAAACCACCAGGTGCCTGGGCCTGTCCTCCGGAATCACTTGCTGCATAACTCTCAGATAACTCCATCATCCTGGGCATGAATGTGGCGAACATTATTCCTATGACCACCAGGAAAACAAGGAAAGAGATACCAATGACGTAGGTATACATGTTCATCTCTGTTGCCCTTGTCCTTTTCATGATCTGAATTTCTCTCGTATCTTTGGCAGCAGCATCAATGACGTTTGAAACATTACCACCCGCGGATGAAGCCTCATTGATCAGTGTTACCGCTCTCTTGACAAGAGGTGTGTTCACCCTTTCTGCGAACATTTCCAGTGCTTTTGAGGCGGATACTCCCCATGAAACCTGCATGGCCATCTTCTTGATCTCCGGGGTTAGATTCCCATATTCTCCTCCGGAGGAGGTCTTTATAGCATCATGGAGGGTCTGACCGGCCCTCATGGATTCGGAGATATCCCTAAGGAAATCAGATAGACGGTTTTCTATCTTATCGATCTTTTTCCTTCTTGACACCTCATAATAGGAAACAGGACCTAGCCCGAAGACAATGGCCATCAGGAAATAGGAATGCCATCCGATCACCACTCTCTGCTTCATGCCCTGTGTGAGTGATGTTGTGTTCATTGTGATGGTAAGGTTCACAGATCCCTCTCTCATATACAATCTCTTGTCAGTATCTGCCATATAACTGTAGCTATTCTCGTAGTCCTCCTTGACCTTTCCAAGGGGTGCGACCGGACATGATAACAATGCCATTCCAGTGAAAATGAGTCCGAGGGCTATTGAAATGGCATATACTGCCATTTTTATATTCCCTTCCCTCCCCGTTGAAGCTCTGATCTTAGAGAAACTGTCAGTACTTTTAACTTCCTTGGAAACGAGCTGTTTCCGTGCCACAGGTGGCTTCTTCTCAGGCTCCATCAATCACCACCACCTGTATCGCCGATGAGAACCGCAAACACTATCTGAGCCGTTGGGATCAGACCGAATATAGTAGCTGCAAGTAGAACATCTCCTCCGCTCTGCCCCATCATGGCCATTGTAGACATCATGATTATCAGGAAAAGCGGTGCTGCAACGACCACTGTAACAAAGGATTCCGCCATCACCCCCAGAGTCTGGAGGTCACGTTCCTGAATAAGTCTGTTCTCCTTCATGTATTGGTCGGATTTTGACATGAAATATACTTTAAGAGAACCTCCGGAATTTGCAGTGGTTATTATACCCTGTATGAAATCTTGGAATTTCTCCGATGGGGACCGAGATATTGCTTTTTGAAGGACCTTGATAAGGTCCTTGCCGAAGAAGTCTATGTCCCTTGCGATCTTCTCCGACTCCTTCTTGATCTCACCGTATATGTCCTGCTGGGCAAGTCCACGGAATATCGAGGAGGGAGTCACGTCAGCAGAGGCCATTGCTGCCATGTAATTGGTAGCATAGGAAAGGTTCCTGTCTATGTTCTTCTTCCTTTCTTTGATTTTGCTTCTGGGGACCATATTGTAGATCGCATAGGTGAATGCACCTAAGAGAGGGGGAACAACGATCCAGAGGACAAGCCTGATCGGAAGAACCAATCCTGACATTACCGTTAGGTTCAGAAGAGTGATAAGAAGGAAACCGGTTAGTCCGGCCAAGATGATCGCTACAAGCATTCCTGTGTAGAAGACCTCTCCCCTGATATTCTGGTCAGCCCTCTCAAGTATTGTCTCGATATCAGGATCACCATCGGCCATCTTCCTACCGAAATTGGCCAATGGATCGATCTTCATGCTTATCTTGTAATATGGTGAAAGGGCCAATCAAGCACCTCCAGAAGTTGTTCCAGGTGATGGCAGGCTGTCCATCAGAGAGGGGGGGAGCCTTTCCTGTCTCTCATCCTCGAATACATTCAAACCCTTTGAGATATCGATCCTGTGATTCTCCCTTAGGATCTTCATGACCTTTTCTGAATCTTCGTAATATTCCGCCACAATCGTGCTCACGTCCTTGAACTTCCTGACGTCGTTTCTCAGCATCCAATCTATGACCTCTGCCCGACGGTTCAATTCAGTTACCACTTCATCTCGGGTCAGATCCTCAAAGTCCATTATCTTCTCATAAAGATTGGAATGCCCTCCGAAAACGAATCTATCCCCGGCTGCTTCCCATTTATAGACACGGTTCGTGATGATCTCCAGACTTGTTGGTTCGATCCCAACTATCTCAACAAGCTCCGTGATCCTCCTAACCCTCATACCCTTGACCTTGATCTGATTGTGAATTGCAACAAGATTTAGAACCTGGATCAGCACCCTTGGGATGGAGATCGGAGGATTCTCAAGACGATATACAATGGATTTGACCGAATCAGCATGCATTGTGGAGTAGGTGACGTGACCTGTGGACATGGCCTGGAACATGGTCATTGTCTCCTTTCCCCTTACCTCTCCTACAAGCACATATTCGGGCCTCTGCCTAAGGGCCGCCCTTAGGAGCTGATACATGTCGATATCAGTTTCCTTACCACTCTCTGCCGATCCTCTGGTTATGCCGGCTATCCAGTTCTTGTGAGGCAGGTTCACCTCTCTGGTATCCTCGATGGAGATGATCTTTGCGGATGTTGGTATGAAGATGGAGGTGGCATTCATCGTTGCTGTCTTTCCGGATGCGGTTCCACCTGCGAATATCATCGAATCCCCGTATTGGACCGCCATCCAGAAATGTGCTGCCATTTCAGATGACAGTGTCCCGAACTTTACGAGATCAGTGATGGTCAGGGGGTCCTCCTTGAATTTCCTGATAGTGAAGGATGAACCTCTGGTTGTAACTTCCCTGCCGAAAGTGGCATTTAGCCGATGACCTTCCGGAAGGGTGGCATCGAGAATGGGTAGAGCCACCGATATTGATTTTCCGGCCCTTTGAGCTAGGGAGACAACAAATCCCTCCAACTCTTCGTCGGTCTCGAAGTCGATGGTGGTCCTGATGGACCCAAAATCCCTGTGGTAAACGAATACAGGTATCCCTGTTCCATCGCAGGAGACATCCTCAACACCGGCATCCATCATGATTGAATTGATCTTTCCGTAACCTATGAACTCCCGTCTAATGAAATAATTGATGGGTTTCATGAACTCTTCATTGATGTCCCCAAGAACAGATGAATAGTCCTTGAGTATCGATTCGACCTCATTTTTTAGGAATTCCTTCTTATCCTCAAGGTTTTCCATTGCCACTTTATTATAACTTAAAGCCTTGTTAAGGGTCTCTATGATAAATTTTAGGACCTCCTTCTGCTTGGGTCCTAACTTTGGTTCCACCGGGTGGTAGATATAATCACTGGTCTCAGGATTGAGGAATATCTGGACCTTAACGAACTCTGTGAGATCAAGGGTCTCCATCAGCTCAAGACCCTCCACAAGCCCCTCTTCCTCTAACTTTGGTGGTTTTGCCTTTTTCATCAAGCGGGCTTCCTTCGGTGAGCCCTTGATAACCTTCATTAGAGTATCCTTGATCTTTTTAAAGGAGAATCCTGAGTGAACGGACCTATCTCCATTTTCTTCAGGTATAGGAACTTCCTGATCTGTCTCATCACCAACAACCACATCCTCATCTGAAGGTTCTGCCTCGGATCCTGGGGATGATTCTTCATCAGGACCCTCTGATGATTTGGCAGGTGGTTCTTCCAGCAATGTCGGTTTGGTTTCGCTGTCCTTCTTACCATTGTCTTTTTGTTCTTCGATAGAAGGATCATCGTCAGGTTCTGGGGGTCCTGGCGGAGGGGGCATAGGGCTACGGGATTCCTTTTTGGAAGGATCTGGACCCGTTCCCTTATTTCCCATCTTTTCTTTCTTTTCCCCATCATCAGCCATCGACGAGCAGGCCCCCTTCAAGCTGCATTCATATCTTTTCAGTTCCTGAAATCCAGTTGTAATTGTATCCGATTTTCTGGTTACCAGGTGTGATATATATAAGGGTTTTCTTATTAATCCGCCTCCTGGGAAATCCCTGGGTTAATAAATATTGAGCAAGATAAGGTATCGAAAGGAGACAGAAAAATGAGTGGAAAAGGGCCCGATCCCAACTTTGGAGAGGAGTGCATGGTACATCCATTGGCATCTGTTAGTGGAAAGGTCAGAACAGGATCCCAATGCTCTTTTTGGCCAGGTTGCTCTGTAAGGGGTGATATAGAAACAATAACATTAGGAGACCGGGTAAATGTTCAGGATAATGCCACGATCCATACGGATCTGGGATTTCCCACATGCATCGGAAACGACACTACCATCGGCCATAATGCGGTTGTTCACGGATGTACCATAGAAGACCTTTGTGTCATAGGGATTGGTGCCATTGTATTGAATGGAGCAAGGATCGGAAAAGGTTCGATAATCGGAGCTGGAGCGGTAGTGACCCCCGGGACAGAGATACCTCCGGATTCTCTGGTCATGGGAATTCCCGGGAAAGTTAAGAAGACCGATCCAGACCTTGTTAAAATGGCCATTGAGAATTCGATGGCCTATGTCCTGCTGGCAGGAGAATTCAAGAAAGCATGACCTTCTGGTTTTGATCCGATCCGTGATCCTTTTCATTCTTGTCAAATAACCACATAAGACCTATCGGTGCCAGGGCAAGTGAGATGAAAGATGAGATCACCACCATGATAGCCGGTACATACTTGACCCTGGAACGATCAAGCATTATTGCGCCCGCGTTGAGAAGCGGTACCGATGTAAGCACCATTGCATAACCGTTGAATGATGATGTAAGGACTATGAAAATAACCAGTGTTATCGTTAGAAGTGAATGACTGATCAATATCCATTTTCTATCAAGGTCTCTCCCTGACCTATCCCTTAACCAATGCTTGGACCTTACAAGGATCCATGCAAGGAAGAATCCGCCCATCAGTATTGCCAGGTAATACACAATGTATAATTGGAGATAGGGATAGTCCAGAAGTTCATAGATGAAGCTGTCGTAATCGAATAGGAAATGCATTGCTATCGCTGCATGAAGCCCTACCTTGATGTAAAGGTAGCCGAATAACGCACCGGTAACGAATGTCGGTATTACTTTCCAAGGACCCCAACCCAAGTGGGCAAGACCGAAAAAAGATGATGAGACAAGTATCAGAATAACCTCGGGTTTGCCGAAAGATCCCTTCCCACCAAGGAGGACTTTGAATCTTTCGATACCCCACTTTCTTGATGGATGAAAAAGTAGAAGAGGAATCCCGATGAACATCACCCTTGCTACGACCTCTTCCCATACCGAAGCATCTGCCAATAATACCATTCGGATCCAGATCGGGGTCTGGTCAGAAAGCAAAGAGGGTACTGGGGTGGGTTGTTCAAGTAGGTCGAACATTATTACCACCACCCAGGAGAAGAATAGAGCAGCCATGTATGTTGTTGAAAGTATATACAGATCAGGTCCTGACCTGATAAGGTCTGTTCTTCCCTCAGCACCCCACCCTATCTTCTTCCCTTTCTTGATGCTTCTAAATGCCAGGATAAACAAGGAAAAGGTGATCGAAAGCGATATGAAAGTGAACCAGGCAGGGATCATCGATCCTGTAAGGGGAATGGGGAAGGAGAAGAAAATGAATGATACGGTGACCTCCATTTGAAATTCTGCATAGGCTTCTGTTTTGACTTCCTGGCCCAAAAGATCACCAGATAGGGGAAGGATCGAGGAATAAGCGATGATATCACCGCTATCCCTACTCGATATCTTTCTCTCCATTGATAACCTCTCAAGGTCCAAGGATAGTAATGGGGTCCCATTGAAATCCCTGTAGGTCACAAGTTCCCACCCTTCCTCGATCCTCAATTCAATATCACCAGTAACCTTTTCTGGTTCATCGAATGGGTCTGGCTCGAATATTATCTCAGGGGACTGTCTTTCCCTTAAGAAAAGGTCTTTTTCCAGGATGGTTAAATTCTTGTCCCAATCATCCGATCTTATCATCAAACCATCGTCCTGATGATCGTTATAAGAATCTGGGGATCGGAGCATACCCCCAAACCGACCAAGCGGGATCATTGGTCTAAGGTACACCCTCTTACCTTCAATGGACATTATTGGTGTTGGTAATGGGACCAGGTCTCCATTTACAGTCTTGTTGAGTGAGAGGTCAAGAATGAATTGGTAGTAGGTAGAGGTCAGGATCTCCGGATCATCCCCTCCTTCTGTTACCAGGACATCAATAGGCTTCTGTTCGTACAATTCATCGAATCCGGAAAATGGATGGGTAATTTTTAACTGATCGAACATCGAGGAAGGGGCCTCCCCAGATCCAAAATGGAAGAGATATTCCCCATAGTCATTATAATCCGAATCATTCCAAGATAATCGGAAGGTCACATAGTGCCAGCCTCTGAGAGGCTTTCCTTCCATTCCCAGATAGAAGTTCCCATTGCCCCTATGTTCCATATCGAACTCGGTCCCATTTTTCAATATCAGCTGGACCTCCGATACCTCCCTCTGGTCAGAACCTCCAATATGGATACTTATCCCCTCATCCAACCAAAGAGATCCGTTAACAATGGGGAAGGGAAATGTACCATTCCTCTCCGATACGATCAGATCGGACCCGGTCTTTCCAATGGGTAAATATTCATGGATCCCCCTATACTCGATATCCAATGAATACTCCCCTGGAGAAAGGTCACCGGGGAAAACTGTCCATGAGTACCAATTATTATCTCTGAAAGCATCAAAGAGCTGGTGTCTTTGGTAGGATCCGTCGTCACCTACAATTTTGATCGATAATGGAAGGGATGGGGTTGAACCGTCAGAGGTACCAATTGATATAGGGATAGGTTCTCCTTCCTTTGTTATATTAGGGATCTCTATCCAGTAATCATCAATGGATCCAGGCAGGTAAGGAAGATCGATATTTCCATTGATACCTGATCGATAGACAATTGGAGAATCTTCGAAAACTGAAGGAAAGGAGAGTGCCAAGGCAATAATGTTGGTGATAAGAGCCAGGGTAACCACTATCACTGAGATCAAGACCATGGTCCTCCAGATCTTCTGGTTGAAGCTTTGTTCTCCTTCCACCATACACTGGAACCAGGAGAAAAGGACTTAATCCTTGTGGTCGAAATAATCTTTGATCCAACCCAAATGATTATATGAGAAGTATCCAATCGTTCGAGGTTAGAGAAACACTTAGCCGGGGGGGCAGTTACATTTCAGAGTTCCAAGGAATTACAGATATGGAAAGGCATCTGCATCCGAGGACATGGAAATGGTTCCGAGATAACATCGGTCTTCCCACCGAACTGCAGACACATGCCTGGTCAGAGATCATTGAAGGAAATAATGTTTTAGTCATATCACCTACCGGGAGTGGAAAGACCCTTTCAGCGGTGATCCCTCCGGTAGATGAGATAATCAAAGGTAATGTGGAAAGGACAGGCACCAGCATCCTCTACATCACCCCTATGAAGGCTCTTGGCGCCGATATGATGAGAACCCTTGAGGAACTCTCGATCGGGATCGGCCGGATACCAGGTAAAAAGGAGAGGGCCAGAGGGAGAAGGAGGAATGATCCCAATCTCCCTGATGCTCATCTGGATGTTGGGATCAGGACCGGAGATGTACCACAAAGCAAGAGGAGGAAAATGCTTCTCGATCCTCCCGACCTCCTAGTGGTGACCCCGGAGAATCTGCTACTAATGGCATGTTCGAAGGCGCGGGAGACATTGGAGAATATTCGGTATGTGATAGTTGATGAGGTCCATGAGATGGTTGCTTCAAAGAGGGGAGCCCTACTCTCGCTTACACTTGAATATTTGATCAAGAGATCCTTTGAAAGTACTGGAAAAGAGCCTCAGAGGATAGGGCTTTCAGCAACAATAAGACCTGAAAACATTGCAGCAAAATATCTTGGAGGAGTCGGTCAAGATGGACGATTACGAAGTGTATCCGTAATAAAGCACGATTCCAGGAAGGATATTGAAGTTGAGATCCGGACCTTGTTCGATAATATTGAACATGATGAGATGATCCGAGAAAAGGTATTGTTGGACATAGGAGAGGGAATTGAGGAAACGGAGGGGTCCATTGTCGTATTCCACAACACCCGGAAACAAGCTGAAGAAATGGCCTATGCCCTGATCGGAAGAGGTATAGAAGGTGTCCTTCCCCACCATGGTTCGCTCGGACCGGAAGTGAGGAAAGAAGCAGAGGAAGGCTTGAAGGATGGGAGGCTCAAGGCTATTATCTCCTCGACATCCCTTGAACTAGGTATCGATATTGGAAGGGTTGGATCGGTGTATCAGGTTTCATCACCAAAGGATCCTGGTAAACTGCTTCAGAGATTGGGCAGGTCCGGGCATGGTCTCGGAAGAATATCCCGGGGAACGATCTATCCGACAAGTTCAATGGACCTGCTTGAATGCCTTGCGGTGACCAAAGCTGCATCCAAAGGAGAACTGGAAAATCTCAAGGTTCAGGAGGCACCCGTGGATGTTCTGGCCCAGTTCATAATTGGAATGACACTTGTTGAAGAAGGTCAAAATAAACATGTAGTTTGGGATCTGGTCCGTCGCGCCTATCCATATCGGAATTTAAGGAAGAATTTGATGGACCAGCTGATCAAGGTCATGGTTGAGAGACTCCCCGGTCCGACCCAACCCCCACCGAGGTTGTGGGAGGATGAGAAGGGTGGACTTCACCCCAGGCGTAATACAAGGCAGGCTTTCTACCTGAATTGTGGAACCATTCCAAAGGAAACCACTTTCAAGGTGATCGAGAAGAACAAGAGGAAGGTCATTGGAACACTTTCCAGAGACTTCGGGGAGGCCCTCTATGAAAGGGACGTTATTCTACTCGGATCAAGATCATACAGGATCATAGGTTTCAAGGGATCTGCAATAATGGTTCGAGAAGACCCTGAATCTCAACCTACTGTTCCTAGATGGTCAGGTGAGGTGAATCCACGTCCCACCCACATATCCGACCATATTTACTCACTCCTCAGGAATGGAGCCAAGGCGATGAGGAAAGGTACCGATCCAGAGGTCAAGGTCGAACTTGACTCAAACGGACAGGTAGCTTTCCGCGATCTCAGGTCCCATCTGGAAGCCAGGGGTATAATGCCAAAAAAGGGAGTTATCCCAGTTGAGGTGGTAAAGAAGGGAAGAGAAAGGATGCAGTACATTTTCCACCTGCCCCTTGGAAGGCATGTTACTGAACCCATTGGAAGAGTCCTTGCCTATGGCCTTAGAAGGAACCTTGGAGCGATGGTGGATCATATTGCCACAGATGATGGCTTCGCAATATCAACTCCTGCAGGTCTGACCGAAACGCAGATCCTGGAAGCTCTTTGTGTCGATGATTTCGAGGAATTGTCACATGAGTTGATACTGTCCTCCTCCATGTTCCGGACTCGATTTTCACATATACTTGCAAAATCGCTACTCGTGTTGACAAGGTTCCGTGGAAGGGATACGAGTTCCATTTATCAAAGGAACCGTGTCAATTCAATAATGGATATGCTCATGAATGAATATTACTCGGTTGGAGGTTGGGAGAAGGCGGAAGGACCTATGGCAGGTCTTGTCCTACTGGGCAAAGAGGCAATCCAGGAGGTACTCAACGAGAAGATGGACCTTCCTCGGTCCATGGAGGTCCTTTCCTCTCTGGAAAATGGAGAGACCAGATTGGAATTGGTTCCCTCAGGGAAGGATATTTCCATCCCTGGTAACAGCATCATATCCACATGGAAGAGGACCAAAACAAGAAGAAAAACTGAAGCAATCCCTTCGGATACAATGGTTGAAACGGATTCCTTCGATATCAGCTCTGTCCAGGGGGTCCTTGATCCTCTGAAAGAGATGATGGTCAACATACTTGAAAAGCAAGAGATGGAGGGTATCCAGAATCTGAAGGATTTCATCAGAGTTCCAATGACTGTAAGCAATACCAAAGTGGTCAGTTCCAGGGTCCTTGAGATGACAAGAGAAGAGATCGTTAAGATAAGAATCAATACCACCATCAGAGGGGAAAGACCGATAACTACTTTGAAAGCAGTTCCGTTTTTCAATCACCCTTTCGATATAATGTCGAGGTCCGGAAAGACAGATATCATCATACTCAGATCTTTTTTGAAGGGAGGCACTATTAAGCCTTTCAGGATCATGGGACAGGACCGACTGATCGAAGATGATTGGGAGGACATCTACATTTCGCTCACTCCGGATGTCCCGGATATTGCGACTCACCTGATGGACAGGTTGATGGAAAGGGGCCCCATAACCAGGAGTGAAATTGGGGTTCTATGTGGTATGAAAGGTGATGACCTGACCAATCTCATGGAGCGACTTTTCACCTCCGGATATCTCCGTTCTTTCTCAGAAGAAGCAAGGTTCCACCTAGGAGCAAGAGGGGGAATCCACTCCTCTAACAAGGACCTGCAGATCTTGAAGACCCCGGAAATGCAATTGAACGGCCTGAAGGAACTCCTTAAGCGTATGGGTCCTTTCGCCTTGGAAGAACTGTCAATAATGCTGTCGTGGCCCAAAGGGAGTCTTCCAAAAGGCCTTCTTCTCGGAGTTAAGACCGGTGAGCTAATGCTCGGATCAGGACCGGTCCCTCCCATGATATCATCTGAAGAAGGAGGCGATGCAGATCCTTTACCAATTTGGATATGGAATAGTGATACGGACCCTTCGAGTTACTACCTTAAATTCAAAGGTAATGAGGCCTCACCTACAGAGTATGACGGACCTTTTCGAAACGGTGACCCTGCCAAGGTCCTGACAGGGATCGATCAAAGATGGATCGATAAGGAAAAGGTCAGGTCCACGATAACAAGTCATTTTACGATCACTGATACGGATGGGGACCGTGCAACATGGACTATCATAGAGGGAATGGACCGAATATCGATCAGATCACTGGAGATAGAGGAATATTCAAGACTTGAGAACCTTTCAATCAGGATTGCCAGATCAATATCTGTCTACAAAAGGATGGGTTACTCGGTCCTCCGTATCGAGAAGATAATGGGAGTACCTTCCGGGGAGGCGGCTCCAAAAGCACAGGAGCCATTTCTCTCTATGGGTTTCCTACCGATCAAGACCACCAAAGGATCGATGCTCCAGATCTCTCCCCCTGTCAATGGAGATATTGACACCAGGGATATGTTTGAAAATATGCTTATCCACCAGCATCTATATCCTGGGCACCATCTTAACCATCCGCTTCAGGCAGTTGAACTTCTTGGAGGGATCTCAGACAGATGGGAGATCATCAGCAGGACTGGTTCCAAGAGGAATAAGAGACTTGGAGAGGCTGATACATCTCGGGTCAAGTCCCATTTGGAAGAAAATTGGGAATCGATAATTACTTCTGTAGAAGAGAATCACTTTCCATCCATCAAGGATTGGGATTCCCTTCTCCTTCAAGCATATGAGGATACTTCGGATATCAAGGACCTATCCAAGAGGTTCGGGCTGCATCTCGGTCTGATGGACCAGCCTACTCTCATATGGTCATTCAGGAGTGAGTTAGAACGTTTCAGGCAGATCCATCCTGTAACGGAAATGACCATCCCAGATCCTCTTTCTGGACTTTTGGACCTTTCAAGGAGGAGGTCCATTGAGGATTGGAACAATGCTCTGAAAGCTACAGGGAACCTCCATGGTGGTCAGGATCTTGTCTATCACGGTTTCGCAACGGAGGATCCTTGGGGTACGATCATACCTTTCAAAGATCCGTTGAATAAAAGAAGTAAGAGGGGAGGTAAAAGGATCAGGGGCCTCCTCCAAAGGGCCTTGGTAATGAAATGTGCCCTATCCCTCGGGGCTTTCAGGATAGAAGACATTTTAGAATATTCCCCAGGGATAGGAGATATACCTTCGGTCAGGAGGATCCTTGCGGAATTGACGATAGAGCATCTTGTCATGTCAATGGATGGCGAGGGTGAGATCATCTACTATCTTCGCGATAAGGATGAAGGATCTGACCCTGTAAGAGATAGTATGAAAGATGATGAATTCATCATTATATCACCTAAGGATCGGATGTGGAGAGTGGCATCATCTTATTTGCGAGGGATGATGACAAAAGGTCGGGGATATATTGTACTTAAAGGGACCAGGCCAGTAGCTCATCTCATAATGAGGAAGATGACGAAAGGACCCAGACGTGAAGATGATTTCGATCAGAGTAATTCCATCGGAAGAAAGGAATACTGGTTGATAAAGAAGGCATGGTTGGACCCACGGATGCAGAGGGAAAGTCTAATGAGAGGTATCCGGAAGCGGTTCTTTGAGTTGGGTGTGGAGGTCATGTCCGAGGATGAGAAACTCAAGATCGAGGACCTCTATCGTGAAATGGATATCCGTGAGGAAAACCTTCTGACATAGAAGATAAAGGGATCAATTCGTCCTTTTGGGGGGAAATCATTATTATATAATCATTGAATAACGGAAACACCATCATTCATAGCAATGGGGCGATGAACCAGGAGTCCGATTCATGATCCATCTGGACCATGTCACATGCGAACGAAAGGTTAATAACATCCTCTGAAGCTAAGAAGTTAAGCAGGAAGGCGATCTGATATGAGAACCGTTGAGTTTAGGAGAGCTACCGCAATAGCTATTGTTATGATCATGTCATTCAGCGCCCTTGTGGGAATATCACAGGCACTGAATCCCCTGAAGGGGAATGACTGGGATTTCGATCCGGATATGGATGGGTTGAACAATCTCGATGAGTTTGTGGCAGGGTCCGATCCCAACAACTGGGACACTGATGGCGATGGTCTTCCCGATGGATGGGAAGTTGACAATTCACTTGACCCCACGGATCCCGCAGATGCAGATGATGATTTTGATTATTTCAGTGGTGAAGAGTTCGCCACCGGAACTCAGGTCGAGGTCCCCTATCTGAACTATGATGAGTATTTCAGACTGGCTGGTGTCGACAGTGAGACCGGTGAGAACGTTTATAGGCCTACTGATCCCAACAACCCCGACACTGATGGTGACGGTATGCTTGATCCCGATGATTCATGGCCATGGGATTTCTCCAATGACGGGACTGGCGGCGGCGGTAGCGGTGGCCCTGATTCCGGTGGAGAAGGCAGTGGTCCGGCTCAGGGAGGCAACGGGGACGGCAACGGGAACGGGAACCCGGATGACGATGGAGACGGCATAACCGACCTTGACGAGATGGCCATGGGAACAGATTTCCAGAACCCGGACACAGACGGAGATGGTCTCAGGGACGACGAGGAACTACGACTCGGGCTTGATCCAAATGACTGGGATACTGATAATGATGGACTAATCGATGGTGTCGAGACCGGCGGCGATGACTCCACCGACGGCCATCTCATCGATTCCGACAATGACGGACTTCCGGACCCCTGGGAGGATAATGATAATGACGGCATTCTCAATATCGAGGAGCAGGACATTGCTCTTTGGTTGTTAACCTGGACGACCAGTCAGCAGAATGGTGGCGGCGGACTCGACCCCATCGTGACCTACATGGTCGCATACAGGTTCAGGCTCGACCCCAACTCAAATGATACGGATGGGGATGATATCTCCGATGATCAGGAGACACAGGCATATGGGCCGGGACCGATCAACAAGAACTCAAGGTCCGAATATGGTTACCATCAGGTGACCAACGCCACCGGTCAGGGGAAATGGAAACCTGACAGGTGGAACCCGGATCACGATCTTTCAAACCCCTCCTCCGGATTCTCAAAGTGGACCATGAACCAGTATTCATGGTGGACCTATTGGATGGACAAGTCCTACAAGCTGGGGTCCCTCAGGTTCGATCCCAACGAGATCGGGTATAATGTAGTTCTCTTCAACATCAATCCATGGCTCCTCTGGTATTGGGGCTGGGATACATACTACCTCCAGTATGGATGGACCGCAGAGGACTTTGCCAGGATCTTCATGCATCAGGATACCTACATCAATACCTATCCTCCGGGAGCCGCCATCACATGGGATGACGCACTTGGATGGCAGGAGAGGGGTCCTGCAACCACCGATCCAAAAAGGTACAGGTGGAACATGTATGACCTGAATCCTGCAGCCGATGATACTGACGGTGATAGGATGGAAGATGACTGGGATCCCAGACCTTCCATTCCTGATGACAGACTTGATACGGCAATAGCCCTGCGTAGGATCGGATACCCACAACCCGGCGGTGAAACCCAGTGGTATTATCCCGAGTTCGGACCCGGGACCCAGTTCCCGGTCGCAGCAATTCTGGCCCCTACCATAAACAGCTTCGATCAGAACACTGGCCAATTCCTCCATGACTACTATGGCTTCCCATACAGGATAATCGATTCCACCATGAACAAGGGGATGTCCCTTTACATGGAGATCATTGTGGGAATAGAGGAAGGTCAACCGGGATCGGAATTCTTCCAAAGGGCGTTCTACCACTATTTGAACGTCTCGATATCCTTCCATAACGCATCCATAGATGTGCCTCCCGAGGCCTTCAACGGATGGGAAGGTCCTTCGGACAATGTGTCATATGATGTGGATGACGATGTGGACGGTGACGGCATACCAAGGTTGGGTGATGTTGATATGATGGGGAATTGGGTTTATTCCCCGGAACAGGCCCAATATCCGATGTTCGCTTTGACTTTGGCAGACCTGAATCCGGATGCCATACCCAATGAGCTGAAGTTCGATCCCTTCAACCCGGCTACCTATGTGATCAACGGATTCGGTCCTTGGCCAGGTCCGGACGACCCGTATTACGACGTCAACACCGGAATGGGACACAGCGGTTATGAGCTACCCTTCATCAACATCTCCAACTATCCGGACCCCAATGCCCTTCATCCATCCGGATCCACCCTGTGGCTTTACTGGTCAACCATGACCTTCTACACGATCGGGTTCCACTTCATGGTTCCCGAGGGAGTGATGGCCGGGTTCGTAGCAGCTGATATGATAATTGATACCGATCAGAACATCCACGTGGAGGAATCGCTTGATGCCTTCACCGGATACCCTTATGTCACATATTGATAAAGGGTAGGAGATCGGATAGGGAGGCTTCGGCCTCCCTTTTTTTTTATTTAAATGAATTGAGTTGTTATTATTATTTTTTTCAAGGAATGAGTTTTCATATCAAGTATATTCGATCAAGATCACTGCTCCCCGTACTAGTATATATAAATAGTAATAGTATGATTCCATCCAGTCGTTCAGCATGGATACCCCTATACCGGAGGAGCTTTTATGTTAAGGTCCAAATGGAGAATCCTTCCAGTTATCTTGATCCTTGCAGTATCAACTATCCCTTTATTCGTCCAGCCAGCAGAAGGTGGAGAACCTATATTCAGGACAAATTCATTGGTGAACTGGGAGGAAGAACTGAGGACATTCAATCAGGTCCCTACTGACATCCTGACGGATGATGACGGAAGAATATATGTAGCATTTCAGAGTGGAATGAGCTGGATGCCGATGAATCCGTATGTCTCCCATTCGGACGACAGCGGTGCGACCTGGTCCCGGGCATTCAGGGTGGACGATGTATTAAAGGATGGAAACGAGACAAATGACGAGACCGCTCAAGCCAGTCCCAGGATGGCCTTTGCTCCGAACGGTACGCTTTATGTCGTCTGGAGCGATGACAGGGACTTTACGCACACACAACAGATCAGGATCGCCTGGTCAGAAGATGGTGAGAACTTTTCAAGGTCCGTTAGGATCGATCCTCTAAAACGATATCCCACATATGATGCAAGGAATCCCAGCATTGAGATCAATGATGATGGCAGGATGGTCGTAGTATGGGAGGATAAGAACGAATCCGGATCATACTGGAACATCTACAGTTCATATTCGGATGACGGAGGATCAACCTGGTCTCAG
Organism: Thermoplasmatota archaeon; assembly: GCA_965234725.1. Taxonomy (GTDB): domain Archaea; phylum Thermoplasmatota; class Penumbrarchaeia; order Penumbrarchaeales; family Penumbrarchaeaceae; genus Penumbrarchaeum; species Penumbrarchaeum helgolandense. The sequence continues at coordinate 37,058 of CBDDUX010000024.1, read as the reverse complement.
ATGGTACGTGTCAACACTGACAGCATGCATCATCGACAACATGAATATTGTCGCATGGCCATGTGGGGGGATGATGTATACGTAACATGGCATGATGATAGGGGAGATGGACAGTTCAGACCTTACCTTGCTGTTTCACATAATGGTGGGGACACATACAAAGCTGAAGTGGCCCTTTCGGACGATCTCGAGCTCTATAACTCCAGGCAATGGCCCTCCCCGGCAGTTGATGATGCCGGGAACATTTATGTGACCTGGAGGGACAAAAGGTCCGGTTTTGATGAGATTTGGTTCACCCGGTCCACTGATGGAGGATCTACCTTCTCTGACAATAAGAAGATCGCAATTGTCCCCGAAGGATCCGAGGATTGGTATCCATCAACCGCTGCAAGGTTGGATGGAGTAGTATCGGTAGCCTTCCAGAGGAGAGTACCAACAAAGGAATCCAAGGACGAAGGAGAGATATTCTACATCAACTCCACCGATCATGGTATCACATGGAATAAACTGATGAGGGTTGATGATACGGATACCAGATGGAGCGATATCACCGCTCAAACAAATCCCGTGTTAGAATTCGATGGTTCTGGAAGAGCACTTGTTGCATGGGCGGATGAAAGAAATGGGGATCGGAACAACTACTATGCAGATGTCTGGTTCTCAAGACACAGTGGTGATCTTTCAGGCCCAAATCATGAACCTGTGATCTATGATGAATCATTTGTCGGTAACTTTTCCTTCAATCCAGAACTTGGATCCCCCGTATCACCCTTTTTCTTCAGATGTAATTACTCTGATGAAGATAACGACAGGCCAATTGTCGGATATCCAAGGATCCATGTCTTCAATGATGAAGCCGGGACAGACCCACTTATTTCACAATTTATTATGAATAAGGAGGAACCAGGGGATTATGATTACATCGATGGGGCCCTCTATACCGCTCAGATCTCCCTACCATCGACCGGTGGAAGACTCTATTATAGGATAGAAGTGGTCGAAGAAAGGAATCCAGATCCTGTATTTTCCTCGATTTTCAAAGGTCCCATGATAGATGCTGGTCCTCCCATCATCACGATACTCTCGCCCACGGGAAACACATGGTTATCGGACAAGCTGCTAAAGCTGAGGGCGCGGATTGTGGACCCGGAAGGAGGGTTTGTTGAACCGGGTTCGATCAAACTCAGGAAATCCGTTACAGGACCTGATAATCTGGACAAGGGGATCCCGGTAAACACCATAGAGAAGATAGACAATAACACATTCATAGGTGAGATCGATGTAAGGCTTGAAGATGGGATCGATAATTATATCCAGTTCGAGGCCAAGGACAGGGTCAAGAACCTCGGAGGATCCGAGATCCTGAACCTATGGATAGATTCTACGGCCCCATATTACAGCGGACTAGGACCACGGAGCACTCAGATCTATGAAAGGGTCAACTGCACCATAGACTGGATGGACCATGTTCAGGGATCGACCAAACCTTCAACCGGAGTCGATATTTCCTCGATAATGTATTCCTACAGGACAACATCCGGTCCTTACTCAGATTGGCTGGTCCCAGATGGTGTCAAGGAGCTTGCCAATGACTCATATAAAGCTTGGGTGGAACTGGATTTCGAGAACAAGGGAATTTATAATTTCATCAGATGGAAAGCTTCGGACAATATGGGGAATCTGAGATACACTCATGATGATCCAGACAATCCAAACGGAGGAGTGGAGTTAAAGATCAATGTAAGGAAACCTGATAACTATCCGCCCCAGTTCAGGGGAGAAGCTTTCCCGAACGTGATTTCTTCCTCCACACCACACTTCTTCTGGGATCCCGCTTTCGATGAGGAGGATGACATCGTTACCTACAAGGTCATGGTCCTGAAGAACGATCTGCCCTATATCAACTGGAAGAATGTTGGAGAGAGGACATTTTTCGATGTTGACGATAAAGATAGACTTGATCCGGACTGGTATATTCTGAGGATCAATTCCACCGACGGACATGGATTCGATCTTTATGATCACCCGTTCAGGATAATAGATACAGGAACCCCGCCTCCTCAGGATATCCCGGGAGTAACTAGCTTTTACACCTCCAACCAGGATTTTACGATAGAATGGGAGGACACTCCAAGCTGGGCATACATGAATATTACATATTGGTTGAGGATCGGAACAAGGGACTGGGGAGGAGATGTACTTGAATGGACCCCCGTGGGGCCTGATCCCTTATACTCTCTGCAGAACCTTGATCTTGGAGTGGGGGTCTATTCCATCCAGTTCATGGCAGAGAACAATGGTAATTTCTCAAGAGTGACCCAGACAAGGTTGAAAATGAACGATTATAATATCGAACCCAGAGGTCCCCAGGATGTTTACAAAGCATACAGGGGCCGCGGGGGTGGAGTGAGGGTGGACCTGTTCAACTGGGCGGAATATCAGGATAATTTGACCATCCGTATCTCTGGAGATATTGTTGATAAAAGATGGGCATATATCGATTCGGACCAGATCACGGTTGGTTCGGACAAGATCTTAACGGTTCCGGATCCTGCTCCTCTGATGATAACCGTCTTCCCTCCCAAAGATGCGAAGAAAGGAACATATACGATCACTCTCACAATTATTTCCGAGGATGGTGAGACCACTGTTATTTTGGATAATATCACGGTGAAGATCACTGACAAGGACCAGGAGGGTATCGGAGGTGAGATAACTGATACTCTTTACGGATTGATCACTGATGTTCTACCATTCCTCAAACCCCTTTCACCTGATCTGATATCCCTTCTGTTCCTGTTGTTCGTGATCATTATCATATCGATCCTAGCAGGACTGGGGATATTCGTGTACAGGACCAGAGGAATATCCAATTCAAATGAGGATCCATACGCAGAGCAAAGACGATTGTACAAAGAACTTTACGGAACCGAACCCACTGAAGAGCAGCTTGAGGAAATGAAGAGCGGATCCGTTGTGGAGGATGTTCTTGATGGTATTGGTGAGGGCAAGGTCCTTGCCGGAAAGGAGTTCGATGAGAGCTTCCTGGATTCCGAGAGAAGGTTCAAAGAAGAGGAGGAGTGAGATCTTACATTTTCATCCCACCCCCGTATAAATTATAAATAGAGATGTGATCGATCGCAATGAAGCCCTGATAGGGAACATTCTCTCGAGGAAAGGTTGGCCAATGGCTGTAAAGAGGAGAGGAAAGGGAACCCGTAGCAAGGGAAAAAAGGATACTGGACCTATTAGGTCATTGGACCAGTTCATTGTTCCTGAAGCAGAAGGAAAGGAACAGATGAGCGATGGGTTGGAATCTAAAAAGGAAGAACAGTCCTCAGGATCGATCATTGATGAAATAGAATGTTCGACCGAAAACGAAGTGAAAAAGGTCCCTGATGAGACAGAAACAATTTCCACAACACGGTCCAGTAATCTTTCGCTTATCGAGAGGTCCGATAGGAGGAGGACTGGAGATGAACCCACCAAAGAGCCCTGTGGGAGTGGGATCAAGTTGAAAAAAAGGATGCCTCTAACTTTTGCTGGATCTAGCTATGATATACCCGGAGTGGATATAAAGGCAGAGGAAGCGGGATCCTACCTGGATGAGCTCAGATCCTTCGTTACCAAGAAGAGAGAGATCGTGTTATATTTCCATAATGATATGGACGGGCTCAACGGTGCTCTTCTACTTAACCGAATGATCATTGAATGGTCTTTGAAGGATATGATCATTCACGCCTCCCCGCTGGAATACACCGAACTAAATTTGATAGAGCCTGACGAAGATATTTGCTATATCTTTATAGACATGGATACAACCATGGAGGGAGATAATGTATTCCGGATCGACCATCATGCCGAGGAAAGGAACATCAAGGTAATTGATAAAAGGACCTTTCTCCTCTCACCACCGGAAAAGGACTATGATTATCCATCCTCGGCGACAGCTCTTTGTGGATACCTCACCTACATTTCAAGTGGCGGGGACCTTTCTTTCTTTGAATATTTGGGTAAGGGAACATGGCATAAGGACCCATATTCCCGCCTTCTTATCCTCTTAGCCTCTGTTTGTGACAATCTCTGGCATCTCAACTTCCTTATAGACATACCCATGAAGCGATGGGTTCCAGACCCCGAAGAGGAGAAATATCTTGTTCTGGTATCCATCTCCGCATCACTTATTCTCGGGGATGATGATAAGAGGAATGAACTAGTAGGCAGTTTTTTCAAACCTGAAGTTACACCAGATGATTATCTTGGTGCCCTTTGCGGAGCAATTACTGGTGCCCAGAACGTTCTCGATTTTGCTAATACCGTATCAAAAGAGGCTGAGACATTCTACAACAGGATATTCTTCAATCTGACCGATTCGATCGATAAGACCCTTTCCGATTGGGAAAGGGATAAGAAGCTCTGGAAGGAACTGGACAACTCGATGCCCATCGATATGAAGGGCAACAGGGAGAAGATGAAGGAACTGCTCAGCACGAAGGGTGACCTGAGGGAAGAACACTGGAGAAGGATCGAGTTCTATGGAAAGGAACTTGATAACCTGGAGGCCAAGATAAAGGTGGAGGAGAGGAAGCTCCTGAGGCTCAGGGCTGCCAAGAAGATGTTTTCCACAGAGAAAGGTCCCAGGTTATGTGTTGTGATCCCCAAACAGAGCTCGAAGCAGATCAAAGGGATCATAGCTTCCCTTCTCTACTATAAAGGATGGAAGAACATCGTTATAGAGGAGAGGGATTCGGAGGCTGCCTGGGGTGCCAGAGGATTCTCCAAAGAGACCATCCATGGATACTTCTCAAATCTTTCGCTTGGATATGCAGAATTGAAGGACTATCTCCTTCTGGAGAAGGTTTACAAGGACCTTCCGGATGTATTTCGGAGGACCGTCAATATATCAAAGAACATATCCTTCTACAAGACGTACGAAGGAGGTATGGGTGGAAGGGGGAACATTTATGGGGGATCACTGAGAGGAAAGGTACCTTGGATGTTTTCACTGTTAGAGGAATCAGGAGCTCTTGAGGAGAAGGTCAAGGAGCTGATTGAGCACAAGGAACTCGGAAATGCCCTTCAGGGATTGACCGAGGGCCAGTCCAATGTATCAACTGCTCAGGCCCTTAGGGCCAAATTCAAGTCCACAGGTTGGCTTGTTGTCACGCCCTTACCCGGAAAGGATGGAGCGGATATCCTTCTGGGCAACTTCAAATTGGGCATCCTTCATCTTGTGGGTTATAATGAGAGATTCCAGATCGATCTTCAGTTCCAGGAACCCGTCGTTCACATGGACCATGGCAGGTTCGATGTTGCTGATTAGAGAAATTTGTTTCATGATCACCTATTATAATTCAAGATCCTCAAGGTCAGTTTCGCTTCTTCCGGGAGCAATGACCTCCACATCTTCCACTTCCTCAACTTCATTTAGGTCTGTGCTGACATCTACACCATTTCTTAAATCATCCCTGTCAAGCCAATCCTGGATCTTATCCTGGATCTCCGGATCCCGGGCACTATCCTTGAGTTGAAGATATGCATGCATCCAGATCAGCTGGGAAAGGGTTGATGTGAATATCACGCCGACTCCAAGTAAGAGCAATCCTGAAAAGGACAGAGCTCCTGTAATTATGGAAAGCAGGAAAAGCTTCCACCAGTTACCCTTTGCTAGATTTCCTGCTTCAGAGAAGGAATCGATAACACCTTGGTCCTGATCCACGATCACGTATGTGTAAAGCACGTACTTGACAGAGAAATAGATGCCGGGTATTATCAGAAGGATCAATCCGATAATAATAAGCAGGGAATAGAGAATGGAAGCTCCGAAGATCTTCATCCATGTACCTACATCCGGATAAACTCCGGTTTCGTTGATGCTCTTGTAATGGATGTTCAATCCCATCTTGATGAATAACATCTGACCGAATGCACTGACACCTGACCTGATGAGTGTAAACTGCAATCCGAGAACGATCGTGGAACCAGTAAGAAGGGTTTCAATGAGTCCTATGGCCAGGCTGATTCCGGAGAACAACAACAGTATCCCCATCAAGGACCATGGTTTTACCTTGAATGTTTCCCACGCCGAAGAAAAAGCTGAACCTATCGAGAAATACGCCACTTATCCCCACGTCCCAGGATATACTACCATATTCAAATAAATAATTCTGGGTGGTCAGACCTCTTCAAGGTAATAGAAGATCGTAAGGGAATTCCATCCCTCTGAAACGAATCCGGTGCATTCGGACCTGAACCAGTGGAAATCATCGGAATGTAATGATCTGAGCTCCAGCGTAAGGTCCTGATCGGTTTCCATATGGAGGAAAACATCAATGGTATGTAGTTCGGAAGTCGTATCGAAATCCTTGTTCCTGAAATATGAGGGTTCAGGGTCCTCGATCTTCTTTTCCACATTGATATCATATTTCAATGTTATATTCAGGAAATCGATACCATCGATATCCTCAATGGACCATCCATTCCTATCTGCAAGTTTATCGGAGATCCTGGCGGTCCTGATATCATCGTTTTTAAACCCGTATATGGGGGCTGGTATCAGAATGTACCCTTCATTATAGATCTGGACTCCTGTGACCTTTATTGATGCCTCCTGCTCGTCTCCTGTCCTGTTGTAAAGGCATCCGGATGTCAACAGGATAAATGTGGTGATGGCAAATGCCGTCAAAGCAACCTTCATCATATTGATATCGACCTTATTATAATAAAAATGAGGACCCGTAAAAAGGGGTCCTCACCGAGATCCGATCGGAGATCAGATAGGTTCATTCTTCTGCCTGTAGGCAATGACAGCAAGAGTTATCAAAAGGACCAGTGCAACGAATATCACGATCCTCCAATTAACCTCCACATTCTCCTTGGGGGTCTTGCCTAAAACTACATTGTACCATATACCGACGTTATCATAATCATCTGTTTCCTTCACATTGTTATATGGGTCCACAAGGACCTCGAAAGTGTGGAAATCATTCTCGGTTATGTTGTTGTCAGTTGTGTTGAAGGAGATCCTTACAGAACCTATGCCTCCTTGTGGGATGTAATCGATCACACCTTCGGCCACTACCTTACCATCGATCTGGAGGGATACATTCACATTGGAGGCGTCCCTGTAGAGTGATTTGACAGTGATGTTCGCATCAACTGTCTTGTTCATGACAAGGTCATCGAGTCTTCGATTGGAGAGCTTCAGGTATTCAGGAGGCAGGATCAGGTTGGGTCTTCTGACCTCGAACTTGATGTCCTTCTTGACAACATCACCCTGCCTGTTCTTGCCAGTAAAGGTCAGGGTCAGACTTTCCCGGAACAGCTGATCATCAGGATCCACCTGTGGTGTATCGATGGTGATGGCATACATCCTTTGCCCTCTTGGGGTCAGTGAAGCGTTTTCACCAGCTGCTGGGAATTCATCCGAACCCTCCCATTGTATGGTCCAATCTGACACCTCTCCCGGTTTTGGGCTCATAGCGACGTTGACAACATCCTCTCCTGAGCCAAGGTTCCTTACTGTCAGATTCAGTATCCTTCTCTCATTGTAACCAACCCCAACCACTTCCGGAAGGTCGAATTGAAGATCGAACCTGTATGATGGTGGGGTATGGATCTGAAGCTGGAAGGTGTTAGAGGACCCCTGAACAGAATCTCCTTTGAAGATAAGGGAATTGGTGAAAGAGGGTTCTTTGGGTGTTGTAATGTTAAGTTGCCTCACAACCCTCTCACCGATCTCCAGACCGATCGATGTGCTATCTGGAAGGTCAGTTATCCATCCCTCGGGTTTCTCGGAGTTTGCAACGGATACGGTGATGGGTTCATTCCCCACGTTCTCAATGTAGTATTTCAAGACCATAGTGCTGCTCGGTCCCATCTCCACTTCGTGCTCCTCGTCGTTGATCAGGTCGATGTCGAATGAATAGTCCTTGTTCTTCACGAACTCCAGGGAGAAGTCCTGGGGACCTGATCTCTCATCGACAGTGACAATGGAAGAGATACGGTAGGTCATATCCATTCCATATTCAAATGAGACCATAGATGAAGTTGTTCTGTAATCGTAGTAGGGAAGATCCACCCTGAATGTGTTACCCTTGTAACTTGTGACGATCGGTCCTCTACCCTCGGCATAGAATTCGATCTCGCCCTCTCCTCCTGGGATCTGGTAATTGATCGTTCCATCAGTGTCCCTGAAGAAAACGGATCCAGTGTACCTTCCGGCTCCAACTGCGAACCACTGCTGATCCAGGAGATCCTCTCCCATGTCAACATTGATCTCGTTTAGATAACCTGCAACTGGTTGACCTCCGGAATACTTGAGCCCGTAAACATCATAGTATCCGATAGGGAGCTGCAATGAGAAGGATCCATCGGATCCGGTGGTGACGAAATACTTGGACCCGTCATCCTCCGTAAAGGTTAGGTCCATACCGGAAAATCCATTTTCATCTTCATCTGCGACCTCATCCCTGTTCTGATCAAAGAAAAGGGTCCCTTCGACCGTAATTTCATTGGGAAGGACTGCAATATCCCTGAATGCAAGAGGATCATCCAGAAGATCGAAGAACCTAAGGTCCTCCCTTGGCAGGGATTGATATCCTTCGATGTTCACCGTGACCTCTATTCTGTCCAAGGGGACCAGAGCGTTGTAATCACCTGCTTCATTGGCTATGACCTTCAGAGGTGGAAGGTCGTTGTTCAATGGATTGAGGGTGATATTGGCGAATGGGATCCTTTCGTTTTCCTGGATCGTCTTATCGTCATTGATGTCATGATATACGGCACCTTGAAGTCCCAGGTACTTCTCCGGTTCGATCTCGAGTCCGTATACAGGTTCAGGGATCGAGATATTCTCATCATAGAGGTATTGTATCAGGTAACCCCCATTCCCGGAGTTCTCCTCTGTCTGGAAACTGTAGATCACATTGTAATCACCAGGGAAGAGGAACAGTGAGAAATGGCCGGAAGCACCGATGCCAGTGGATATCCAACGACCACTTTCATCCTCGAAAAATATGTTCGAGTCCTTCACATTATCAAAGGCTGGTACTATGTCGCCCTCGACGGAAATAGCTTCGTCCATCTCGTATATGTCCTCGCCAAGGTCGTTATCAAATGAGACCACATCCCAGAACATGTAATGGGCTACGATCCTATCCCTATGGGCTTCCAGGATATAATCTCCCAGTGGTACTGTGAATTGGAACCTTCCATTGAAATCTGTGGTATAAGATTCCAGTGTGATCCTTTCTCCCTTGATGGGTAGAAGGTTTACCGACATCTCTGCAGGATATCTTTTAAGTTCATTTTCAGTAAGGAAGAAGGTACCCTTCATCTCTATCAGATGGTCTGTTTTAAGCAACAGTATTTGGGTGTCCTGGCCTGGTTCAATGTTGATGATCTGGTTAAGGGAGATAAGATGTTTCAGACCATTGGAGTAGTAATCATCTCCACCCTGGAGAATGTATTCGCCAGGGATGGCCTCAAGGTAGACCTTGCCATCCTCATCTGTTATGTAGCTCCACTGTTGATCACCAAGGTGTGCCTCACCGGATATCAGCCTTACCTCGAATTCATTTAAGGAGATATTCTTGATCTCATCCTTTCCATAATAGCTGTAGAACACATCCAGTTCCACCATCCTGTTCTTGGCAGAAAGCATGAGGTTGATATCATTAATTCCCATGTTGACGTTCTCGGCCGTGTCCTCCACCGTGAGGTCACGCGTGAAATCATCATATCCTGCCACCTGGACCTCGATCTGGTAATCCGCTGGAGGTACCTCAAGTGAATAGAGACCATCCGAATCGGTCTTTGCCCTGATGGTTCCATTCTGGTATTTGAAGAGGACAACAATATCCTGAAGGCCCAATTCAATGGGAAGATTCGGGGATTCTTCAGGGTCGACATCCGCACTGAACCTGCCGTTTCCATCCTTGTCCCAGAAAACCCTTCCACTCACATTCACAGTCTTGGGAGTCCAGATGTCAAGTGCTACATCGTTTATAGCTCCCGGATCTTCCAGTTGCTGCATGTGGTAATATGAGACATTGGATGTGGTCCTATTATCAAATATCACATTGTAAGAGTCTTTGGGGAGGTAAATCGAATATTCACCACCGATGTTCGAGAAGGAATGTCCAATAAGTCCCTTATTTGACCTTATGAACTTGATCTCAGTGGAGTTGTGAGGGTTATTCACCAACTTGGTCAAGGTTCCACTAACTCTGAAACCGGGTTCAAGGGAAGCAGCAACCAGATAGTCATCATTCCAAGAGAGGAATAGCTTTCCCATGTAAGCATAGATAAAATCCCTCTCTATGGAGTAGACCTGAATGTCGTAATCTCCGATGGGTAGGAAGAACTTTGCTTCACCGCTTGCATCGGTGGTCTCCGTCCAAATATTGGTAGAGTTGTTGCGAAGGATAACAGACACAACAGCACCAGGTACAAGTTTTCCAATGTTGCTTCCAGATACCTGGCCTCCCTGGTATCTTGTCCTGACGGTCAGACTTCCACCCGGAATGAGGGTTATGTTGTAGGTCAGGGAATCGGCTTGACCAATGGAGAAGCTGATCGGTGTGTGATAGTATAGATCACTGTCAAAGACCAGATCATAGATCCCTGGGAATACCTCTTTAATGGAATATTCTCCCTGGGAATCAACCGGTATCTCTGTCCTACCACCATCTTTACCTTTGAGAATAAGTGTAGTGTTTGAAGCTACCTCTCCATTGATGTACCTTACCGTACCATTTATCTCGGTACGGTCAAGTCTGATATCCTTGGTTCCAGTTGTCTGAGTATCGATGATGAAGCTGGAAAGCAGTGTCTCTGACTTGGTTCCCAGATCGTAGCGGACATCGTATGTTCCAACTACAAGATCGGAGAACCTGTATTGACCTGTTTCATCAAGTTCATAAGGTCCGTAGGTAAGGGTTTCACGGTCCTGGTGGATAAAGGTGATCGATCCCTTTGATAGGAGGGTGTCAGTTCCATCTGTGTAACTTGAATCATCATTGGTGTCCCAGTAGACCTTGCCTGTCATGGTGACCCCGCTTACAACGAAGTCCTTTTCCATCTTGCCATCATCAACGATCCTCATTGCAAGGTCATCCGAGACCTTGAACGAGGTGGTATTGATGGCGTTCATCGGTTGCCCGGTGGATTGATCCACCTGGAATTGGTAGAGCTTGTCATATTCATTCACGAGTTCTCCAGTGGATACCACGATGGTGACATCTCCTGGAGGGGCAAGGAGATCATACTGCCCATTTGGACCTGTAATGACACTACCATGCGGTATTCCGAAATCATCCAGAATGGTCACTCTGATATTTGGAACTCCGATCCCCCTTTCGGTTCTCACTCTTCCAGTCAGAGTTGCCCCATGATAGTATTTTAGGTAGCTTGTTCCCTGGCCAAGACCAGATTTAATATCTCCGCCCTTCTCATAATAACGGTCCAGGGCTTCGGGGGAGTTCATGGCCTCATAATCATCAGGGAATGTTGCATTGCCATCATCCTTGGTCGAGTAGTACATTGTCCTGTAGACCAGTTTGAAGTGGCTCATATTCCATCCCTGCATCGCAGGCATCCTTTGTAGGTCCCCGGATATCGACGGAACTGCCTTTCCATCGTTCACAGCGCCCACATCCTCGGGGCCCCATCCGATATAGGTCTTGTAGAACATGGAGTTATAGAACTGGTCAGTGTAGAACATCTCATAATTGGTTATCCTGAACTTGTATCCCAGTCTATTGGACTCTTCCTCGGCCTTGTCCATGGAGATAGGATTATCCGGATAATCGGTCCAGACCGGGTCCTGGTTGGATCCTCTGGTATTTTCCTGTGCATATACTTTGTACTCCAGATAATCATCCACACTCTTATCTGCCAACGTGATAGGTGCATAGAAGATACCGGTGTTAGTGGAACTGAATGGGAAAAGCCTGTAATCCACTGCGAAATATCTCAAGGATTTCTCAGTGACCGTGATAAGGTCCTTATAGAGGTCCACCACACTTTCCTCACCCAGATTGGTAAGGAGAACCCTTCCAGCTGCATACCTGGCATTGGGGATCGTGATCTCCTTGTATTTTCCATAAACATCTGGATTCTCGTCGATAAGGTCTATGTATTTCCCGGGCCTTTTGAAAATATGCTTGAGTGCCTCTGCAGAGTAGCTGGAGTTCTTATTGGAACCCAGATGGTCAACAAGGACATCCCAAACTTCATCTGAGAATTTTGCCTGCCGTCCATTCGCCCATCCGAAATAATCACCCTCGAGGAGTCTCAGGGACATAAGGGCTATTGCCTCTGTCTCATTCTGGGATGCTATCATGGACCCTGTGAACTGATATCCGTTCTGGAAGTTATCAGCGGCAGTGGGATGTTTACCAAGAAGCAGTTCATCGAATCCGTAGTCCCACCAACTCATAAAGGCTGGTCTATCCTCGGGGTCCTGATATTCGCCATCCTTGATCAGGTCCTGCTGTGCAAGCCACTGGTAGGAATCCATCCAGTATTCACTGTGAAGAGATGACCCGAAAGAGCCGAGGTATTCAAGGTCAGGATCGAAATCGGCCTTGCTCTCGATGGGGATCGCGGCATCAACTGCGAAGAAGACATTAGGCATGATTATCAGGAAACCGACCGTGATCCCTGCGATCAACTTTCTGAACTTGAACCATTCCCTGCGCTTCCTGTATTTCATGAATGCAAAGATCCCGAGGGAAACCAGGACGGTTCCGCCGATGGATATCAGCATGTAGTTTCCGATGACAGGTCCGGACCATCCCTCATAAACGATACCAAGACCGAACAGAAGTATCAATACTCCGATAATGGAGTATAAAATGGCCAGATCACCAGCTTTTAACCATTTGACAGCTTCAACTAGGGCCCATCCCGCAAGGAGGGCGAATGCCGGAGTGGCATTGATGTTGAACCTTGTGGCGGACATTGCCATGAATATGGCAACTGCTGTCCATATCACAATGACCATGTAGTCCTTTCTCATCAGTTTGGGTATCTTGACGAATGCCATTACCACGCCGATAAGTCCAAGGAAGAAGGTTCCTGGTCCGAAGGTGAAAACCAATCTTGATAGTTCCGGTGCTTGGGCTTCTGCGATGGTATTGTACAATTTATTTGAGACAAAATAACCTCCGCCAGTGAACAGGAGGTCAGCTGTTTGAGGGAACCCGAAACTGAGAATGGCATACGATGCTGCCAGGAACAATCCCAATGTCGGGATGACGATCAACCAGGGCATGTCCCTCGTAGGGACTATGAATAGGCCCAGCATGGCCATGGCGAGGAAGATGTAGAATCCCTGACTCCAGGTTGCAATGGAGAAGGTGAAATAATATGGAAGTGAGATCAATATGACCAGACCCATTGCTGTGTACATTACCATGAACGTTCCAAGGGAATCCTCGTTCCTGAACCTATGTAGAAGCAACTGAATAAGGTAGAATATCAGAAGTATGGCCAGTACGTAGGCGTAACCCTCCCATGTGAGGGAGATAGCAGCCATGGTAACACCTGTAAGGGCTGCATAGTACATTGCCTGCTTGTTCTCGGTAAGGAATGTCCTGAAACCAAGAACCACACTGTTTGGTTTTCTCCAATCAGATATGTAATTACGTTCCTTCTGGACAGAGAACGATTTCGAAAGGAAGAACATGGTGATGACCACAAGGAATACTACGAAAGAATCGTGGTCAGTGAACCCCAGTGTGGACCGTTCGATATGTGAAGCGGTGATGGCCAACAGGAAGGCTGCCATGAGCCCTGCTTTCCTTCCGAATACCTCCTTGCCAAGGAGATAGACTGGGATAAGGGTCAGGACTCCCCAGATTGTGGGGGCGAACTGATAGACATACCAGGTCGATGCACCAACATTGAACCCGAATAGGGGTGATATGACAAATCCCATTATTGCAATGGACCAGTCGAATATAGGTGGTCTTGGATCGACATTTGCGATAGGGTAGTTTAAAAGACCGTCCACATGAATATGATGCAGATCCTCCTGAACGAAGTCAATGACCCTCTTGTGGTATGAGGGATCATTTCCCACGATATTGGGAGGCCAGGCATTAAAAGAGATCTTGTAGTAGAAATACTCCCTTATGAAGAAGGCCATAATCATTATACCGAGAAGTATGAAGACAGTATTCTGGTTCTGCCTCCACCATTCGGAAAGCCTTGATGCTTTCGGAACGTTCTTGGCCTCCTTCTCCTTTCCTGGACTCTGGGGCGTCTTCTTGACAGTATCTATGGTCGTTTTTGTAGGATCCGAGACAACATTGGTCTTTTGGACCTTTTTATCCCTTGCGGTCCTATTCCGGGATCCTTTAGATCGTGCCCTGCGAGCCATTTAAACTCACCTGCTATACTGAGGTCAACAGTGCCAGTTCCTCTAGAAAGAGGGATACCTCGCACTATTGAGATGCCCGAATAAACTTCTCTTACTTATTCGTTTGTATTTATTTAAGAATGGTCGGTGGTGTCCTTACCAGATATCCTGGCTCCCTGGCCTGTTCCAAGGAGCGGAGGCCCGAAGAAAAATATTGACAGTGCCATCAGAATGAATACCTGAAGGACCGGATCGGAGTTCAGATATACACCGATCCTCTGGATCCTTGAAAGGACCAGAAGGACCAGGACCAATCCGGATCCCATCCCGATCGATATCATCATTGGTGCAATCGATATCCTCTCTAATCTATAGGGGGAGGGGGAGAGCACTATCTCCAACAGGATCACCATAGGGACCATCACAAGGATGGTATATAAGAGAAGGGACCAGATATCCGTAAGGTCAATCCCCCCCAGACGTCCGATGGTGATCAATGAGTAACCCAGAATGCCAAGGATGCCCAACCACCTGAGATCGAACATGAAGGACATGAGAACAAGGACCAAGGGAACGGCATAAAGTGGATTGGGGTCTACAAGTATTACGGAAACCAGGCCAAGATAGAGTATTATCAGATATCTGATCATTGGCTCAACCTCCTTATTCCGGATATGACTTTCTCTCCCCTTTCCCTTGATCCGATATCTATTACCTTCACACCACCTGCCCTCAGTGACCTTATCAATCCCTGCTTCTCCTGAGAATCCAGGTAGATCTTCTCAAGCTTTTCCGCTGTCAGGTCCTCGGATTCCGTATGATAAGGCCAGGAGAATGGTGAGACCAGGACCACCCGGTGCTTTCTTTTTGCAGCCATCTGCATGGACCTGATAAATGAGGTCCTGTTCGTTTCAAGATCCGAGATAACTATGATCAACATTCCGGATTCCTCTGTCATTTCAAGGTTCCTCATGGCCTCGAAGATCCCGGTCGTCCTGTCCCGTGTAAATGTTGTCCGCTTCCCCTGGACCAGGAATGGTCCGATCGAGGATAGGAACTCCTTTTCACCTTCCACTGGCTCCTGGATGGAACTTATGGGCAATCCAGGGTAATCCCCGGTCTCCACGGGATTTGGAAGTTTGAAGAGGGCAAGGACAATGTCATCAAGTTCACACTTGCCAGGGGACAGATGCCCGATCACCTTGTTCTCGTCAAAGGTCATGAGTCCGATCGGGTGACCATTGGAGTTCAATACTATAGCAACCTGTAATGCAAGGGCTATAGTGTGGTCCAGTTTGGACCTCTGTCTTACAACCTCCCTCATGGAGAGAGAGGTGTCCACCATGATCATCGTAGGAAGATTGGTTTCCTGTTCGAATTCCTTCGTCATCATCCTCGTCAACCTGGACATGGCCTTCCAGTCAATGTCCCTGAACCTATCTCCGGGGATGTACTCCCTTACGGATTTGAAGTCCGCCCTGTAGGTTCGTGTATGTCTCTGGTTCGCAGGTCCAGTGATCTCGAACTGCTTTCTCCTAGACATCAGGCGGGCCATGGAGATGTCCTTCTTCGAGGCTCTGACGAATACCTCGGTCTCCACCGGGAAGATCATATCTTTTTCGAAAAGCCCTCTTGCTTCTTTGATGCTGACCTTCAGTGGTGGGAATTTGAGATATCCTCTCTCCATGGGCGTCATTGAATAGACCATTGATAGGGGACGATCAGAGTGGACCAGACCCTCAAGGAACCTATCTCCCGAACCGGGTACAAAGCTCTGATGAAGTTTTTCTGTGATCCTCACTCCTATTGTTTCCCTGGCTGTAACTTTTAATCTCACTGCGGAAACCGAGTCCTTGTGGACCACATCCTCAAGAAGCTTCCTTTCCACCTCCAGGCCGACCCTCCTTGCAAGGGAGTGGAATTCCATTCTCCTGTAAGCTAGATAGAGGAGGATGAAAGCTCCTGAAAGGGCCATTAAGGTGTTCTGGAACATGTAAGCTGAGAGAAAGATGAAGACGACCACTCCGACAATGGTCCTGCTAACATAGGTGAATCGACTCCCCACAGATCATACCCCCACTTTGATGGTCTTTGTCAGGGTGACCGTTTCCCCGTCCAAAATAAATGAGAACGACAGGGGATCATCGCCGTCAGGGAGCAGCAAATGGACTGGAAGAACATCCAGGGAAGAGGTTGCATTCACATGGATCTCGAACAGGTATTCCCTTCCATGTTCCAGGATGATGGTCCCGTTCATGGAAGTGATCTCAGTCCTCGATCCACCAATACCCGATCTGAGTGACAGACCGATGTCCAAAGGTTCGTTCCCGAGGTTCCTCACACCGATCCCCATTTCAAGGACCTGGCCAGAAGTGATCGATCCGGGTATGGTCGAAGGATCCCCCCCCGGACCTGTTATGAACATTTCGACATCTCCGGAGGAAGATCTCTTCAATCCATTTGCAGAGAAAACCTTGATCCAGATATGCAGGTCCCTGTATTCCTTTCCATTCCTGAAAAGGAGGAGCCTCATCTTGTAGGCGCCTGTTTCGAGTACGGAGAAATTACATGGGATCTCCAGGGTCTTTCCATCTCCCACCGATATCTCCATACTTGGTTGTGCGGTCCTCGATATCGTAACATGGTCAAGGGAATCCACCGTGGAATTGCCGGCCTTTCCATCTATGGTCAGGACCAGGGTATAATTTGTTCTCTTATGTTCATGATTGCCCACACCTATCAGAAGGAACTTCTCCTCCTGGATGTGGATATTCCTGGGGTATCCCTCTGCCTTTCCTGAAGGACCCAGTATATAGAATTCTGTGAAAGCCTCTCCCTCTCTCGGCACCACAATGATATAGATCAGGAGTGAGACCGATGCGATCATCATCACAACGATCCCCACGGTTAGGACCTTGTCCATTGTCGAATAATCCTTTGGTATAGTTATGTCGATCACGATCTCGAAGCGGTCCTCCAGGGGGACCTTGTTTCTGCGGACCACGGCGGCGATCCCTGTGATCAGGATGAAAGCATATACGGAAAACAGGACCGGAAGGAGTCTGATCCCCAGATGATCTGGATCCCAATCGTAAGTGTAGTTCAGGACCAGACCGATCAAAGGAGTGATGGCAATCGATAGTCCGAGGGAGAGGGCCAGTCTTTCAAGTCCGTCAAGTCCCTTGCCGTCAGGCAATTCATCATCTTTGGACCCCTCATCACCTTCGTCCTTATCCTCCACAAGTCTCTCCCATTCCTCCTTTGAAATGGGGGATCCGTCCCTGTTGAAATATCTCTTCTTCTCCGGATAGAGAGCTGAGATAAGGACGTAACCGGGAATGAACAGGATGAATGGCAGTCCAAGGATGACCCTTAAGGCCTGTATCTCCAGCCCGGAGATCTCGTTGACGACAATTATCAAAACAAGGAGGGTCGAGGCTGCAAGAACGGTATAAAGATCATAGGGCCTTTCCCGTACCTCCACCCTCATATTGCCCTCTGAGGTCGATGATCGATTATATCGTTTTTGATTGGGTGGAGAGATGGTCAAAGAGGTGTCTCAACCTCTCTCTGAGGTTTGAATCCCAGACCATAGACCTCATGCAGGTCGGATACGACCATGAAGGCCTTGGGGTCCTCATCAACGACTATCTGCCTGACCTTGTAAACTGACCTTCTGGTGACAACGCAGAAGAGGATCTCTTTGTCATTACCTGAAAACCCCCCCTCACCGTGGAGGACCGTAACCCCTCTATCGATCTCATCAAGGATCCTGTCCTTGATTGTCCTCCACTCATCCGAGATAATGTAGAGGCCTTTTGTGTTTCCAAGCCCTTCCACAAGGATGTCGACCGTTTTTGATGACACGAACAATGCCACGAAACCGATCAGAGCATAGCCTATATTGCCGAATACAACAGCGCCGAAAGAGATGACCAGGAAATCAAAGACCATGAATGCCTGTCCAGCAGTACTTATCTTGTATTTCACTGCCATCTGGGCTATGATGTCGGATCCTCCAGTGGATCCCTGTGCTCTGAATACCAATCCTAAACCTGCTCCTAAAAGTAATCCACCGAAGATCGCCGCAAGCAGAGGGTCAAGGTCCTTCAGGACATCGATATTGGATGGATCACTTAGTAGATAGGGTTGTGAATCCAGGAGGATGCCATAGATGATCTGGTCAATGAAATCTACCATGACCGAGAACATCACGAAACCAAAAAGGGTCCTTATTCCAAACCTTCTCCCAAGGACCTTGAGGCTGACCAGGAAGAGAGGAACGTTCATGGCAAGCATGGTCAATCCAAGTGGAAGGTTCAGAGTATTCTTCAGAACGATCGATATTCCTGAAACACCGCCAGCTGTCACCTGGTAGGGTTCCAGGAACCACAGGAGTCCCAGGGACATTATGGCACAACCGAGGGTCATCAGAAGATAATCCCTTACAACAAGGCGAATAATGGCAGGTGTCATACGTTTCCTGTTCTTATTCGATCCCTTGTTTGTCTTGGACATCGGGGCCTGGACCGCTAGCACCTATAATAATCCTTTCAGATCTTCATAGAAGCTTCAATCCCACTCATCGAGTTCCTCATCCTCGGCCTCATCAAGGACCATCTCATCTTCATCATCCATCTCCTCGAGGTCCTCTAATTCTTCCATCTCCTCTATGTCGTCATCAGTATCGAATACAACGACATCTTCCTCCTCGTCATCGGAAGCTTCATCCCATTCGATATCCTCTTCAGTGGAATCGCTTCTTTCCTCACTTATGACGGTCTCTTCTTCAGAAGAGGGCTCTTGGGCATCCTGGTCAGGAGAATCCCAGACAGGTTCATCTGCCTCAATCTCTTCATCTATATCTTCCTCATCAATGGGCTCCTGTTCATCCTGGTCAGGAGAATCCCAGACAGGTTCATCTGCCTCAATCTCCTCATCTATATCTTCCTCATCGACGGGCTCCTGGGCATCTTGGTCAGGAGAATCCCATATGGGTTCTTCCACTTCTTCCTCCTCATCGATATATTCTTCATCTATAGGTTCCTGAACATCCTGATCTGGAGAGTTCCAGAATGTTTCCTCCTTAACCTTGTCCTTTCCATCATCCCATAGAGGTTCTTCGAATGTGGGTCCTTCATCGAATGTGGGACGGCCCATTTTTTCCTTCTCCTTCCTGTCGAAGAATTCCTCATCCTCTTTCTCTTCCCTGGTCATGAAAAAGGGATTCTTATCCTCTTTCCTGTCATCTTTACTGACCATAAAGGAGGGTATCTTTTCCTCTTTCTTTTTTTCCTCAATGACCCTGCCTGGTTTCTTCCCCTTCATTTTCTTAGGCCTGATATACCCGGATCCTGTTTTCGTTTCTTCGACCTTCTGATGGATCTTAGTGGGTGGGAGGTCATCCACAAGTTTTGCTTCCGGAGGCAGAGATCTGGATTGTCTTTGGCCTGATAGGCCGATGCTTACGCTCTGGGGTTTGTGGAGTCGTCCTTTTCTCGCCTCATTGATCTTTTCTTCTTCCTTTCTCCTTCTTCTTAGAACGATTGCCACAACTATCACAAGGAAAATGATGAACGCTCCAAGGGCTCCAAGAATTATTGGGATCGGATCAGTAGGCTCATCTTTGCCATCTCCCCCCTCCTCTTCAATCACAACTTCGAATCCCCAATCAACATCCCTGAAATTTCCTGCCCTGTCAATGATCCTTATTGTGACCTTGTGTTCTCCCACAGAGAGACCCTCGAAGGTGAATTCATCCATACCTTCTGATTGGACTGTCTCGAATTCACCCCCATCCAATAATATCAATGCCGTCCCAATTCCAGATCCATCTCCATCCGTAGTTGACCAGTGAATCTTAACTGAGTTCCCCTCGACCTTTGAGTTGTAACCATCCACCTGGACAATGGGAGGGGTCAGGTCGATCTCGATCTGGTCCGATGAGGAAAGTTCTGTCCTCCATCCTGCCAGGTCAACGGCAGTGATCGATATGATGTGTGTCCCTTCCTCCAGGTCCAATGTAGCTTCTCTATCCCCGATGTCCAGATCGAAGATCGATCCGTCAACGGTAAGATAGAGTGTGGAAAGACCCAATTCCTCTGTAATATTCCAGGAAAGTGTGAAATTCTTCAACGATGAGTAACCGGTAGGTTCAATGATCCATTCAATGTAGGGTTCGATCATATCCACGATAAGGTGCAGTTCAGATACAGCAGAATTGCCAGCTTTATCAACTGCGATCATCTTTACAATGTGTAAACCGTCTGTTCCAATTGTGATCGACCTTTGATTTGTGCCAAGAACAGATAGGTTGATCCGCTCATCGATGGAGATATCCAGACTCAGAAGTCCCCCACCATCATTTGCCGAGAAGATGAAATCCACCAGCGAATCTGTAAGAATGGTCCCATTGATCGGGGAGGTGAAACCTGCCTCTGGAGGTGTGACATCCACGATGAAGGAAATGGTTTTCTCCCCAACATTTCCAGCCAGATCGATGGCCCTCAAGGCTGCAGTGTGGGCTCCTTCGGTAAGTGTCAGTTCATTCTCCTCATCGAGACCCATATCCATCCAGGGGCCTCCATCCACACTTAATTTATATCCAGAGATCGGCAGTCCATTATTTTCCGTCCCCTTCCATGACAATGGAACGATTCTGCTTCCAACATAGCTTCCATCCTGGGGAAATATGAAACCGGCAACAGGTGCAGTGGTATCCTTGAAAATGATAATTTTCGATTCGATGAAATTCTCAAAACCATCCACAAGACGAAGGATGATTTCGTATTCACCTTCCCTATCAAGGTCGATCTCAACCTCTTCTTCACCTTGAATATCCATGAATTCCCCGGCGATGCCCACTCTGAGAAGGGCAACATCCCAACTGAAAGGACCGGAATAGGTCCATTTAAAAGTGATTTGGTCTTCATTCGTTGAAGTACCGTTTGGTGGGGACAGGATACGTAGAAGTGGTGTGGCCCCTATTGTGAAGGTGACATCTTGGGTTGTCTGTCTACCAGAAAGGTCAATCCCTCGGACCTCTACGGAATGGATCCCATGATCAAGAAGGGCTGGGAACAACTTGGAATCCAGGTTCTGGTCTGTCCAGTTCCCGCCATCCAATCTTGTCTGCAATGCACCCAGAGCCAGATTGTCGGATACATTGTAATTGATGGAAACAAGAGTGTTTGAGAGGGAAGAACCATCCTGGGGAGATAGGATCTCTACCTCCGGGTCGGTAAGGTCCACAGTGAAATTCCCAGACCTGCTAACTGTCAATCCTCCCAGGTCCTTACAGTGCAACTGGAAGGAATGAGGTCCCTCTTGGAGGACCGGTCTGAAGACCCTTTGATTGATGTTCAGGTAATGAGGATATCCGTCAAGTACAATGGTCTGATTAGAAGTGGAAAAATACTCTGCTAATGACCATTCTATATCTATCTCGGATCGGGGAATATATTCATTGTTCATCGGAGATATCAGGTCAATAACATCAACCGTATCTCCCAGGATGTATTGCCTTCTGGAAATATTGATGAAACCGGCCCTGTCGGTTGCCCGGACATCAACGAAATGGTTTCCTTCCTTGAGGAAGATGGACTTGAAGGTCCGTCCTGTCATATCGATCCATTGGCCTGTATCGATCCTCAGATCGATTCTTTCTATTCCTGATCCGATATCATCTGCCTGCCAATATATTGTGATATAGGATCTCTCAGGGTAGAGGTCTGTTGGTGCTGTGATCTGGATCGAGGGGGGGTTCGTATCGAAATATGGATTCGTGTATGGTCTGTCATCCGATCCTCCTGTTGAGATTATATACGGATCATCCACGATCCCATCGGTATTCTCATCAGGCGTCCTGTGATTGGCCCAGAAGTTCCCCTCGCCATCAACGGTCCACCTGTTCATGTTGGAGCCGTAATTCAGCTGATCGCATTGGGATCCGGCGGATGAATTATCGGTTCCTTTGTTATGGAAGAAGATATTGTTCCAGATATCATTGTTCAGCCCTCTTCCCCACTCTATAGCATAATTTGAGCAGTTTCCGAAGTAATTGTTAAAAACATTCCACCTCGAGGTATAAACATTTGTGGGAGTAGAGGTGGAGAGAATTCCATTATTGCATGACTCGAATATATTACCATTGATATCCCCTAATGTAGAGCCAGTGGTCCATTGGGCAACCGAGAAGTAGATCCCACTAGCACCATGAAAACGGTTCTCATCTATCTTCATGTACCTGCAGTTTGAAAGTGTCAATGCATTCTGTCCAGGGGAATTAAAATCACATTTCGAGACGCGGCTTCCCTGCACCCCGTATGATAGAGTGACAGGGGAATCGATGAATGTGGAGTTGTAGATGTATCCGTCCGTCCGGAAATTCTCATCTACCAAAGGTATCCCTTCCAGGTAATTACTGAGGAACCTCTGGCCTGTCCCCTGATTATCATAATATATCGAGGCAGTTGATGAGGAGGCATTCACAAACCTGCTGTTGGAGATCGTGAAGTCCATGCCGTTCAAGACCTGGACGACATATGTCTGAGTGGGGATAGCTGTGACATTGCATTTGTCAAAGAGAATATTCGAGCAAGCAGAGGTATAGAGGAATCTCCCTCTACCTGTGCTTGTTACGTTCCTTACAACGATGTTGTCAGCGTTAGCAAGGTAGAAGGCCCAGGAAGTTTGGGCTGAGAAAGTTATGTTTCTTATGACCAGGTATGATGCCGTGTTCTCTATCCTGATGTATTTATCGTCCATATCCCAATCTGATATGATATAGGGTGAAAGCTGGGTCCCTGATCCTGACCTTACGAACGGGGACGTAGATAAGGTAGAGTCGCTGGTTATGTAAATGTTGGAACCTGCCTCATCCAAAGCCTGGGCTCCATGGTTGATGACAGCCTGTGCGACCATTAATAGTATCGCAAGGAAGCAGATTGTCCCCCGACTGAAGTCCATCCTACTTCTAGTAATGGCTGTGATATTTAAAAGTTGGCCGTTCAGAGATAATACTGGCTAATTTAGTCGATCGACCCTTTTCTTCTCTTTCTGATAAGTTCTAGAAGATCTTCGATATCATCGGTCCCCTTTACATCCTTGATCGTAAGGACCGGTGTACCACCGATCGACCTCCCCCTCAGAGGACCTGTAGCAACAAGGAATGATTCGTTCCCAGTTACCCTGGTAAGTGATGAAAGGGTCGATCCAGCCTCCATCATGGACCTTTCCTCGGTCCCCATTGAAGTCATCAGTAGGTCCTTATCCTTCTTCGCAAGTGCGTCAAAGGGGCATCTTGTTGTCCTTATTACCTCCATTCCCAGTGATCCCAGGTGGTCGAGGACCTCCATGCAATCGGAGTCTCCATCGGACATGTTCTCCCTTATATCCTGGAGATCCCCACTCCTCGAAAAGGGGTCTAAGGGGAGAACAAGTGGAACTCCAAGAAGATCCTCTATCCTCATTGCAGTATCAAGGTCCACTCCCATTCCTGATTCGTACATCTGGACAGCTCTTCTCGAGACACCGACGGACTTTGAGATGGATCCCAGAGAGATGCCCATGGATTCCCTTATGTCCCTCATCCTGCTTCCATCCATGGTGACAAAGTGCCCTCCGGAACTGTAATAAACCAATGGGGGGACATCCTCCAAGAGATGTTCTCTGAATGTATCCAAGGTCATCAACGGTATGCCATGGGTGATGTACAAGACGCCATCTTGCTCCTTTGATACCATCGAGGTTGGAATGAGAACAAGGGGTGATGCGGAAAGGACGCTGGCCAGAACCTTCATCTCTGATGCCACTGCAGGTCTGACCATTGATCGTTCCCTGATGATCTTGATAAGTAGAAGCTGGTCATCCCTTCTTGCGGCCAGATCGAAGCTCATCTCCGATACACCCTTTATCCTGGAGATGATGAAATCTGCACGTTCAAGTATTTGGACCGCTATTCTGATCATCTCGTTTATATCCATGTCCGCTTCCCATATCGGCCCGATAAGATATAATTGTCATCCAAAAAGAGTGTTGCAGGGGTCTCGGAAGAGAGGATTGTTCAGCATATTGGAGTGATACACCTAAGAAACAGCTACTCCCCTGCAACGAAGTTCGTATAGCGAGTTGTATGGGGCGATGATCCATACAACAAATGGTAAGCTACCTCAAAGTTATTAAAACTTCTTGAGTTAGTTGTATAATAGGCAGGAAACCTATATATCAAGGGGTCAAATAAGGGCTCAGATGGAGATGAAACCATGAAACGGGACCTCCTTGGAATGATGGATATCATAGATGAACTCGAAGGTATAATCGACCTTGCAATTGTCATGAAAGGGGAGAGCAAGGAAGGATTGGAGAACATAGCTTTCAAAGGAAAGACCCTTGCAATGATATTCGAGAAACCATCACTTCGTACAAGAGTTTCATTCGAGGTAGGATTTTCCCAGATGGGTGGGAATGCCCTTTACCTATCTCCCAGTGAGATCCAGGTTGGGAAGAGGGAAAGCGTTTATGATGTTGCCAAGGTCCTCTCCAGATTCGCTGATGTTATTATGTACAGAGCTTTCGATAGCAAGAACGTCAAACAGCTTGCATTGCATGCTGAAGTCCCTGTGATCAACGGTCTGGATAATATGGAGCATCCATGTCAGGCGGTGGCGGACTTCATGACCATGACCGAAGTAAAGGGTGAGCTAAAAGGAAAGGTCCTTGCCTGGGTGGGGGACGGAAACAATGTTCTCCATTCACTTGCACTTGGAGCAGCAATTCTTGGTATGAACCTCCGGGCTGCAGTTCCCGAAGGTTACGATCCTGATATGGAGATCATGGAAAAAGCAAAAGGGATCGCGGCCAAGAACGGTTCAATAATTGAGATCTTCAGGGACCCGAAGGAAGCTGTGACCGGAGCGGATGTCATTTATTCCGATACATGGGTCTCAATGGGGGATGAAGCTGAGATGGAGAAAAGATTGAGGGCATTCGATGGATATCAGGTCAACATGGAATTGATGAACCGGGCAAAGCCGGACTCGATCTTCATGCACTGTCTTCCTGCTCACAGGGGGCAGGAGGTCACCGATGAGGTCATGGATTCCTCCAGGTCAGTTGTATTCCAGGAAGCCGAGAACAGGATGCATGCACAGAAGGCATTGATGATAAGACTTGCAGGTCTCAGATGATCTCCCAGGTATACATCTTATTCGGGGAATCCAGTTCAACGATACCCAGCTTTGCAGGTTGGGGTTGCAGGTTCATCATCTTCTGGAACGGAGTCTGGGACTGCCATGTCGACCCCTCGATCATCTGGACACCTTTGAAATTATCAAGACCGAACCTATGAACGTGACCTGAAACGAAGATATCCGGAACCTCCTCTATCACAAGGTGGTCCTCCTCTTCCGGTGCCAGCTGGTTTCTCATACCATAGGATGGAGCATAATGCCTCGATCTTAGCATCTCCTTCATTCCAGGTATTGGGTTTTCATATGTGACATCTTTGAAGATCGTGACCATGTCATCAATGGATTTTCCGTGGTATCCTGCTACCGAAACTCCGGAAATGGAAAAGTTCGTTGGATTTGAGAGGAACCTGATGTTAGAGTTGGAGAACAGGTCCTGGAATTCCTTTGGTAGAGGAGGCTGCGGTTCGGCAATGCGGACCGCATCATGGTTGCCTGGCATCAGTATTATCTCTATATGGTCCGGTATCAGGGATAGCGATTCTGCCAGGGCATCATATTGTCTTGTGATATCGGGATAAATAAGGTCCCTGTCCTGGTCCGGGTAGATCCCGATGCCATCTACAAGGTCCCCTGCGACCACCAGGTACTTGACCCGATTACCATCTGAAGCTTTCAGGGAACCCCCTTGTTTTCCATTTAACCATTTAACCATCGCGGTCCATTCCTTTTCAAGATACATACGGGATCCGATGTGGATATCAGAGGTAAAGGCCGCAAGCAGTCCCTTGTCTTCAGAGATCCTCCTTCTGTGGAATCCTGGTATGTCAACCTTGAAGAGTGCATCGATGAATACTATCGGCCCTCCTCTTCCATCACCTGCCTTGTACTTCCCCACCACACCGACCACCTCATCGCTGACAAGTCTGATGGACATGAGGTCCTTCTTGTTCTTTGATATCAGTGCTCGAATACTGCCTGAGGGGTCCTCCAGCTCGAGAATGGTGTGTCCGTTCTTGGTCGTTCTTGAATCATTGACTATTCCGACGAATCTAACGGAATCATCTGCTCCAGACAAACTCCCTATGCTTTCACATGGGGATAGGTCCCCGTATTGCGTTACGAGCAATGACTTGAGCTTTCTATACCTGCTCTGGAAGAGCTTCTTGAAATCATCGATCTTTCCATGAGATCCCATTGTCTCGGATGGGTCCTTGATGATCTTAAAATCAGAATCGAGCTGTTTTGCCAAAGGTATACCATCGCTCCCCGCTCCTGGAAGATCGATCCCGGTCATCTTGAGATGCCCCGATACTGTTTTTGATATCCTTTCGATCTCCCCTCCAGGGGATATCTCCTTTTTAGGTGTCGAATGCTTCATTTTCTGATGGTCCTTTTCCGGTGTTATCTCTCCCTTTCCAGATCCTATCGAAGAAAGATGTTGTCCAGCATCCTTGATCCTTTCTGTTGTAACATGACCGTTGTTGAACTGCTCGATCTCATCAGGGCCTATGACCATTGGAAGATCAGCTCCCTTTCTGAGGGCATCTTCCAGACTATCCATGATCCTTGGTGACATCTCCAGGATATGGACAGCTTCCGGGGAGGGGAACTTCGAATATCTCATGAGCCTCTGGGCTACCTCTGCCATCGTTCCGCCAACGAAGAGGTTATGTTTTTATCTTTGCCAGGGGTGCACCAAAAGTAAAGACCGGTGATCGGTTTGTATGCCATCAAATAATTGATGTACTACATTAGATGGTTTTTGCCCGACATTTATAAATATATGTCGGACATTTAGGAAGAATCGTCTTACTCTTTGAGGGCATGGAATGGAGAAAGCGGACAAGGTGACAATCAGGCTCACTCCCGAGCAAGCATCCGCATTGGATTTCCTGGTGGAACAGGGTACCTTCAAGAACCGTTCCGAGGCTATCAGGAGCTCAATAGATGCTATGCTTTCGGTTCCGAACGAGGAAGATGGATCCGTTTCTATAAAACTTCCCGATACCATGCTCACCGCAGTTGACCTGCTCGTTTCTATGGACCATTTCGTTTCGAGGGAACTGGGGATCCGTGAATTGATCCGCAACGGAATGGAAAATGTGGATATCAAGGAAATAGTGGCAAGGAGAGAGCTCCTGACAGAGATGGGGGCCGACCTGAAAGCCAAGGATATCCTGGATCAACAATACAAGAACATGCTCAAGCAGTAGTGGAGAAAGACCAGAAATGGGATCTTTGATGGGATGCACTCTATAGGGGCCCCGACTAATTTTCGGGGGAAAATGGGGCCCCTATGCTCTTTATTCCATATGGGAAAATCACAGTATTCAGACATTTGTATTTATATGATTAATAACAAGATCTGAGAGGTTCGTCCGAGGGTTTTGGGTAGGGGGATTTGTACGTCTGAAGTCCGATGCCTTTGATCGGACTTCATTTATAATGATTAGTATTGAATAGACCTTGTTCTATGGACCGCATATGGAGGTTCCTTCATCCATTCACAAGAAAGCCGTCCTGGTCTGGATATCAGCAGATGATGGTAGAGTTGACGAGACAAGGGAGCTCTGCCTATCAGCAGGATACGATCTTATCTCTGAGGTCCGTCAGAACAGAAGGCAACCCGAGACAGTGTCCTATATCGGTCCAGGGAAGCTCTTGGAACTGAAGGAACTTGAGGGTGTCGAATACCTGATAACACCTGTGGACCTCGATCCGTCACAAGTATTCAAGATGGGGAAGGTCACCGGATTTCAGGTGGTGGACAGGATCCGCCTTGTACTCGAACTATTCAGATCGAGGGCGACCAGCCCCGAGGCCCGCCTCCAGGTGGAACTGGCGGATCTTAGGTACCAGCTCCCCATACTGAAGGAATACATCCACCAGGGAACTCTGTCCGACAGACCCGGATTCCTTTCAGGGGGCGAATATCGTGTTGACTACTATTACGAGATGGCCACCAAAAGGATGGCCCATATCAAGGAACAGCTAAGGATACAGAGGAAGCGAAGAGGAATGACCAGATCCCTCCGTAAGAGAAGGGGCCTTCACCTCGTTGCAGTTGCGGGTTATACGAATGCGGGAAAGTCGACCCTAATGAATGCTTTGACCGACACCAGGATAACGGATAAATCCGTAGAAACAGCCGACAGGATGTTCACGACCATTGCCACCTCCACAAGAAGGATGAAGGGAAAAAGGGACTGCATAATCACCGATACCGTTGGATTCATCAGGGACCTGCCACCCTGGCTTGTGGAAGGGTTCATGTCCACACTGGAGGAAGTGTTCGAAGCCGATATTGTCCTCCTCCTTCTGGACGTTTCAGAGGATAGCGAAAAAGCTTACGGGAAGGTCAGGGAGTCTATGGATATCCTCAGGAAGGGAAACTGCAGGGGGAAGATAATACTGGTCATGAACAAGGTCGACAGGGAACCGGAGGGCGAACGGTTCGATCCTGAGAGGGACCTGGATGAGGAAACGGCTTCCATGCTGGATGGTTGGGAAAGTATTTCGGCCCTGAAAGGGTTGGGAATAGAAGAACTCCAGGAAGCAATAGTCACATTACTTCCCCCATTGGTGGATGTTGCCATCAGGATCCCTGTTGAAAGGATCAGCAAGGAGATCCTCAATACCATCAGGAAGGTCTCTTCTCAGATGCATGTTGTTTACACCGATAACGAGGCATTGATAGATTGCGGTCTTGAGGAGCGCTGGGTGGGATCTATCTCTAAGGCAGTGTCGTCCCACGGTGGTACTCTGGATCGGACCCTTGAGGATGCCGAATAAAAGGTTTTTTCTATACAGTCTCCCTTCATCGGCCCAGGAGGACATTCATGAAAGCCGTCATTCCGGCAGCAGGTCTCGGGACCAGACTGCTCCCCATTACCAAGTCACAACCAAAGGAAATGATGCCCATCCTCAACAAACCTGCGATCCAGTATGTGGTGGAAGAAGCTTCCCATGGTGGGTTCGATCAGATACTCATAATCACCAACAGGAACAAGAAGGTGATGGAGGACCATTTCGACAGGAACCTTGAACTGAGGGAGCTTCTGAAGAGCAAGGGAAAGGAGGAAGCTTTGAGAGAGCTGGAGAAGATCGAGGGACTCGCTGACCTTTTCTACCTCAGACAGAAGCACCAGAGGGGCTTGGGAGATGCGGTCCTTTGCTCAGAGACATATGTCGGGAACGAGGCCTTCGCAGTCCTTCTGGGTGATGATATCATAATATCCGAGATACCGGCCATCAAGCAACTATGGGAGGCCCATCTCAAGGTGAAGGCCCCTGTCATTGCACTGGAGGAGGTTCCCGAGGACCATGTGGAGAGATACGGGATTGTTGAGCTTGGTGAGGAAGTAAGTCCAGGTCTTTTCAAGCTCACGAAGATCGTGGAGAAACCCAAGAAAGAGGAGGCCCCCTCAAGGATGGCCGTGATGGGACGGTATATTCTTGACCATGATATCTTCACCTGGCTCAGAGGATCCCAGACCGGTCACGGAGGAGAGCTCCAGCTTACCGATTCCCTTGCAAATTATATCGATACAAAGGGATTATACGGAATGGTCGTTCAAGGCCTAAGGGTCGATATAGGATCTGTCAGCGATTGGCTGAAGGCCAACCTTCAGGTCGCTCTTCTGGACCCGGACCTGAAAGAGAAGATCAAGTTGTACCTTGATGAGTTGAAGGCCCAGGGAAGGCTCTAAGGTCCACTCATTCCTCGAAGCCTTCGATCTCTTCCTTACCAGATCGTCTGGAGATCCAGACGACCATTATGGAAATTCCTATGATCAAACATATCAAAGCAAGACCGATTAGAAGGAATGGTAGCAATGAGGTCCCTTCTTTCTCTTTGTCCTTTGTCTTAAAGGAGCCTTTTTGAGAAGGTGCCAGGTCCTCTCCGTCCTCGGAATCAGAAAAGTGGAATTCATATCTCTTCCCTTTTTCAAAATTAGATCCCGGTATCGTGCTCTTGTATGATCCAAGCTCGATCTGGTCGAGGAGGAAGGATCCTATTCCGTATATAACTATGAATATCGTAAGGTTCTCGTTTGCATTTACTATGACATGGAGGTCTCCATCATCCTTCAACAGAACATCGGTTGAATGGACCTTCCATTCCGGAGTTTTATAAACGGGTCCGTCGAGGGTTCGGATCCATCCGGAGAACTCCACTGCCATATCCGGTCCATCCTCGATGCTTGAGAAGTGATAGGCATAGGTAGTATTCCATTCAAAATTTTCACCATCTATCGAAATGGTGTATTCGGATGAGTTCTCGGATCGGTATCCTTCCTCGAGGGGGAAGGATCCGACCCCTTCTATGACGATGTAAACTTCCTGGTCCTTTGGCCCTATTGCAGTTATGTTCCATTCCTTATCAGTATCAACATCGACAAAGGATGCGGTGATCCTCCATGCTCCCTTTTCCGATCCTGTGGTGAAATTAAACAAAAAGGGACCGTTGCCCCACAGTTTAAGATCCCCCATTGAAAGGAGATCGGTCGAGACCGAGATGGAATAACCTGTAACGGGGTCGAATGGATCATGATGGACCTCAATGGATTTTCCGACTGGATCGAAGATATAGGTGAGATTGTTAACTTCGGGCATTATGTGTAAGTTTTCTGCAAGAGAGGTCCTGTTAATCGGTGATGAGAAACTCATCCTTATCGGTTCATCAACGAATATACCAGCACCGGTAGGGGAAACATTTGTGATGTTGAAGTAACCCGGGGGGGTGAACTCGAAATAAGGCAGGTAGATATCTTTGAAGATCCCCATACCGGAAACCTCAAAGGAGATCATAGAATTCGAGAAAAGTCCCGACCTGTAGGTCCGTTCAAGCCCTTTCAGATCCAAGGGAGGCTCTGCCTCCAATCTGTATCCCGATCCATGTGGAACTTTCTCGAACCTGAAGTTGCCAGATAGATCGGAGTCCTTGATCCCAACGATATTCCCCAATTCATTCAAGAGCTTGACCTTCGATCCGGAGATCCCACCCGAAAAAGGTCCTCCATCATAGAATACGGTCCCGGTAACGGTGGATGTGGTCCTGTTGGAAAGTCCTATGTTAAGATCGAATTTGTTCCAACCTGTGGCGATAAGAAGACCGGAATTCCACCCATCAAGGAGATCGCTCCCTTCTATTCCAACCATATAGGTCCCTGCTTCGACCTGGAAGGTGAAGCCTCTATTCTTATCAGTCATTATTTCCTCCAAAGAAACATTGATCTCGCTTCCAATTTGCAGCAACTCCACTTTGACATTCTGAATGGGTTCACCTGACCAGTTTGAAACCACTCCTGTAATTGTTGTAAGGGGGAGTAAGATCAATTTCAAATCATTCAAACCGTCAGAGGAGACATCAATGTAAATTTGATTTTCCAATGTGAGGTTGGAATATTCAATTCGGAATCTCCCCGGATAGGTGCTCATTGAGAATCTGCCATCGAGGGAGGTTGAATTGGTGTTAACAATGAAATCGTTACGGTCAATATCAATTATCTGAACTTCACCCTTGATGGGTTCGTCATTTGAATCCACGATGGTTCCATTGATCCATGTCGAATGGTCCAGCATGGGTTCCATTACAATATCGTGTATCTTTGTGGATCTGGTATGAAGATCAAGGATCTCCTTGTGGGGGAAGTATCCCTCCGATTCGGATGAGATCTCAACCAGACCCGTCCCCCAGGTCCTGTAGTAGCCGTCAGGTTGAGATCCAGAAGTCTCTTTGAAGAGAAGGACCCCTTCGTCATCCTCTGATGAGGCCTCTATCATCTTGAACGGAAGGGTCTTTCCGGTTCCCAACTCTTTAACAGTTCCGGAGATCTCATTCAGAGAGTTTGCAGGATAGACCGTCAACGGTCCAAGTTCTCCTTCTTCGGTTACGGATATCCTCGTCATCTCCGGTATAACCCATTTTGGACGATTCAACGAAAAATATCTGAAATTATTGATATTATCCAATATATATTCTCCAAAGGGCAAGGAGGCCCTTACGATGCCTTCATCATTGGAACCGGTGGATATACCGACTCCCGATTCTATCGGAGTGAAGGTAATAGGTTGATGTGGAACTGGATTCCCTTCGGGATCCATGAGCATTAATCCGATCTCATGTAGCTTGTTTTCAAAGCTCCTTCTTTCAAGTTCGATCTCAAGAGCAGTCTCATCATCAAACGATACCGCCACTCCATCTCTCTTTCCGGAACCGAGTGAGCTTTCAGCGGTAATGTCGTAGGTCCCAACTTGAACGGTCGAATTGAAGTATCCTCCTTTATCAGTTAAACCCTCAAAGCTCAGGAACGGGTACTCGTCAGAACCCTTTCCCATGACATGAGCATAGGGGATGGGAATGCCTGATATCTTCTCCTTTACCCTGGCAGAGATATTACCATATACAGGCTCTCCTAACTGTTTTTCCTTGAGCCGTACTGTGATGTTCAGATCCTCTCCCTGTTGGCCAGGCGGAATGGTTATTATTTTCACCTCTCGATCCCACCTCAATATTTTGATTTTAACCTCCTGGCCGGATAGGATCCCAAAATGGGCGATGCCTGTATTATTGGATGTGATATAGGCTGAGGAGAAACCGAAAGCCGGACCGTTTGATCTTTCAATTTGGTAGGAGAAGGATATTGTTGCCCCGTAAAGAGGTTGTCCAGTGGTGTGATCCAGCACTTTGATCTCAATATTTCTGAAATCCGAGGGGATCGGGATGGGTATTTCTTCGGATATTGGTGTGGAATTCACATATAGGGGAATATCTGCAGAAACCTGGCAGTTCAGGGGATCATTATAATCATGCCTCCAGGTGAAAATGTATTCACCATTTCCAAGTGTCAAATTCCTCCAACCGTTCATCCCGGACCAGATGTAATGATCGCTCAATTTACCATGATCGTTTCCAATTTCATAACCCCGGTACTTTACCATATCATTATCATCCACCGGTGCACCCTTGTTTGAATCCATTAATCTGAGATCGACCGGAACATCCATCACATGGATCATGCTGAGTTCTATGTCCAAATGGTGGTCTTTCATATCCGGATCAAAGAAGAAGTGGGATGAAAACGGGAGGAATTCAATTGATGGGTGAGAAACAACCGCATTTATCAACACCATTTTTTCCGATGGAGGCATATCGATCCTGTAGGATCCATCTTCCTGGGTCAGATTAGATATCTGGAACTTATTTCCGAGAGTATCCTCACCGGTAGCCATGATGGTTGTGGTCTGAGGGATTGGTGATCCTGCGGTCTTGTTGTAGACGGTTCCCATCAATGTGATCTCATCTTCAAGGGATGGAGAAAGAACCACCTCCAGGTATGTCTCATCATCGGGCCAGATATCTATCCTGAATCTGGAAAAAGATGATTTGGAATAGTTATATACTGTCAGATAGCATGGGCCCAAATTCCAGGAAGTGATATCGATCCATTCCTGACCAGTGTTGTTTGTAGTCCCCTTGTCACTGTAGTAATTTGAATACGGGTTGTCGTAATTGTGTACCCTCAAATACACATACGATGCTGGTCCGCCATCCGGATATGTTACATTTACGTGCAAGCGTGCCATGGTTGGATAAGGACCTCTTACCGATGCCATTCCTGAATTTGGTATACAGCTGAATGATACAACGGTCATAACCAATACCAATGCGAATACGGAGACCTTCTGAAGATCTTTCCTCATTCTTCCAACCCCTAATGATCCAAGTTCGGAACAATCTTCCCGTTCCTCATCCCTAAATTAGAATTGAACATGAGGCTTTAACTAATTTTCCCTTCTCCGATGGAAACATATTACTATTCTCAAATATATGGATGACATGGATTTGGAATCCTGAGGAGATATAACATGGCAGGAGGAGGACTGTTACCGCTTTTTGCAGGGGGATTCATCTTAGCTGGGCTGATATTTGGGGCAATTGCGATACCAATAGCAATACATGATAATAGCGGTGATGATGAAGGAACCAATGTCAGGATACTCTATGATGAGCAATGTGTGATCAATCCACCACAAGATGTCCAATTCTATTGCGATATTTTAGAAGGGTCTCCATACAGCTTTCTCTGGGAATGGGGAAATGGATCCTTTATTTCCAATGAACAGAACCCTGTTATCCACTTCGAGGAGCCTGGAACATTCGAGATCATACTCACATCCGATAACATGGAACTTGGTATTGATACCGATTCAGTAATGGTGGAAACAGGTCCGGAAAGTTCCATGACAGATACGATCATTGGAGACAGATATATGGGAATGGATTTCCCTGGATCGGACATCGAAATGGATCAAGTTTACAATGATTTAAATCTACAGGTTGATGTATATCCATATTCAGATCTACTTGTCAATCATTCGGCTTTCTTCATGGTAAGGACCCAAAACAGATTTGGCTCAGGAGGTTTCAATATGCCATCTTACTGGCTACTGTGGTCCTTCGGAGATGGTAGTTATTACTACTATGATTATTCCGATTTCGATCCGGAGAATATGACATCACCATTTGCCATCACCTATGGAAGCGGGACTTACCCCCCCGATTACGATCCATCCAATCCTATATGGTGGAGCATATCACGCACATTTCATACTTACACTGATCCTGGCATCTACAATGTCACATTCCTCATTGGTATAGATAATGGATTTGAAGTGGTGAACATAAGTGATACTCTCGAGGTCACGGTTACAAGTGATATCCAAATAGACCAGGAATTTCCGGATATCGGTGATAGGTTCAATATTGACCTTGTGGTAGATCCTGACTTCGGTTTCTTTCCTCTTTTGGTAGAATTGACAGCAACCGTTTCAAACAGCATTCCCGGTGAACATACATATAACTGGGTCCTTGGCAACGGGTTAGTGGCAATAACCACAGTTCCGAGCTTCAACTATACATATACGGAACCGGGACTTTATCAGGTTGATTTGATAGTTGTGGATAGAATTGATAGGATCTTCAGGGAGACCGTAATGATCGACGTTCAGGGTCCAGACTCTCCTCAACCTGTGATAATGGCAAATGATAGAGGGGGAGGGAGACTAGATCTTACCGGTGATGTCACGAACCGCAACAATCTTGAAGTGACCTATACATGGTATCTGAATGAAGAACGGATAGGTGATGGTAAGCATATTGTAACTCAACCATTTCCGTTGGGAATATCTATAATCAGTCTAGAGGTGGAGGATGAGCAGGGTAGGAAGGGATATGCGGAGATAGAGATCGATCTGTCGAACGATTCGGTCCCTGTTGTGTTTTTCCAATACCAGCAGAATCCGTTTGATCAATCTTTATTCTTATTCTACCCGTCAGTTTTTTCCGGAAATCATCCACAACATTACTTCTGGGATTTCGGGGATGGGGGTTATTCGGTCACTCAAAATCCAAATCATATCTTTCCAGGTCATGGTATGTATGAGGTGACATTGACGGTTACTGATTCTGATGGAGACAAGGATAGTTACACTCAAGCAATTGAAGTGGTTCTGACCGAGTTCTGACATATTGATCTTATTGGCAAGGTCCTTGTAAGATCAAACATGTGATCTTGTTATCACAAGTTCTCCGTGTTTAACACCTTTGATCGCCCTGATATTATCTGTTATTCAGAATTCGCTTATCTTTAATACCTTCTTCAGGTCATGGGTTTTCCATACTTTTACTGAATCCTGTCTGGTATAATCAGAATCATTTGACCAGATCCCATCACAGTCCAAGAATAAGGAAAGAGCGAGAAAAGAGGTATCCTCCTCATCAATATCTTTCATTATTCCATAGGCCTTTTTCATCTCCTCTTTGAAATCATCAACCGGGATTACCTCGATATGCTTTAATAATCCGTTTAGTAAGAACATAAGATCCATTTCTTCCAATCCGGTATATCTCATAATCATATTTTTATGATTTTTTATCTCGATATGAACAAATTTTGGAGTGAATAGATCGAGGTCAGGGTGTAGAAGGATCTTCCTGCTCATTGAATCCTTTAGCAATGAGGAGATTACCACGCTTGTGTCTACCACAAGTCTCATTCAATTTTCCCCTTGTAATGGGAATGTACAGCCTTTTTAAGCTCTTTATTGATCTCCTCAACATCATCTTCCGTTAGTTTGCTCTTTGAGGCGATCTCATCAAGTATCTCAAGTTTCGATGCGTAATCCCACATCGCCCTTCTTGCGATCTCGCTCCATCTGATCTCATTGTGCTTCTTAATCAACTGATTAAGGTCTTCGGGTATTGATAGGGTCATGCTTACCATGTTATCATAGTAATATGTTTTTTAACGTATATATGTTTTTTCACATAAAGTTTATATTTATATACCGTTGATCTAATGATCACAACAAGGTAAAATGTCGAGGTATCTAAAAATATCAGACCAAAACGGTTATCAATTCATTATAATGATTTTTAAAGTGCTGTGTTGCATAATTATTGATCATCATCCATGATGATTACAAAGGCCCTGCGA
>CBDDUX010000023.1:0-6119 GCA_965234725.1 Thermoplasmatota archaeon | reverse complement strand
GTTTTGTCTCATTAAGAAAAAGAATTAGGTAAATTTAATTTCCTTGTTTCGCCGAGAGAGGCAAAATCTAAATGTTGAGAAGGTGTTCCTGGAATGGACGAAGTAGGCAATTCTGTTTATCGGTGGGTATGTTTTGAGAAATGAATATTATCATTCCTCAATCTCATCAGTCATATTTGATTCAGGTTCGATTCTAATAGGAGTGGGAGCATCTCTTTCTTGATCCCCGATAGGACCTTTTTCATCTGTATATCCGGGTATTTTCTCAGATCTTCTAACGAACATCAAATAAGCAAGGACAGTGAGGAGTAGAATGATAAATAATCCCATGATAAATGTTACTATAATTACATCATTGGATCTGGTATCTGATGAATCCACGATCTCGATGGAGATTGTCGATGTTGATTCTCCTTCTCCGACATTGTTATACGCGTTGATCCGATAGTGGTAAGTGACTCCTTTCAGAGTGTTCTCATCCACAAATAAATACACATCTGAACCAAGTTCTGTTAGAAGTCTCAAATCATCCAGAGAGGTTCCTCGGTAGATCCGGTATCCGGTGATCTCCGAGCCTCCATCCGATCCCGGTTTCAACCAACTCAATTCGACATTCATGTCATTCTGGACCAAACTGAAAGAGGTTGGAGGTCCTGGGGCCCCTCTCGGAATTGTATATACTATATCTGATGGAATTGATACTCCCATGATATTCTTAGTGAGGACGAGGACGGAATACTCCTCACCGTTGATCAATCCGTTTATTTCAAAAGATTTGTTATTGAGATCATCATAACTGAGAGAGGTATCCGATGACATTCGAGTGATCACTACCCTATAACGAAGAGACACAGATCCTCCGTTGTCATCCGGTTCGTCCCATGATATCAGTATGGATCCGTCTCCGGGTGTGACCATAATATTAATAGGAGATCCTGGAACTCCCATTGGTATTCCACTCACAAGATCGGATAACTCCCCGTTGATTTTATCGTTTCTGGCCCTTACTCTGAAATAGTAAACCTCTCCGTTCTCCAGACCAGACAAGGAATACATCGTTGAGTTTGTCGATCCTATCTCAGCCTGAGAATCGGAATTTGTCCCCGAATAGACAACGTATGAAATCCCTACCCAACCTCCAAAGTCATCAGGAGTACCCCATCTAAGTATCATGCCGGAATCAATAGGCTCAACAGTGAGATCGGTTGGTTTGGAGGGAATCCCGAATGGAATTCCGTGAATAGTGTCTGTCCAAGGACCTTCTCCTTTCGGATCGACAGCACACACTGCGAAGTAATAGGATACTCCATTTATCAATTTCTCGATATAGATGGAATTTGACGATATTTTAGATCTATAAACTTCCATCAGGTCCGGTCCGATCCCGTAGTAAACCGTGTACGTAATCGAATCGACACCGCCGTACTTCGGTCTTCCCCATATGAGAAATGCAGAAGAATCTTCCATTCGAACTATGAAATCTGTCGGAGCAGAGGGTCTAATCTTTTTAGAGAATACGACATTGGATGGAGAACTAAGTCCCATTGTATTCTGGGCCCTAACATGGAAAAGTTTTATTTCATTTGAGGGAAACGGAGTAACATTGTATTCTTCCGTCTCGATTCCTTCATCCACCAGATCGAATGTGATGTTGTCCTCGCTGACGAATACCACATAGGTGATTAATGGATCTCCCCCATCGTCCTCCGGTCGATCCCAGTAGAGATGGACGAATCCTTCACCGATTAATGCCCTCAGATTCTGGGGTTGGGATGATCGACTCATCGGGATTATTGTTAAAATATTTGACAACACACCCTCACCAAAAATATTCGATGCTGAAACAGCAATGAAATAGGTATTACCGTTGACTAGATCCGTGAAATTGAACCATCTTCTATCTGTTGTATAAAAAGAAGAGAGATCATCACCCGAGGACCCGATATAAACATTATATCCGATTATTTCTCTTCCACCGTCGTCCTCAGGGTCCGTCCATGTTATGTTTACAAAGGAATCCCCTTTATCATGGATCTCAATCACTGGAGATCCAGGAAAGGCTGAAGGAATCCCACTAATAATAGGTGATGCCGGGCTCTCTCCCACGATATTACTTGCGGTTACC
Source organism: Thermoplasmatota archaeon (assembly GCA_965234725.1). Lineage (GTDB taxonomy): Archaea > Thermoplasmatota > Penumbrarchaeia > Penumbrarchaeales > Penumbrarchaeaceae > Penumbrarchaeum > Penumbrarchaeum helgolandense. The sequence continues at coordinate 3,994 of CBDDUX010000023.1, read as the reverse complement.
CGATAGTAATAGGTATATCCGTTTCTTAAACCCGTATCATTGAACCATGTTATCTCTCCATCAACTACCATGGCAATAGTGTAATCATCGTTATTCATCGATCTGTATACTGAGAAATTCAATATCTTCTCGTTTCCGGAAATCTCCGGTTCAATCCATGAGATGTTTATAAATTGATCTCCCTCAACGATAAATGGTTTTGAAGGGGAGGAAGGTATATTCGAGTTGACTTTGATCTTGGAGATGTATGATCTCGATGGGGAAGAAAAATTTTTTTCAATGGCACCCGGTGTTATCGGAAAATCTGTCGAGCTGGTTCCTCCTGCAATGTAGAACTCGTTCATGTTCAGAACGATAATGTTCTTTGCGAAATCGCTCTCCGATCCGCCGAAATAGGTAGAGAAGACAAGGGTGCTGAGGTCGCCTGATAAACAGGATGCGAAAGCATCTTGTTCCCCCGATATCTGGTCCCGAAATGCATCATTGGTTACAGGAAAATCGGTCGATTCTGTTTGTCCAGCGATCCAGATGTTGCCAGATGAATCGACATCCATATCACCAACATAGTCCCAATCATCTCCGCCGAGATATGTGGCGTATTTCAGGGTCGTCCCGTTGAAATCCATTGATGCCACGAATCCATCCGACGAGCCATTGAATGTTTTATCTACAGCATTCAAGGTATAGTCCAGGGAATCACTCTTTATCAATCCACTGATGAGTATCTCATCTAAGTTGTCAAGGACTATATGATAAGGGAATATCCCCTCCCAGAGAAATGTGCAGAACTCTAATCCCGATCCGTTTGGATACAACATGGCGAGATATCCCATGTCATTGACGTATTTCGAATTGTAAGCACCCGTTGTTATTGGGAGGTCCTCATCATCGGTGATTCCGCAGATAACCAATCTGCCAACGTCATCAACAGCAATACACAAGATATTATCTTTATCTCTATCCAATCCCCCAGGCCCGAATTTCCATGTATCGTTGAATCCGAATATGGTGGAGTAAATGAGTTTCGATCCCTGGGGATTCAGTTTCAGTATAAATTGGTTAATATGCCCCTGCAGGGTATCCTGGTAAGCGTTTACCAGAGGAAAATCCGTTGATATGACATTTCCCCATGCATACAGATTCCCAGACGAATCCACAACTATTTGTTCAATGCCCTCGCCACCATGTCCTCCAAGAAACGTTGAGTAAATTAGATCAGTCCCATTCGGATTGAGTTTTGTAAGAAAAATGTCAAAGTACGTCACATCTGGATACGGCGGATCGGGTTTGATCCATATGTTGGAAGTCTCGTTCAAAGCTCCCGGTGTCGTCGGATAGTCCATTGAAGATGTCTCACCGCCGATGTATATGTTTCCTTCATCGTCGACAACCATGTCCCTCAGTTGGTCATCACCAGATCCCCCGACCAGAGTCGAGAACACGAAACCAGACAGATCGGATTTCATTCTACGCACGAAGGCCCCTCCTTTGACCACTGTCGTGTTACTTGCTCCTAGTATCGTCTGAAAATTGATGGAATCCGTCCTTCCCGCGATGTATATGTCATCGTCATTAGATCCCAAGTTTTCCACCACGATAACAACATCTGTTATGGGTAAATAGGACGAAAACTGCAGGAGTGGATCGATAATCAGCGTTTTATCCTTATTATAATAACCGACATCAAAAGACACTGTGTTTCCTCTGGAAATCAAGAATTCCACGGGTATCTCCTTTCCGTCCTGATATGCAACTAGACCCTTGTCCCTCACCTGCCCAAGCGAAGTATCTATGAGCAGATCTCCGTTGTTTTGGACGGAAACCAATTCGATTCCGGCATACGTCATACTGATATCATTCGGATCGGCTCCGGGATGGAGGATCAAATCGTATTTGAGGAATCCTCCCGAGATGTGATATCTCATATCTATACCGTCCCAAAGATCAGCGTAGACAACCTCCGAATAATGCGGAACGTCCGTCCGCCAATCCTCTCTATTCCCTATAAGGTAATTGTATACACCTGAACAAGGCTTTATTCCTTCAGGGGTTGTAGGATTGCAGTCCCTGAAACGAACCTCATATAGCAGAGATTCCGAGCCATCTCCACTGATAACGAAAACGATCCGATCTGCTGTAAAACCAACTTTAGCTATCCCGGTGGTGTAATATCTGATGTCTTCCCGATCCAGCTGGCCACGATTCTCAATGAACGAGTTGAATTCAGGTTTGACATCCTCTACTATAGAGTAGGTTCCTTCAGGTTCGACTCCATCAATAGTGTTTTCAAATGATAATGGAGTAAGAGTGACTAATAATAATAAAAAAACTATTATCATTGGAATTCTTCTGATCCTGATTCGGCCCATTTTATCTACTCCACATATTTTGTGATGATTAATGTTTACATAATATCGCCATATGGTCTATGTTCGGTTGTCTAATTCAACAACCGTATATACTGATCGCTAATAGAAAATACAGCTAATATTAGAATATTAAACAATATTGGTGTACTATCGAAATTAAATATTATACTAATATAAAGGCAACTGTGAGGTCCTTTTCCCTTCACATTGCTCCTTTCAGGGATCTCAGGACCCTTCACCTTTTCCCCATAATATGTATATTGAGATATTGAAGAGTTGGAAAGAAGGTTAAAATATCCCTATTCCTATTAATAGGCAGAAGTCGGAAAGTTACCGACATTGGACGAATACGGCAAATGAGAGGGATCATGAAACATCGAAATGGAACATTTAAAGTAGCTATCCTTATACTATTATTATTCCAAATTTGGAACACTGGTTGTTTCGACAAAGTAAGTAAGAATATCATTTCTAATGATGATTCCAAAAATGATCCACCATCATTTCAAATCTCAATATCTACAGAAGAAAATTTAGTATATTTAAGAAAGGATAATGATATTAACGATTGGAATAAATATTCTATAATCGTGAATTGCAACGATACATCATATCAATTATATTTAACAGATTCAAATAATATTACTGCATATTTCATGAATCCATATCTCGATCTTAGATATAATGTATCTTACAGATTTATAATACGTGATAAAATAACGGGAGATTTATTTTTTGAGGAAAATACGCTATATCTTGTAGGACTCATGCGAATATCTTCTTCTCAACCCAATAATCCTGAGAAGTATAATTAATGGTCATAGTAACCGTTACAACCACTGGATGAGAAAGGAAAATAGTTCTTCAAATTACTTTTAAATATTATCGAGTAATTCTTATTTCAATGGAAGAAAGATTTGGAATTATTTCAAAGCTTTTAATTTTATCCATTTCATCATTTTCATATATATTATTAATATTAAGTTGTGTTGAATATTTATTACCAAAGCAAATAAATGGAATAAACCGAATTATTTTCTCAATAATTTTCATCATTCCTCCTATGATAATATCACTGGTAATAGTGCAGTATTATAATAAGAAAAAAATGAAAATCAATAGAAAACAAAAGATATTAAAGAAAAAGATCCCTAAACAAATAATAAAAAGGTCAAAGAAAAAACACAAACAAAGAAAAATTAAAATATTAAAAAAGAATCAAAAAGAGAAAAATGGCATTCGTACAGGAAAATTATAACATTAACTACATTATTTCCTAATGTGGACGGGAAAGGAAAAAATGAAGAAGAGAAAAATGACTTCGCTTATATTCTCTGATTCGAAGTGAAAATGAAAAGGAATGGAGTATGAAATCTATCTTGGTAACAATCTCAATGGTATCTGTTCTAATACTAATATCGATTTCACCAGGTTGTACAGAAAAAGTTGATGAAGGAGCTGATAGCGAGTTAGATGAATATTTTATTGATTATTCCGATGATACCAATCTTTTAGTCAAAAATGGATATACCAGAGAAGGTAATTCCACAATAATACTACAAAATTTTTCGACAAAAAAAGCATTCCTACGGAATGCTCGAGCCTAACGGCTCTTTAGATCAATA
>CBDDUX010000022.1:0-44453 GCA_965234725.1 Thermoplasmatota archaeon | reverse complement strand
TTAAAACTTGCTCTCTTAACCCTTTCAATCTTCCTAAAGGGGTACAAAAAAAAACGTTGGCATTGGAGAGGCAGAATCGCTGGTCCTTGAAAAGAAAAGAAAGATTGGAGATCGAACATTTGGGAGTTATAAACCAGTCTCCTACACATCCACATCTTTGCATGATATTGAACAAGATAATAATATCACTGCACCTTTTAAAATCATATGAATCGAATGCTCAGGTGGCTACTGATCGTTGGGATCACATTTGCGGTCCTTATAGGGATCTTCTATTTCCTCCTGCCCACCACATCGATCCCGGAGACCATCGGACCTTCATATTTCTTCGTTGCATTGATCGCCTCTCTTGTGATAAGCTTGTCAGTCAGCTGGGGTCTGGGCAGGATAATAAAATAGTACAACAAGGGCAATGATGATCAAAATTCATATCATTGAGATCTCCAACCTCATTCTTATTTTCGGCTTTCCATTTTCGATCCCGTATTGTTGACACCAAGCTCCACGATCGCAGCCTTGCCAGCAAGGAGGACCGGATTGAGAATGAGCTGCCATCCCTGCAGGAACCCAACATATTTCATGTGCCTCAGCCGGTTCCGGACCGTCTCTTCGTCAACATCAAGCCCTTTTGCCACGCGCGCATTGGAGATCCGAACATCCCATTGGAATGAATGGGGGGACGCCATCGCTTTGATGATCTGGATATCAAGGTCGTCCGGTGACCGCATTACCTAAACACCGATGGCAATTTGGACTCGGGATATTACTAATTGTCCAGAAATCACACAAAGATTAGGGATGGTAATAACCGTAAGTTTTGAGTTTGGAAATGAAAGTGATACAATTGGTAGAAAAAAGAGTATTCCCACTTGATGTGGAAAGGAGCAGTCTTCTTTCAATCAAGGGTCAAGATTATTTCGGCAAACTGGGAGATAATGATGATCTCGGAACAAGAAAGATCTTCCTCTTCAGATATCCTCTCATGAACATTTCAAAAAGTAGGGAAATAGGTGAAGTGGACAACTGGCAATTTTCCTATTGAAAAGCTCCTATAAAGATCCGTTCCTCCTTTCAAAATCCACAGGAATTGATACCCCAATACGGAATGCATCCGTTTTCCAATTGAATATATGTGAAATCCATGATCTTTATATCAAGATCGTCTGGTGACCATATATCCCATCAACACATGGAGGTTCGGACTAAGAATACTAAAAAAGTCCATTTCCGTCACAGAGCTTGGGTGAGGATTTAACCGTAAGAGAGAGGATATGTGTCATAAGGTGATTTATTTGTCAACCATGAATTTAAAGGAACTGAGCAAGATGGATGTTGTGACCTCGGATGGGAATGTCATCGGGAAGATCGAAGGTGCCATAGTCAGTACCAAAGGGAATGTAGATTTCCTTTCTGTGAAGTTGGAGAAGGATGTGGTCTCTGGTCTGAAGACCAAGCCAAACCTTCGACAGGACATAGGAGTAAACAACATCGCAGGAATAACAGACAAATTATTGTTGAATCTCCCGCTGGACGGATTGGCAAAGCATTTCCAACCGCACAATGAGAAATTCGATGCAGATCGGCTGATAGGAATGGATGTCACCGACACCAAAGGAGATTCCATTGGAACCGTCGAAAATATGATGATCGCAAAAGATACATGGAAGATCCCCTCGATCCGGATAAAAGTGAACTCCGAGGAAAGGGAAGCTTTGAAAATGAAATCAATTATTCTCAGCGGCAATGACATTGCCATTTCATTAAAAAACGTAAGGAATGTCGGGGACATGGTGGTGTTGAATATAACTTCTGATCACCTCAACGACATTTTAGAGGCTCCTCCACTAAGGAAGCCCTGAGGATATCTCTTAATGATCATTTTGTTGAATCTGGAAAACACCCAACCCCAACCCCAAATGGAATCAAAGAGGATAGAGAGACTTCCTCGTCCGCGAGTGAACTCTCTATCCGAACTGAATGGGAATGAGGAATTTTCGAATAAAGTGATAGGTTTGCTTTTCTACACTGAAAAGAAAAGTGAAAGAATTGGGATATTTAAATGAGTGTTCCAAAGATAGATGGAATAATGATCATAATATTTCAGATCTCGAAGTAGAGAGGATCGGTCCTATCTTGTGAAATATCCCTGTTGGCTGGCCTACCCTATTTTCTCATAACACTACTTTTTCATTCCGAATCATCCCTCATCTCAATTTCCGGATCCGTGAATTCATGGAGCTATCTCTTATCATCTTCAGCTCACCCTCCCTTAACATCATATCAAGGATCGCCCTCTTCTGATGATCCAACAATACCTCCTTTGCCCGGTTCTTCCTCTCCAACTCCAATTCCGCTTTCCTTCTCAGGTCCTCACTGATATGTGCAAACTTATCGGGATGGTATCTTTTCACATAATGAAGGTAAGCATTCTTCACCTGATCATTGGTTGCATTCATGGATAGTCCAAGGACCTTGTAAGAATTCAGATCGGATTCACCAACATCATCATCTCCTCTGCATCCGAGTATATCTATCAATTCCTCGATCGATCCATCCTTTGGGGAAATATTCCTTTCGGCATCTCCACCTTCATTCTGGACCGAAGAACCACCGATCGCTGGAAGTGCTGTACGGAATTCATTTGCTCTATCCAGCACCTTCTTCAAGAGATTCGAAGATCGAAGATCAGAAGACCTTTCCTTTTCCCTATTTTTTAAAACCTTCCGTTTATTTCTGATGACTATCAAAGCAACCAACGAAGATATGAAAATGATTCCTAAAATGAAAATTGCCGTTGATGGAAGATAATTACTCAAAATGAAAGAGGCATCCGGATCCACTCTCACATCCTTCCTTTCACCTTTCCCTGTAATATTGAATGTGGGGGTGATCTGTTGGGAGAAGAGTCCCTCTGCTGTTATCTCCTTTACGACCAGTCTGATGTCATAAGGGCCACCTTCCATTTTCGAGACGTTCCAGACATAGGATCTATGTCCGCTGCCATTCAAGGTATCGATATGGACCCACTCTCCGTCCCCATACCTGTAATAAAGGTCTACAATGACCTCACTTCCATCAATATCCATTGCGAACCAGGAGAGATTGACCTCCTTGTCAATTGTCTCACCTTTTGCAGGAGAAGATTTCAAGCCGATAAAGGGAGGATCGTTATGATGGACCTCAACATCATTAATGTAAAATTCGGAGAATATTGAAGGCGCTATCCCGTTGTAGACACATATTCTGAATACATAGGTCCCGGACGACATATACTCCGTATGGCCAACAATTTGTTCGCTATATTCGATCTGTGTCCCGATCTCCACCCAGTCCCCTTCCTGATCCATGTAGGAGAGATTTGCCCTGATCATATCGTGTCCTGAAGGACCTATCAACCTTACCTTGTAAAGGACCTCTATAGACTCATCTACATTGCATGAGGTGCAGATGACATCTTCGATCATTGGAATGGTCCCGTCACATATTGTAAAATTCACCACTCCCCTGAACTTATATCCATTTCCCTCGGAAACCTGGAACATGGTATAGGATCCCTGATCGAAACGGTAGGGTTCCCATTCGAACTCCTTTGTGGAATTGGTATCTCGAATAATGTATACTCGTTCATCGCTATCCGTTCTTTGAAAATATATATCTGTTTTACATAGGGTCAAAGCATCAGGGTTCGGATGTGGGATGAATCGGATCTTCAGAGGTTCCCAGAGAATATCACCTTCCTTGATCCCTGTCAATCCCGGTTCAAACTGGATTACACTGCATTTGGTGAAATGGAGTTGATCTGAAGATGCGGTCAATCCATTGTTGTCCTTGACCGTCATTATCAACCAGTATTCCTTATAATCTTCAAGGTTCCTGGTATCTATGGATGCATGGGTGGTACTCATGGGCATGATCACATTATCGATGATCGTTCCAGGGTACCCATGCAGGATCTTAAGGTCAAGTTCAAGAGGTTCCACATATTGTCCAGTGATCTCCCATTCGATCTCCAGTCTGTCCTTCACATAACTATTTTCATCCAATGATCTGACGGTTATATTCAAGTCCCTTTCAATATCAACACTGAATTTTCCACTCAGGAACTCCTCGGTGTATCGACCTTCATCGTTGATCGCAAGGATCCTCAGACAGTATCCATCTCCATTTTCAATACCCATCTCGATCGGATCGATCAAGATCTCTCCCTCAACCAATATATTGCTTGCAAGAGACACCCAACCTTCTCCATCCTGTCCAATGTATATTGAAACGGTTACACCGGAACTTCCATCATGGCTAATTGACCAATAGAGTGAAACCGCATCTATCATCGTTCCCTGGTCCAGTTGCCGGAAGAAACTTTCATTATCGATCTCTATTGTGATGACATCATCGGAAGTTGTTGCTTTCCCGATACTGGCAAATAGTGCAGGCATTACTATTGAGATCAAGAATAGGAATGAAATGAGGAAAATTCCGGACCTGCCATCTCCATCATTCATTTTAAACCCGATAATATAACAGCAGGCAAGGATATTAGAAGGACCTGTTCATGAGAATTCCAATTGCACATGTGTATTTTTCATCTTCCTTGATCCTTTCATTATTGATCTCCATTTTCTCTTGAAAAATCTCGGTTCCCCAACTGCTTATTCGAGAGCCATACCCTTACATGATGATTATTCCGAAAGACTTTCAGAAAAATAAACCCAAAAGGTCCTTTCGAGGGAACATTTTCTATCCTTTATTTTTAAAAAAAATTTTAAGGAATTGAAATCAAATCTTGAACAAAGATATTTTCGGTGGCATTTACATCCACATATCATGATTGGTTATGAAAAAATCATGATTTAAGAGCCTGTCCGAGAAATGACTTTCATTCACACGGAGGGGTAACTATTCCTTGAAAAACGGGGAGTTTGAAGGTTGAATATACCCTCCGATGAGATTGTTTATTATTTCTCGGACACACTCTTAAATTGATTTATCAAATTCGAGGAGAGGCTGTTCCTTTGCAATAAATAACCATAAGATTTAACCATCTTATTGATTATTTATATTGGGGGGTCTTACCATGAGGATAACAAGGTTGATCACAACCGTGTCGATATTTCTTGTTCTTACGGTATCGATCATAGACATCGTTTCCTCTCAGGAGATGTCTGCAGTGATCATCACACAGGTTGAACTGGTCACTGTTAGCGAGAATGAAGCCGGATGGACATGGATCACAAACATACCCACAGACACAAAGCTCGAATACGGAACGACAGATAACCTGGATTCGGAAGTTGTGCTGGATGAGGCGACAATGTTCCATTCCATTTACACGGAAGAGCTCCAAGCTGACACAACATACCTATACAGGTTGGGTTCTGGCGATAAATGGACGCAAATCCGAAATTTCACAACACTTTCCACCAAAGGTGAAGATAAAGGTTTCACAATGGTACTGATGGGTGATGCCCATATAGATATGGACGGTCAGAATAACGGAGGAGGTTCAATGTACCAGGATTCCCCTCTCCTTTTCAGATCAGCCGTTTCACAGTTAAACCAGGACCAAGAGATCGACATGGTCGTATTCCTGGGGGATATGGTCAACGGTGATCCGGAAGACTACGCCGAATTCTTCGATATTGTCGGATCATTGACCCATCCATGGGTATTCACGTTTGGCAACTGGGAAAAAAACCTGGAGAACTGGGAGGAGATAGCCTCCTCATACATGGATGTGGAACATACCTATTACTCATTCGACAGATCTGGATACCATTTCATCATACTGGATTCCTCTGTTTACGGAGAGATAGGAGGGACATTGGATGATGACCAATTCACATGGCTGGAAGAGGACCTATCTGGAAATGAGGGTTCTCCGACATTGCTCTTTATGCATCACCCGATGGAAGAAACAGGGGTATTCACATTGGATGACTTGTCGAAATCCAGGTTAAACGACCTGATGGATAGGAATGGACAGATCATATCCGTGGTAGCAGGCCATAATCACAAGAACAAGATCGTGGAAAAGAATATGAGGTATCACTCCAGCATCGGATCCATCATCCAGTATCCCATCGGTTATTCAGAGGTCAATTTATACGAAGGAGGGATCAGCCAGCATTTTCTCAAAGTCACATCGGAACTTCAGACCTCCGAGGAAAGTAAGATAAGAATGGATGCATCTGGAGGATCTAAGGATACGCATACGGAATACCTTGGGGAAATAAGTGATAGATCCGCTTTCATGACCATAATCGAGAACAGATCTCCTGTGATCGTTTCAATGGATGTAAACCCCAAAATGGTCCACCAGGGAGATGATATCAGTGTTTCAGTTGATGCATTCGATCCTGACCATGATATAATGGATTACTCCTATTTTCTTGATGGAGAATTGATTTCGCAGCAAGGACCGACGATCACCATCAAGGCTCCTCAGACCCCTGGAGACTATATACTGACCGCTTCGGTAGGAGACAACCAGGAATCGATTCAAAGATCGGAATCCATAACTGTGGTATCAGATGATATTGACATAGACGAACCTCCCGAGATCATCACGTTGACATCAGACAAGGATCTAGCCAAACCAGGAGAAACTGTCACCATCACCGTCTCGGCAGAGGACCCTGATAATGATCCAATATCCTATCAATGGACAGCGGAGGGTGGGAAGATAGACGGAAATGGTAATTCCATTCAATGGACAGCTCCGGACCAACCAGGAAATTACTTCATTTCGGTAATTGTGAAAGCAAATGGGCTTTCCGATGAAGGATCAATCGACATAGAAGTGAAGGAATTTCCGGTGAAGGTTGTTGAAAAAAGGGACACCCCCATGACGTTCGTCACGACTGTGCTTGGAGTTTTATCGGCGTCAGTAATAATGATCAGGAAGAGAAAGATCTCAACTCTGTAAATACAATCAAGCTTGTGCCATATCATTTGATGAAAAATTAAAATGAAAAGGTAGTAATATCCATCTCTCATTGTTCCCCCAGGGTTATCCAATGGATGTCTGGAAAGGGGATAAATATGTCATCAAGCAGAAGGTACTGACAGTTGGCAGGAAATATTTCATAGAGGACGGTAGTGGAAACCGAATAGGTTTCTGCAAGCAGAAATTGTTCAAACTCAAAGAAGATATCAGAATATACACGGATGACTCCCTGTCAAAGGAGCTTCTCCTGATCAAACAGGAACAGATCCTTGACTGGTCCGGGACATTCAAGGTTTCCGACCCGAAATCCGGCAAGGCCATTGGTTATGTAGGCAGAAAGGCTCTGAAATCCATTTTAAGAGACACTTGGAAGATATTCGATGCCAAGAAGAACGAGATCGGGACGGTGAAAGAGAGGGGAGATGTGTTCTCCATATTAAGAAGATTGATCGGAGTCTTGAAGTTCGTTCCAAAGAAATACGATTTCTCTGACGGGTCAGGTGAATTGGCGGAAGCCATACAGAAGTTCCAGATCATTGGGGATACCTGGACACTCAATATCAAGGATAAAAGGGTCGATCCCAGACTGATAGTGACGGCAGCCCTCATGATGGATATTGTTGAACAGCAAAAGGGCGGTTAATAGGACCGATCCTTCAATTTCCAGTACAAGTAATTAATACTAGTTCCGGGTGTCGCCGACCAAGAGAAACATGGAAGGATTCAGTTCACTAGGGCTTTCGGATAAGACTCTGAGAACCCTTGATAAGAAGGGATACAATATCCCAACAGAGATCCAGTTACTGGCCATTCCCCTGTTGATGGCGGATAAGAAGGACATCATTGCCCAGGCGCAGACAGGAACCGGAAAGACAGCCGTATTCGGACTTCCTCTCATCGAGAAGCTCGACCCAAGAAGCAGAGATGTCCAGGCAATTATCCTGGCCCCCACCAGAGAGCTTGTCATCCAGGTCACAGAAGAGATAGATTCCCTAAAAGGCGACAGCGGAATAACAACCGCTGCCATTTACGGAGGACAGTTCATACAGGTGCAGCTGAGGAAATTGAGAGATGGGGTTTCAATTGTGGTTGGCACACCAGGGAGGGTCCAAGATCATATAAGAAGAGGAAGCCTGGTCCTTTCTAACATAAGATATTTCATCCTGGACGAGGCGGATGAGATGCTGAACATGGGTTTTATCGATGATATCGAGGAGATCCTGAAGGGAACACCGAAAGAGAAGAGGATACTCCTTTTCTCCGCTACCATGCCAAAGAGGATCAAGAAGCTTGCGGAGAGCTACATGGGGGAATATGACCATGTTCGATCCGAGATAAGTATCACAACGGACCTGACAGAACAGATCTATTTCGAGGTATCCAGAAGGGACAAGATGGAGGCCCTTTCAAGGATCCTGGACATCGAGACCGACTTCTATGGTATAATCTTCTGCAAGACCAAAGCAGATGTGGATGAGCTCAATACAAACCTCCAGGAGAAGGGATACAAGGTTGACAACCTCCACGGTGATATCTCTCAACCGCTCCGGGAAAAGATCCTTGGCAAGTTCAGGAACAGGAAGATCAACATCCTTGTGGCAACGGACGTGGCAGCCAGGGGAATAGACGTGGAGGACCTCACCCATGTGATCAACTACTCCATTCCCAACAATCCGGAAGCATACGTCCACAGGATAGGAAGGACCGGCAGGGCCGGAAAGAAGGGGACGGCCATAACATTCGTCACTCCCACAGAGTTCAAGAAGATGGATTTCATAAAGAGGTTCACCAAAGCGGATATCAGAAAGAAGGGTGTTCCAAATAAAAATGAAATGATCGGCATCAAGAAGAAGAGGGTGGAAGAACATCTGGGAAAGATACTGGAGACGAAGGAATCCGAGGGGTACAGGACCTGGGCCAGGGAGCTCATGGAAGGAAGCTCTGAAGAGGACCTGATTTCTGCGTTGCTGAAATATTCCTTCGGAAAGGACCTGGAAGAAGGATCCGATCATTTCAGAAGAGGGAAGAACGATTTCAAGAAATGGACCAAAGGAGAAGAAAGACCTCCTCAACCCGTCGAATATGAACGAAGGACCGATGAAAGGATCAAAAAACCTTTTGAGAGGATCCAGAGAACAGGTGACAGTGGTCCAAGATCGGATGATATGACCGATAAAAGGATTAAAAAACCTTATGAAAAGGTCATGAGAACAGATGATAATGTTCCCAGCGAGGATGACATTACAGGTAAAAGAGAGATGAGATTGTTCATCGCATTGGGAAAGAAACAAAAAATGAACAGGTTCAGGATCATAGAGATGATACGGGAGAGGAACGACATCAGCGAGGATAGGATCGGCGACATCGAGATCCACGGTGATTTCTCATTCGTAACAGTTCCCTCAAGGGATGGGAAATCAATACTCAAATCTTTCAGGAAGTCCCTGATGGGAAAGGAGCCTCTGGTGAGAAAGGCCAATGAGGAATGGAACAAGAAGGGAGAGAGGAAGAGGACCCATAAAGCTGGTAGAAGAAAGACAAGGAATTGAACTTAGACTTAATGATCGGTTGTGTTCGTATTTCGATCATTCCTCATACCATTCCACCTTCTTCCTGGATGCAAAGAAGATGATAGATCCCACAATCACCGCCAAGATGATCACCAATAAAACTATCAGAAAAACCATGGAGGAGGGATCATCACTTTCCTTTTCCTTTACTATCCTGGAAAGAGTGAAATTATAGACAGCATCCTCACCTTCTCCGACCGTGATCTCGGAAGAATTGCTCTCAATATAACCTTGAGCAGTTGCATTCAGAACATATGATCCCTCATCAAGTTCTTCGAATGAAAATGATCCATCTGCTCCTGTAAGAACTGTACGGTTCGATCCAATAATGGATACTTTAGCCCCTTGGACCGGTTCTCCCTCTTCATTCAACACCTTTCCCCTTAATGATCCCTTCAACACCACTGGCTCTTCGATCCTATCCAATGTTATGTTCGCAAACATTATCTTACCCGGGACCACTGTGACAGTTACATTACCGGAAGAAAATCCCTCCTTACTCACCGAGATGTAATAGGGACCCGGTTCAAGTTCCGAGATATTGAATTCACCATTCTCATCTGAAATAATTGAGATCTCACCAAGATCGACAGTTACCCCTGGAATGACCTCTCCTGTTTCGGAATCGGTAATTGTACCATGTATGGATCCTTTTTCCTCGATCACCTGTTCCCTTTCCAAATAAATGTCCAGTGTCGTCAGTTCATCTGGCGTTGCTTGATCGATTCTAATATTGATGGGAATGTATCCTTCCTTTGAAGCAGTTATGTTGATCGCACCGATGGGTACAGTCTCAAAGGAGAAGGTCCCATTACTGTCAGTTACCAACGATGCAATCATGGTATCATTATTCCAGGATCTCATCTCTACCAGAACGCCAAAAACAGGATCCTCCGTGTTATTTTCAAACACGGTCCCCCGCAGTCTGAATGAATAGAAAATTCTCTCAAGCCGAACCTCAAGGTCACCTTGCTGACCTTCTCCAAGAGTTACTGATATGGTCTTACCGATGTAATTTCCCGCATTGATCACCAAACTGTAATCACCTGCAACGATACCATGAATTGAGATCGTCCCAAACTCGGTGGTATTCCTCTCCATCTGCAGTTCCGATCCCTGTAGAAGCCGGAGGGAAGCGTTGGAGATCGGTGACCCGGTCAGATCATCCAGTACAAGAATTGAGAGGTTGGCTCTGGGTCTTTCAAGAATCTCAATGGAAAAGGAAACTGAATTATCATCCTCCGAGAGTTCCAAGATCTCATTTCCCGGGTCAACAACGACCCTAAGATCTGTCATACCTTCAAGACCGGTGGTATTCAACTCCAGAGTTGTAGACATGGACCCGCCCGGAACAACCTCATCTTCGACCTGAGATGAAGAGATTACGGACCCATTGTGTTCCAGGGCCAGGTTCAGGAACTGGAAAGATGAGGTGCCGGTATTGTGAAATGTAACATCGATGGAATGCTCCTCTCCTGTAAGAATTGGACCGGCAGGAATCTCGATATCAGCAGATCCAATGGAGATATCAGGCGATCTTAGGACCTCAATAAGACAGACATCATCGGCGGCCAGGGTCAGATCAATGGTTACAGGAAGCGTGGTACTCCTCAGGAGGACCTCCCGATCCCCGTTCCTTGTCATTACCACGGACCAGTTCCCTTCATCCAGATCATATCCGGGAATTTCCATTTCGAAGGACCTCTCCTGAAGGTCCCAATTGACCAGAACATGTCCGATCCTTCCCTCATCATCCTCCCAGGCAGAATTGAGGACCGATCGGTCATGGAACGGTCGTCCCATGGTCTCATTGGAGTAGAAATACCATTCCACAAGTGTATCCTCCACATCGATACGTGGAGGTCTCAGAGGTTTTCCTTTCAGAAGATAATCATTGGCATATCCGGCAGATGCCCTGACGGTCCTGTTGTAAAGTGATATCACATCGGACCTGAGGTTCTCACTGTCATCTCCGCTCCCGGATACTATCTCACCGGTGACGAAAGCCCTTGCGATGGACCTTCTCATCTGTTTGGTGAAATCCACCGGATAATCCTTGTTCATGGGGATGGGTTCCCCGAATGCCGTTATGTATTCATGATAGACATGGGGAAAGAACGGGACCATGTCGACATCATCTCCATACATCTCAATTGCTATGGGATATATCATGAACTCTGGGGAGTTGTCACGGCTGACGTAGGTATCCATGAATGGGATATAGAACTCGCTGGGTTCCTCCATGGACATGATGATATCGGGATTGAGAGCTCTTCCAGAGGTCCTGGCATCTTCGAGAATGGAGAGATATGATGCCGTGATGTTCTTGCTGTATCCAAGGGGGTGTCCATGAGAACTATTGTAACAGGGATAGATCGAACCTATAGGGAATTCATCGATCTGGATGACATCCACTCCAAGGTCCACACATGAGAGGAAGTTATCAACAACGGTATCATGCCAGAGATCAGTCATTGGATCCATCCTGGCACTGGTCCAGCCGATGCTCAGATACCCTTGGTCAAGGGTGGGTTGTCCATATTCGTTGATGCATACCCACTGTTTCCCGGATGTGTTGAAATATTCCCAATCCTCATATCCCAGATCATCCCTGGTTATCCTCCAGACGCTCCCGGAAATATAGACGAAGGAATGGTCGTCATTATCACTCATTGCAGCAGTTGCTTCCTTGAAGTTATCCTCCCCCGCAGCAGGAGGAAAGTAGTCAGGTCCGATCCATGCACCGTTCTTTGCCCACGCGAATATCAGGTGAGTGGTATCCACTCCCGTCAGCTCCGAGAAATCTTCAGTTATATTGACGATATCATTCAGTGACCGGTGGATGATATCACCATCCCTGTTGGAAGAAGATACTACCGATGTCTTTGAGAACCAATCTGGCGTATCCTTCTCTTCAAAGACCTTGCCCCCGGACACAAACTGTGTCGACTCGGCCCATTCCTTATAGATCTCGGCTGCATCCATCCAATCCCCTTGGAAGGTTCCAACCAGACAATCATAATCAAGTGCCGGATCATTTCCGACATATTCAGGGACCAGGTGTTGATAGAAACCGGCAAAATGTTTGATACCGCTCCATTCCATCCAATCGAGGGAGGGCCGTTTGGGATATCCATTGACATCATCTGTTGACATATACAATCCTGTCTCATCAGGATCGTAGTGGCACATGACCTGCATGGAAGCAGTCGATGGATAGAACTCTGTCATATGGATGCCATCATAATATGAGAGAGGATCATTCAGGACCATTCCGTCCCCAACGGGATAGAATATCTTGTCATCATCCGCATTATCTCCAATGGTTCCTAACCCCCAAACTACGGGAAAATAAAGGGACCTTACAGTGAAATCCTCATCATTTTCTATCTCCAATCCGAACTCGGCCATTCTGGCATCGCTTTCCAGGGTTATTGTCACCGTTGCATTCAGGTTTTTGCCTCTGAACTGTTCGTATCTCATTGTAACCGTGGATCTCCCCGTTGTGGTCTCATTGGTATAAATTACGGTCAATGCGTCCCATTGGATCACGATATCAAACGAGCTGCCTGTCCAGTAGTATATCATCAGTATCACCGGAGGAGGCACCTTGTTCCCCCTGAGATCGATACCTGTGGATCTGTCTATTATCCGGTCTATTCCACCTTTTACATTCTTTGCCAGAACGATCTCGATATTGTCATTTCCTATGGAGATCTCATTTGCATCCTCTTTCACATAGGATTCATTGAGTTCCCGGGTCTTTGAACCATCTGACAGGTAGGTTCCAGGACCTGCAACCGTATCCAACCTCATTCCATAGCCGGTGAAAAATGAAGCTATCATTAGAACCAAAATTGCACAGAGGGAATATACGGTCCTCTTCATCTGGATTCCTTCCTTATACCGAACGATGAGGACCATCATTATTAAGCTATCAATTCCGGTAATGAAAGTACTAAAAGGAAAAAAAAATGAAAAATATCTCCAAGGGAGATACTTAAAAGAAAAGACAGGGACCAGATCTCAGAGCAATTTCAGAGATCCGATCCCATTGTTCATATGTTTTAAACTATCATGGAAAAATATCGTTTTATTGAATTGAACCATCAATTGTTGGAACTATCAATATCTCGGTCTTTTCTTCTGATAACATTCCCTGCAATAAACCGGTCTGTCTTCTGATGGTTTAAAGGGAACCTGGGTCTTCTGCTTACATTCTGCACATACTGCATCGAACATTTCACGAGGGGGCCTATTGAAGCCTCCTCCACGCCTATCGTCATACATACTATATTTCCTTACACCTCTAAAAGGTGACATCTCTCCCATAACCCGGTATTATAACTACTTTGCCGCTGTTATCCCAGGAATCCATGAAAAATGAACAGAATAAAGGAAAGGGGCAGATTGACTTTCTATTGATCCATTTGGGCTTTATCTGGTTTCATGAACATAATTTCAATAATAATCTTGTATAAGATGGGAAAATATTTCAATGGAAAATAATCCCCTACAATATTTGAATATTCAATGAATTAACTAAAAACGAGGGATTCTCCCCTGGATATTTACCGAAGATTTTAAGTACGATCATCTCCTGGCACATTTGCTCTAAGCTTGTGATCCGGTGCTTTATGCCCCCGATGTCAGGCAAAGGGGGTACTTGAATGAACATATACGTTGGAAATCTCTCCTTTGATGCAGGAGAAAATGATGTGAGAAAGGCTTTTGAAGAATTCGGTTCCGTGGATTCCGTCAAGATAATCATTGACAAATATTCCGAAAGATCCAAGGGTTTCGGATTCGTTGAAATGGAAAACGATGATGAGGCTAAATTAGCCATAGCCGAACTCGATGGCAAGGACCTAATGGGAAGGGCTCTTAAAGTGAATGTGGCCCGTCCACGTGAAGAGAGAAGCAATTCCTGGTAATCCTTAAAAAGATAACCAATCTTAAGGAACGGACCTAAGAAGAAACTGGGTCCGTTTTCTTTCTCTTTTTTTTTTCTTTTATAGATACATCTAGCTATACTAAAAATTAAAAATGGGAATTTTTCCCAAAAAGATCCAATATCAATTACGATCGATCCGGTTCAGGCAAATCTTAACCGTACCGAGACCGGACTTCCATTCTTCAATTTCAATTTGGAAATGATCCTGGGGGAGATTATTATGTCTCCGCCATCATTTGCTATCTTGCTGATGGGGACCTTTATCCTGCTTACAGGATCCTCTTCCCCGGCCTTGGAAATATCTATCTGGACGATCCTTTTCTTGATCTCGGGAGGAAGCTTCCACGTGTAACTTGCCCAGCTGATCCTGGTATAGAAGGAACGGTCATCCCACTGGATCGTTCCCTCATTCTCCACACCCTGCTCAAGGCTGCTTTCGAATATCGAGAAGAAAGGGTCTACGAAACGCTCTTCGTGGTTGATGAAGGCTTTCTGATTCATCAGCTTCAAGAGGTATTCCACATTCTTTTGACCGCTATAATGAGCAGTACCGGAGTTTACATCATTGGGTCTTGGGAGGTCATCCGATTCCCAAACCTTTGTGCCATTTGTCTCTTGAATTGTAACAGAAAAGAATTCATTGTCCATAATAATACTTCCAGAGGTTCATGTAAATGAGCATATGCTAAATAGATATGGGTTGATTTCGGACAATTTCACCCATATTTCATTACATTTTGGACATTAGATTATAGTTGAACCAACAAGTTGTTATCAAAATCTTCTATCATCAGGAACAGCTTTCACGTCGCATGTCCACCCATCGGAATAGTCCTGGGAGATCGTCCTGTTCTCGGCAATTGCAGTATCTATCTCGGATTGTTCCCATTGACCATCTTCAAATTCCAGATCGGCCCCACCCATCATCACAAGGTAATCATCCTTGTGATCATCCAAACCCACGCTCCAACCCTTAAGTTCACCTTCAGGCATCTGATTGGAATTCGCATATTTCTTCGCCATAACACCATCTTGATAAACATATGGTCTGTCATTGCTCTAAAACATTGGACCCGGGTCATTTCCGTTGAAATGAACTGTCATTCCATATATTTCCGCCCCGTCCATATCCGACCAAGTGAAGAAACCTTGTGCCTTGTAAGTACTTGAATTATCCAACCGATCGATGGGGGCTAGTATCTCTGAGAAGAGTATTCACAATGAATCGAAACCCATTTCGAAAGCTTTGATGTTCACATCGAGTGCCTTCTTCGGGACATTGTCCTTTACAGCTTCTAACATATGCTCCTTGCCGACAGGGAAATTGGGAGAAGCCGCAAGAGCACCTACCATCACAACGTTCACGGTCTGGGGATTACCAGCTTTTCTGGCCAGTACCATCGCATCGATCTCGACCACTTTGGCACCTGTCGATCTGATCCTTTCAAGGACCTCTTCATAGGTAACATAAGATTTCTTTTCACCCTTGGCAACCTGCTGTGTTTCCAGAGGTGGGTGGTCCATCTTGGTGTTGGTAATGACCATACCACCCTCTTTGAGAAAGGAAATGTACCGTAACGCCTCCATCGGTTCAAGGGACAGGATCACATCCGCTTCCCCAAATGGGACCAGGGGTGACATGACATCGTTACCGATCCTCTGATGGGCAATGACGGAACCACCCCTCTGGGAGAGACCGTGAAGCTCACCGGAGACCACGTTCAGTCCTGACCTGGCACATGCTTCACCAACGATGTTTGCCATCAATACGACTCCCTGTCCCCCTACTCCGCAATCGATCATATTGAAAATACCTTTGTTCATTCCACCACCTCCTTCTTTGAATTTATCTTGAGAAATTCATCATAGTCCTCTTTTGTATAGTATACCTTATCCTCTCCACCCTTCAGTGTCGCAGTGGACCTTATCGCTCCAAATCCGCACATCTGGGCACATTCCCCGCAGCCAACGCAAACGGAAGGGTCAATCCTGGACTTTTCATCGCTCGGATCGATGGATATTGCAGGACAGAGGAAATCCTTGATACAGTTGTAGGGGGCCTGACATTTATCCTTATCAACGAAGAATGGAACGGGTTTGGCTCCCTGCCTTCTCAGGTTCCTGAAATGGTATAAAGCACACTCTCCGTTGGAGATTATGGCAGAAACACCTTTGTGGTCAAGTGCCTCCTTGATCTTTGTTCTGTTCTTCTTTATCTCGAAGGAATTCATATTGACTATCTTCCCAACACCCAGGGCTTTCAGCATTCCCTCGATATCTATCGCGATACCTTCCTTTCCACCGATGGTTCCCGATTCACCCGGATGCGTTTGCTGTCCGGTCATTGCTGTGACGGAATTATGGAGCACTATGATCGTCATATCGCGTTTGTTGTGGACAGCATTCACGATACCCGGGAGTCCGGCATGGAACAGGGTCGAATCCCCGATAGCAACTACCACCTTCTCTTCGGCTGCAATGTTCACTCCGGCCCCTATTCCAAGCGAGGCGCCCATACATAACTGGGAATCAGAGAACTCCAGAGGTGGCAATACCAACATGGTATAGCATCCGATATCATTGGAGAAGTAAATGGGAGTCTTTCCGATAGCCCTCCTCAGAGCTGTAAAGGTCCCTCTATGCGGGCATCCAGCGCAGAATCCCGGTGGTCTGGGAGGAAGAATATCAGTCAATGCATCCATCTTTTCCTTGTGGGCAAGATGGTCCAGGGGTGGTTTCTTACCCGAGGTAAGGGCCAGTGCATTTACCAGGATCGGAACGTTATATTCCGAGAACTCTGTGAAAGGACCGAACCCTTTTCCCAGGATCTTCACCGAGATATCATCTTCCTTTGCAAACTGCTTGGCAAATCCTTCCAGATAGGGGGACAATTCCTCCACCACCATCAATGTCTCGATTCCCCTCATGAAATCCTTGATCCTCTTCTCCGGAAGCGGATTGATCAGTCCTGGCTTGAACAATCTGGCCTTCAATCCCATCTCCCTCAAAGCCTCGATGGAATAATTGAAGGTCACACCTGACACCAGCATTCCAAGATCATACCCCTCTCCATCTGGGATCCCCTCATGGATCTCGGACCCATCGAAATAGAACTCATGATTGAAGGGATTGGACTCGGAATCGGTTTTCATTTCCTTCATACGTTCCAGTATCCTCAATTTACCCCTTCTTGCAGTTTCACCGACCGCGGAGTAATTCCTCCTGTCATCATCGAACCTGACCTTTTTAAATGGGGTCCTCTTCAATTCCGATGTATTGACGATACTGGATTGATGGTTGATCCTGGTGGTGGTCCTCATAAGTACCATTGTCCCATGTTTCTCCGAGAACGGATAGGCCCATTTCATCATATCATATGCTTCCTGAGGACTGGAGGGGTCCATCATGGGGAAATAACCGGTATATCCGAACCATCTGCCGTCCTGTTCTGACTGTGATGAATGAGCATGGGGGTCGTCAGCAAGGAGCATGACCATTCCCTTCTTTACACCGGTGTATGCCATCACATAAAGGGCGTCGGAAGCTACATTCGTGCCCACACTCTTCATCGATACAAAGGACCTCTGACCTACCATTGCAGCGCCAGCACCAACTTCCAAGGCCACCTTTTCATTGACCGATATCTCACATTTCAGATCGTCAAGGACCTTTGATGCTTTATCAAAGGCATTCAGGATCTCCACCGTAGGGGACCCGGGATAGGTTGCATATACCTTGATATCCGATTCAAGAGCCGCCCTCACAATTGCCTCATTAGCAATCATGTAAGCTCTATCTGGACCTTTGCTGATTACATATTTGAAAGACATGGTACTACCTCAGGACTGATCCCGGGATTTGGGGGAATGATTAGAAATGGTATGGTCTGTTTGATAATAATAACTTCTTGAATTCTATGGTAGACCTGAAAGGTCAAAACAAACCCATCGTAAGTATGCGCACAGCAGATATCGTGTTCCAAAATTAGTACAAAGCAAACTCCAAAACATTTATATTTATCCAAAGAGCCAGATATCGAATCCTATCCGTCAAAACACTTCTAATATTTGCCGTATTTTTCATAATATGAACCGAGAATCGGTACCTGCTAAGAATCCACAAGAAAAGGGTCTAACCGGTTCAAGAAAACCTGAGGATCAGGTAAAGGGAAAAGAATCCTGATCCGAGATGGAGGAGAAGAACATGGAAAAAATTGGGGAATTAAGTTTCTGCGTCCTGCTGGCAATCATAGTATTATTCTCTGGAACCCATATGATCGGGAATGAGATCAATGTGAATGGAGAGGATACCAGGAGTTCCACCCTTTATGTCGGTCAGGATCAACTCTACAAGACCATCAATTCCGCTATAAAAGCAGCCGGAAACGGAGATACGATCAGAGTATACTCAGGGATATATTACGAATCAATGACCATATCGAAATCCATTACATTGGAGGGGAACAGTTCCAAAACCTCGGTAATCAACCACACTGCAACTTCCACAATCATCTGGATAACGGCAAATGATGTGACGATCAAGAACATGGGCTTCGAGGGAAACAGTCTTCTTGAATCAATAGGGATCAAAGCAAATGGGTTGAACACAACCGGCGGCAATAGAATTAAGGTAGCAAAGTGTGAATTCACCAACACAAAGGCGATATCCATAGGATTTTCCAATGGACATAGAATAATGGATAACATCATTCAAAACGGAAAATGTGGTTCATTTTCAAATACAGCCGATACTATCCTTAAGAATAATCTGGGTTTGAACGGTGGAGCAATATTCATCGAAGGAGACAATAATATCGTTGAGAACTGCACTGCATCAAATTTTGGAAAGCAGGGAACAGGAATTGGAGTGGACATATTGGGTGAAGGCAATATCGTTCGAGAATGTTTTCTCCATGACATCAACGGTACTGGAATTCGGATCTCCGGAAATGACAACAGGATCGACGGGAACATAATAGAATCGAATTTATGGAATGGAATGTACATCTACGTTTCGGACAGGCTGATTATTTCGAACAACACATTCAAGGATAATCTCCTCAATGGGCTGCGAATTATCGGCTCCGACAACTGTTCCATCAGATACAACGATTTCATCAACAGCGAGGATTACGGCATTCTGATCGAACATTCAGGGTGGAACACTGCTGACAATGAGATAATATTCAACAACTTCATAGGAAACGGTGGAGACTACCATCAAGCATTCGATTATTACGAGGGAAATATCTGGAGCTCTCCTGCGGGAGGAAATTACTGGTCGGATCACAACAACATTGATTGGGACAAGGATGGATTTGCTGACTCACCCTACACTATCAACGGCCAGGGTGATGCAAAGGATTACAAACCCTTCCCCTCCCAACTTGAATTCCTGAATCCTGTAGAATTGGTTACCAAAGATGTTACATCAGTCAATAGGAGCGAAAATTACTCGGTCCAGTATAAAGCATACGACTGGGATTCGACCAAGCTGACCTGGTCGATGGAGACGAATGCAAGCTTCCTGAGTTTCTCCTCAAGCCAGGTATTGTACGGAACACCTCAGGTCCCGACATCATCATACTGGGTAAATATTACTGTGAGGGATGAACAGTCAATGGATTTTTCGAATTTCACCCTGAAAGTGATCGATCCAAATCCACCACTTCAAATAATCACCGTGAATGTACCCACCTGCACCGAGGACGAGGATTATATCGTTCAATACCAGGCGTATAATGGTGCCGATCTTACATGGGAACTTGCAACGGATGCAGGTTTTCTTTCAATGGATCCTTCAACCGGAGTCCTCTCCGGCATCCCTGGAAATGATGATGTAGGTTCTTTCAATGTGCTGATATCTGCAAAGAATGATCGGGCCAGAGATGAATCCGAATTCACACTCGAGGTGATAAACACCAATGACAGGCCAGAGATCATGACTAATGATATTCTATCAGTGAAGGAGGGGGAACTATATTCCGTACAGTACTTGGCTATTGATATTGATCCCACAATGGATGAACTCTATTGGTCCCTGGTTTCGGACTGCAGTTTCATCAATATGGATGGCTATACCGGAATTTTAAGCGGGATACCGGAACAAGATGACGCCGGAGTCTACGATGTCAACGTTACGGTATCCGACGGCAACGGAGGTTTCGATTCACATATATTCAAACTTGAGGTCCTTAGAGTGAACATTCCACCCGTGGCATCCAAAGAAAAATGGAATATCGAGATGATGGAGGACGGTACAGATTCATCGTTGAATATTTTCGAAATGTTCTATGATATCGATGGCGACTTCCTCGATCACGAAATCAGTTCGCATGATGATATTTCATCCCAGATCTCTGATTCAGGGACGATAACGTTCAGACCCTCACCGGATTGGAACGGTAAGGCTATCTTTACTGCCTCTGCAAGTGATGGAGAATTCACAGCCTCCACGATAATAGAGATATCAGTACTGAATGTGAACGATGCACCATCAAAATTAGAGATCATGGTTATCTCTGAGGAATTCAGGGAGAACAACTCACAGAAGGTCTCGGCATCTGCCCTGGATATTGATACAGGTGATTCTCTTACCTACGAATGGATCGTGGAAGGAATAGGGATCATCGGGACCGGTAATAGCACAGACCTTGACCTCCCTGCCGGAAATTACACATTGATCCTGAGAGTGATCGATACATTCGGCGATGACTCCGAAACATCCATTCGGATAATGGTATTACCGGTATCGGACGTTATACCTCATGATGATGATCCTTCAAATGCGGGATCATTTTTGTTTTTATTCATCACAGGATGTGTCTTCACGGTTCTTTTGGTCATCATTACACTTTCTTTCTTCATCTACAGAAGAAGGAAATCCAAGATAGAGGAAAGAAACCAGGCATTTGAAGTCTGGAACCCGGTGATCTTTGATAACAATGGCCCTACCCCACTCATAGGCAAGGTCCTGGATCCATTATCCGTATCCGATACGCACATTCTCCATCCGGACCAGGACCTTGCCGTAAATAACGACTTGGTCAATGGGGGTAAACTGGATGATAATCAGTCAACCGATGATTTTCCGGGGAAGATCGATCTCCATGAGGACAGGGGATATCTTTTTAGTCTTTTCAATGAAGTTATAGAGGGAAGAAAAAACACTCCTTCAAATATCAGACTTCTAGACCGCCTCGAAAATGCTCGAATGAAAAGGGAGATACCGGAAAAGGACTATTCGGAGATAAAACGAAAGCTGAACAATATGAATAAATATGATAAAATCAAATAAATTGTCATGAAGGAAAAGGAGGTGAAGGAAATGAATGAGAACTCCTCACTCGGTCATCCAACCAGAAAGATCCTTTATCAGTTCATAATCGATAATCCCGGCATCTCCTTTCATCTCATCCGACATGCAATGAAGATCCCCGAAGGGACATTAAGATACCACCTCCAGCAACTTCAAAGATCCAACAGGATAGTCAAGGAGAAAAATGGAAGAAACCTTGGTTATTATTCCAAGTTCAAAAAGAACCATCCCGATTGCTACTTGAATGTTGAATTGAGTTCCAATCAGAGAATGCTCCTCGACCTGATTGGTGATTTTCCAGGTGCGACGAGGAAGGACCTGTTAATTAGATCCAGATTTTCGAGGAGAGAGCTCAATTACTCATTGAAAAGGTTGAAGGACCTGAAACTGATCTGGAAGGTAGAAACCGGGAACGGACAGGGATACGAAATGATAACCCGTGACACGTTCAAGGACGAGATGTTCAAGATACTTGTTGACCGCTTTCTGAAAGGAGAGCTCAGTCTTGAACGTTTCAGGACACTGAAGGATAAGCTTGATAAGATTTGAAAAATAATTTGATTTGATTTACATTAAAGCTCATATATTCAATATTATCATCCGAAACATATCATGATCTATCATCAGAATAATAAATTTCAACACTATGATTTAAAGGGTAGTACGGCGACGAGAATATACCCTGGAATATCAACGGATCAATAGTAATACCTTTTGAAATTGAGGGGAAGGACCTTGTCTGTTTTTTAAATTCATTTGTATGATAAGTATGAAAAGTATGAAATAACCGGATACCTTCCCCGCTTCCTGTGATACCATGGAAAAGGAACCAGTGATCGGCAGTGCAAAGGTCGGATCAAGGGGTCAAATAGTCCTTCCCGTTGATATAAGAAAAAGATGTGGTATAGCGGAAGGGGACACTGTCATCGTCATGGCCAGGCCCGGACCTGGTTGTTGGACCGTTACTCTGATGAAAGCATCCGAGATGGCATCCTTCCTCGATCATATGGAAGGGACCAGTAACAGGATCCGCTCCCTCATCACCGATAAAAGCGAAAAGATGAACGGGAAGTGATGATAATGGCCGATAGTAACTATATCATCGAGACCAGGAGTCTGACGAAACGGTTCAATTCATTCACTGCAGTGAACAAGATAGACATGAAGGTTGAAGAAGGAGAGGTCTACGGACTCCTGGGTCCCAACGGAGCAGGCAAATCCACAATGATCCGAATGCTTACCACCTTATCGAGACCTTCTGACGGGTCCGCCATTATTAGTGGTTACGACATAGTCAAAGATGCTGAGATGGTCAGGAAAGTGGTGGGGATCGTTTCTGAGAAAATGATCATGTATGAGAGATTGACAGCATATGAGAATCTCAGACTTTTTTCAAAACTCTATAATGTTCCAAAAAAGGAGATGGACGAACGTATAGCGGATCTACTCAAAGTTGTGAAAATGACGAAATGGGCAGATACCCAAATAGGAAAGTTCTCCACAGGCATGAAGCAGAGGATCAATGTGATCAGGGCCCTTGTAAGCATGCCTCATGTGGTATTCATGGACGAACCCACACTTGGATTGGACCCGCAGAGCACAACCGAGATCAGGAAACTGATAAGGAAATTGAACGATGAGCAGGGTCTCACCATCGTCTTGACCACCCATATCATGAACGAGGCCGACGTCCTTTGTGACAGGATAGGATTGATCGATCGTGGATCCATATCCGCTGTGGGATCACCTTCTGAACTGAAGACCATGATCACTGAAAGAGGTAACACTATCGTGGACCTCGAGCTTATCGACCCGCCCCCAAACGCTTTCGAACTTTTCAGACGGCTGGATGGGGTCAAGACCGCTTCTCAGAACGAGAACAGGATCAAAGTGATAGCTTCCAAGGATGATGCTTTCCAGGAAATCATCACAGCATCCTCAAGCTTGGGTCTCAGGCTAAGGAACGCCAGTGTGAACCAGCCTTCTCTAGAGGATGTGTTCCTCCATTTCACCGGAAGGGAAATGGTCGATGAAGTAAAGGAGAAGGTCCCCAACCAGGGGAGACATGGACCGATGGGAAGGTTAAGAGGGAGGGTGAGGTGAAATGAGCGTAATAACTGCGATAAAACATTCTCTCTGGATCGCTCATAAGGACCTCCTTGAGTTCTCCCGGAACAGGGTCCTCCTTGTCATGCTTTTCATCTTCCCATTGTTCATGATGGTCATGTTCGGATACATCTTCCCGTCGGGGAACTCTATAGAGGATATGCCCATTTCGATAGTGAACGAAGATGTCCATGACGGCATTCCGGGTAATGAAAGCATTGTTTTCATCCAGGACCTCAAGGAGATGAATCAGGGAACTGGATATTTCAAGCTCAAGACCTCCGGATCAGAGGCTTCTGCAAGGGAACAGATCACCAAAGGAGGTCGTTATGGGGCTGTCATCATCAGCGAGGACTTCTCAGGAAATCTGGAATCCGGGAAGCAGGGACGTGTCACGGTGCTTTACGACCAGTCCAAACCACAGATATCCACCCAGTTGATGGGGATCCTCGATAATGTAATATCCAAAATGGGGACCGGCAAAGCGGTAGCTACCATTAACGAGACAATGGGAGGAGATATCAATTCCTCCATAGCCATTGTCACACCTTACAAGATCGAGAACAAGGGCACAGTACCTGGAAATCCAAGTTATTTCGAGTTCCTGGCTCCGGGTATGATGATGATGGTTGTCATGTTCTCTGTGATGTTGGGTCTGCCAAGGGCGATATCACACGAAAAGGAGGCAGGGACCTTTGATGGTATCCTTGCAGCTCCCACCAGCAGGTTCTCGATAATACTTGGTAAGACGATCGCTCAGAGTGTGAGGGGGATGATACAAGGAGGAGTAGTGCTGTTGCTTGCCATAGTCCTCTTCGGGGTCGTTATCCATGGTTCGATCCTGCTTGTCGCTTTCCTTCTACTCCTGGGAATA
Source organism: Thermoplasmatota archaeon (assembly GCA_965234725.1). Taxonomy (GTDB): domain Archaea; phylum Thermoplasmatota; class Penumbrarchaeia; order Penumbrarchaeales; family Penumbrarchaeaceae; genus Penumbrarchaeum; species Penumbrarchaeum helgolandense. The sequence continues at coordinate 19,686 of CBDDUX010000022.1, read as the reverse complement.
TACAGTTTTATAGGTATTGGAATAGCAATAACGGCTGCTGCCCGGGATGAGGAGACAGCACAGACATTCATGATGATCCTCCAGTTCCCCATGATGTTCCTGTCCGGGATATTCTTCCCGCTGGAGCAGATGCCCAAGGTCCTTCAATATCTTTCCAAAGCCCTCCCATTGACCTATGCAGCCCAGGCGATGAGAAAGGTCATAGTGCTTGGAGGCGGGATTGGTGATGTCACTTTGGAATTAGGTGTAATGATAATTTTCGGGACCGTGATGCTGATAGTTGCCATCCCTCTCTTTAAAAGGGCCATGGCAAGGTAGAATATACCAAAAATAAAAGAAATGACCTCCACTCCACGGGTAACAGATCCCGGGATGTATAGATGAAGCTATGATCAAAAATCAGCTTGAAAATGAAAGGATCTGTAATGAATTACTTCAAGAGAGATGAATGGTGCGATTTTAAAAAAAGCCCCTTGAGAGAGTCTCAATTATTTTAGAGTGCATTGGATCACACCTCCAGTTACAATTTACAGTTGAACCAGAAAATATTTTATAGAAAAATAACCCATGAATGCAACGGAGTGGTTCGCCTGTTTAGATCTATTAGGCTAATCTCTATTAGGTTAAATTATAGGAAGTGAGTATGATGTCTGCAAATTTAAAAATGTTAATAATATCACTCTGTCTTATCTTACCGGGCATGGTGGGTTTGGTCGACAGCGAAAAATCGACCCCCACCACTTCTTGTTCCAATCACTATGGAGAAGATCCACTTTTCACAGGGTATTTCACTGAGAACTTGGGACAATGGGATGAATGCATATCTTTTGTAGCAGAAACCAATTTCGGCAAAGTCGGTTTCGGCCTGGGATCCGTATATTATGATATCCGAACCGGAGAGGATCGGATGAATGTTGATGGTCATGTGTTGAGATATCATTTTCCGGGAGGTGATGCCATTGAACCATGTGGTGTTGATCCTTTACCACATTCAACTAACTATTTCCTTGGGAACGATCCAGATCGATGGATCACAGGTGCGAAGAGTTTTAAAACCGTTGTTTTCAAGGATCTATGGAATGGAATAGATATGCAATATCATTTCGGAGAAGAAGGTCTGAAATACGATCTGATACTGGAACCAGGGTCCTCCATCGAGGATATCCGTATCAAGGTCGAAGGTTCCGATAGAATTGCATCGGAAGATCGAAATTCATTGACAGTGAATATGGGAGAAATAACCCTGATGGATGAGGGATTGGACGTGTTCTACTTAGATCAACCAACTAAGAAAATCGATTCAAGGTTCGTCCTTCTCTCTGAAAACACATACGGTTTCAAACTGAACGGTTACAGACCCGAAGAAACGATAATGATAGATCCTCTGATAACATCCACATATTTCGGTGGAACTGCAGATGATAAAGGACTTTCTGTTGACCTTGATCCTGAGGGAAATGTTGTAATGGCAGGTGTCACCTCCTCATCTGATTTCCCCACACAGATAGGATCCTATAATACATCCTATGTCGGCTATACAGATTATTTTATTTCAAAATTCGATCAGGATTGTTCTGGACTTCTCTTTTCCACATACATAGGAGGTTCGGGAAATGACGGATACTATGACAATTATATCGATGTCGTAAATGATGGAATATTAATGACAGGAACCACCGCTTCATCAGATTTTCCAACAACTGATGGTTGTTATGATAACTCCTTGGAGGGTTACTATGACACGTTTTTTCTCAAATTGGATCTCGACGGTGAAGACCTGCTCTTCTCATCCTACCTTGGAGGAAGTGGAAGCTTAGAGGTTGCCCGAGGCATACTTGGATCTTCCAACAATGATTTTTTTGTCTACGGCTACACATATTCTAGCGATTTTCCCACTACAAGTGGTGCATATGGGGTCACAATATCCGGGACAATGGATGGATATATTTCCAAATTCAAGAGTACGGGCGACACCCTCTTGATATCCACATTCATCGGTGGTTCCTCTTATCAGGACAATGTCTATCATCTCGTTGAATCTCCGAATCATGATATAATTGTTACAGGATCAACCTATTCCACAGATTTTCCGACTACTTCAGGTGCATACTCTGAAACATGCAATGGTTACTCGGACTGTTTTGTGACCATATTAAAGAATGATCTTTCCGACATTATTTACTCAACATTCTTCGGAGGTGCTGGCACTGAGAGGGTTTATTCTATGATCTTAGGGGATGAGGGAAATATTGCCATTGTCGGAGATACATATTCCAACGATTTCCCGATCACAAATGGTGCGATTAGAAACGAATTTGATGGTTATTCCGAAGGTTATGTAATAGAATTCAATTCCAATCTATCCCAATTGGTGGCCTCAACCTACATTGGTGGTGATTCCATTGATTTAGTCAATTGTATAAACATCGATCCTTTGGGAAATTATATCATTGCAGGATACACATCTTCCAGCGATCTTAATACAACCTCAAATGCAATAAATACATCGAATTCAGGAAACAGAGATGGATTCATATCCATCCTGGAAAGCGATCTGTCCGGTTTGGAATATTCCACTTATTTCGGAGGGTCGGAAAACGATTCCATAATGGGGAGGATCGCTATCGATCCATATGGAAGAGCCGTGTTTACCGGGTATACTTCCTCAACCGATCTAACCGTTCTTGATCCATACCAGATGTATAACAGTGGTGCGACGGATTCTTTCCTCATGGCATTGGATATTACTCCATGGCTGGAGCCACTTGAGGTTGAATCCATCAAACTCTTCAATGACATTAATTATTTCGATGAAGGTTACAAATTCGACATTGGACAAAGGGTTTACATCGAGCTTTCCGGAACCGACGCGAATACAAGTATCAGGAGCGGGGCAAAAGTAGATGTTGTATTTCCTGGAGGGTCTCTCTCTCCACAGCAGATCACATTGCTTGAGACACAAAGCGATTCCGGTATTCATCGAGGATACTTCAGGGTTCCCTTATCCATGGAATATTTCGACATGATTGAATTTTCCTCATGGAAGGATCCATATGTAAAGGTAGACATGGTTGTTGATTATCCCTATAGGCCAAATTCAATAAACTCCATAACTGTCCATACCGATAGGTTCAACCTATCAACCCTGGACAAGATGGACCTCGGTCAGAAGATAATATTCAAGGCCAGGGGATCAGACTCAAATCCATCCTCAATTGACAAAGCATTTGTCAATCTTAGTTCAGATGGTAAGACGGTTTTCAATAATCCGATCGTTTTAATGGAGACAGGTCTGAGCTCTGGTGAGTACATTGGAAATTTCGAGGTACCCGCGGATATGGATTATTTCGAGAATGTTACCATAACCTCCCTGGAAACACTTTCTATCCAAGTTAAAATAATGGTTCACACACCTCTTCAGCTCAGACCCTTTGTTGATGTCACGACAGTTTTAGAAGACCAGGAATACAGGGTGGATTACTGGAATTTCGGCTATGAGGTGGAAAGTTGGGATGTGTATTTCACCTCTGATTGGCTCAGTTGGGATGAGGAAAACAAGATACTCCACGGGATTCCGAACAACAATCATATCTTTCCTTGTGATGTTAGGATCGAGATAAGTGATGAATTGGGTCATAAGGATAAGCATGAGTTCCGGATCAATGTTGTGAATACACCCCCAGATATTACAACCGAAAACATCCTGTTTGCTAAAGAAGGAATGGAATACTATGTCGATTACAATTCTTCTGATGACACACAGGGTGAGATATCTTGGTCAGTTATCCCTGACAACTCATGGTTTTCCATCGAGGAAAACAGCGGGATCCTATCAGGTACCCCTCTTTACGACGACGCAGGAACCGTGAACATAACTGTTATGGTGAATGACGGAAACGGTGGGACCGGATCCATAACTTTCATGCTTACAGTGATAAATTTCAACCAGCCACCGAGGATCACAAGTACAGATATTACAACAGGAAAGCAGGGACAAAAATATCAAATGAACTATGTGGCTCTGGACCCTGACGGGGATGAAAAATTTCACTGGGAGCTTTTCACGGATGCTTCATTCCTTACGATCAACAATAATACAGGAACGCTGTCAGGAACTCCCGGTATTTGGGATGTTGGAGCTTGGTCTGTGAATGTGACCGTAAAGGATCCGGGGGGATTGATGAACAGCCATGAATTTGTGCTTACGATCGAGAACGTGAATGATAAACCGATTTGGAGTGATATACCGGATGATCTTGAGATCCTTCACGGCAGTACCTTCATTTTCGATGTCAATGCAACTGATCCGGACATTGGAGATGAGCTGGAATTCTCAGTCTGGACCGAACCAGAATCCGGCCTGGAGATCAATAAAAGGACAGGTCTTGTCGAATGGACGGCCGATTACACGATTTTCGACGGTGATAAAAATGAACTGGAGGTCAATATAAGGGTCTCCGATAATGCCGCAGCCTTCACAAACCATGTCTTCAAGATCACAGTCTTACCGACGGAATCACCAAGTGCATGGTTCTCAGGTCCGGAGGAGAAAGGTAAAACCTCCTCAAAGATGACGGTCCTTGAATGGGAGGGAAATGACCCCGAAGGAGAAACATTGACCTTTTGGGTATATTTATCAGAGAATAAACAATTCGTTGAGACATTGAGGACAGAATCACTCTACATAGCAGAATATGAAGGGAATTCTCTGGAACTTGGAGAACTGGAAAAGGGCAAGACCTATTATTGGACCGTTATCCCCTTCGATCAATGTACATTTGGTGTATGCAATGATAATATGGGCTCATTCACGGTCAACAACGTTCCTTCGATCAATAACATACCTCAACAAAAAGTGAATGCTGGTTCAAGTTTCAGATTTAAAGTAGCTGGAACCGATAGTGATGGAGATGATATCGGAAACCTATTTTTCAGTATATTAAATGGACCTGAGGGTATCCAGATATCCGAAAATGATGGTATGATCCTTTGGGAACCCGAAAATGATCAGGTGGGTGTGCATTCTGTGACTGTGTCCGTCAGCGATGGTCTGGATGTATTCACTTCCACTTTCAAGATAGAGGTAGTCGAAGAAAAGGAGGGAGGGATCAATCCCATATATTTTGGAATGGTTGGACTTGCTATACTCTTTATTATTATTATCATTCTCCAAATAATCATACTGACCCGAAGGAGACCAAAAAATAATGAAGAGGTGGACAGGGAGGAGGCTACCAGAGAACTCCGGGAAACTATCAGAGAGACAGTAAACGACCTTGAAAAGGTTGAACTCAATGGTCAAAATGAAATTGATCCTGAGGTTGAGACTGCTACAACCGAACCTGGACCGGATGCGGTCCAGGAGGGAGAGATCAGATCTGATAATATTGCAGATAAATCCTCGATCCAATGATGTGAAAAAAGAGAATCAAAAAGCGCCTGATACCAAATCAAGTGAATCTGGGACAGTTTTTGAAAAAAACCTGAAAACATCCAGAAAATCAAAGATCTTCCTTACCTTGGAGGTAGTAACCTCCAAGATGTCAAATTCGATACCGAAAATGAAAGGACCTCTTCTGGATGCCGATCTAAGAGAGATCCGGATTAGATGAAAAAGGCCTCTATTGAGGTCCTCATTATAGCGTAGAAAGGCCCCATACTGGTATCTGATAATATTTACATCGAAAGTTGTTTGATTACTCTTTAACTATCCTTTCCAGACCATTCTTGAGATTCCTGAAGATGGCCTCACGGGCTTTTGACGTTGGAACTACCTCACTCGCAATTCCAAGAGCGCCCATGCGCTCTGCAGTATTGTGCAGCCGAAAGATCTTGGTCCATTTTTTAAGATATTCCGGCCAGATCTCTGTCTCGCGTTCCTCGATCTGCTGGTCAATATGTTTGATACGTTCCATCTGTGTTGCATACTTTGTCCGGTTCCTGTACAATTTTGATAGTATGGGGTCCTGCTGTATCATGTCACGTTTGATCTGCCTCTGGATAAGGGGGACAGACTCCATTCCGGAGGGTTCCAGGATCGATCCGGTGGCATGCTCATCGGCAATGAGAACGATACGGTCAGGATTGATCTGTGGATCGACAACCACCCAGGCCCCTCCCCGCAGCTCAGCATATGGAGGAATATAGAGGATAACAGGTAGGTCAAAGTGGACCAGTTCGTCCACGATCATGGCACCAAATTTAACAACCTCATTATACAAGTCGATCTTTCCACCAGCAAAACCACGCCAGTTGGGCAGGATAATTACCGGTCGTTGCTCATATTTCATGAACTGTATCCACTGGGAGGTCTTAAACGCAGAATCAGGATACCAGACCTGTCCGAACTGGTTGATCTCAACCGGTGCTGACCCCTCAATTGAAGGATCGGCAGGCACCTCCTTTTCCACCTTTCTGGTCTCGACTGTGATGAAACCTACGGGATAACCACCAATGGTTGCTCGGCCTACATGAACTGTGCCACCCCACTCTTCCATGGCCTCCTCAGTAGAATCCTCATCAAAAATAGCACGAACAAGCTTCATCGAATCATAGGGGACAGGACGTTCGGCTTCGGGTCCGGGTGGTTCGATCAGACCATGCGGCCCAAGGAGGGCGCCTGAAATGTCCCGCTCTATCGGGTCTGCCGTTTCCATTTCGGGAGATGGATATCCCCGCTTGATCGGAACGCCCGCAAGCCATGATAGAACGGTTTTGCAGGCATGGCTTTCATCATCCACTATATGGTGAGACACCCCGTTGGGACCCATGATCTGTGGCCCTCCAAGCTCACGATTGCTGGAATATACGTCATCGCCGCCATAGAGAGAGTTCAAGGCCCTGTAGCCGGTCAATATGATCTCCGAGTTCTTGGTTTGAATGATACGTTTTAACAGACGAACATTGTATGCAATGATCCCGGTACATGTATCGGTTACAACGGCCATTGTGGGAACACTGTGATAGGTCAATGAACATGCCCGTGCCATCAGTGCCGAACCGGACAGGTTCTCGAAATTGATCAGGGGATACTGTTTTTCAATTGAATCGATCACCCAGCGGACCTTATCTTTCGAGCCGGTATTGACAGTAGTTGGATGCGCGGTCATTCTGTCTTTGAACCGGTTATAGGTGGCCTCAGAAACATAGAGATATTCATCCTCTTCTGCCACATTGATACCGGGTAGACCGCCGAGAATGGAGGTGATGATGAAACGCGATCTCCTGGCTGGATCCCGGTGGCCAATAACTATTGGTTTCAGAAGGGAGTACGTTTTTTTGTTTACGAAGAACACATCTTTCTTGTCATCATATGACAACCGCTGGGTTACGATCGTCGCAAGGCCTATCCGAGCTCCGCTCCCTTCCGCGAAATACACGAATGGAATACCATCATCACGGGCCATCCGTGCTGCTTCCCAGAAGAGAATATCTTCCTCCATGGAAACCGAACCGCCTTGGTGTGTCATATCTCCGGAAACCACAATCAATTCCCGGCCAGAATCAGCCTCAGGTGACTTGATACGTACACGCCATGCCACAATTGACAGATCATTCTCACCAGCTGGCCGGTCGATCGGAACAATCGCCCCTTGGGGGTCGGTAATCAGCTCCTGAGCTGTCAGTATCTCATCGGGCATAGCTTTTCCAGAGGAGGACCAGATGTTTTCCAATTTATTTCTTAAAAGTGAGAGCCTGTCATAAACGTAAGCTTTCCCTTTTTGACGACAGATAACTCGTTTCTTGTCCACTGCTGTCATTGGTTTGATCAGGTCGCTTAAAGGTATCCATGAATTTTCGGAAGTTGTGGGTTCTCCCTTGTGATGCTGCTTGATAAACTCACTGTAGGGAAGGAGCATACGTGTCTTCTTGGCACCTTTGGAACCAGAGGTGTCAATAACAAATTCTTTCATCTCCGTTAGCAATCCTGTTGGATTGTCAACCACGAGGAGCATATCGATCCTCCTACCGGTTGCCTGCCAGGAATCGACACGGCCTCGTATTTCCATTCTTGTCAGGTCAACATCGGCATATTCACTCATGTTCCGGGTCATTCCATTGACGATCTTCTGGAACTCCACTAGAGATAGTTCTATAGGTTTTGCAAATGCCAGATAAATCTGATTATTATGGGACCGAGCTCCGGTTGCAGTATATGAGACCCGCAGATGTCGCAGGGAGTTGGCAAACGCCTCTTCCGCTGCCGGGAAGGAGGGGCCCTCAGGACCCATGATTATCTCGGAGTTTCTAATTATGGTCCTTACAAAGATACGGTTCTCAATATCCGGTAGCTCCGACCCGCGAGGATTCGGTATACGATGATGAAAAATATGTACCAACGGATCTGCAGATGGTAGTTTGATAATGTTTGTTTTGAGGTATTCAAGCTGTTTCAGGTCAAGCATGTATGCCAAGGAAGGATGAAGGTTCCTGCATAGGGTATCCTCACAATACGAGCTGCTCCCCTCCTCCTCAGGCCGGAATGTAAAGAATCCGGGAATGTGGTCATGAAGGGTTTGAACAACGAATGTGACACGCTTCAGACATTCATTTGCAAGAACCTTATTTACAATAACACTCAAGTGCTGTGACAGCTCATCGCTGCTCTTGATATCAGGGGGCCATTGGATGAGCAGTTCAAGGGTATCTCCCGTATGATCCGTTCTTTCGGGATATTCCTCCCAGAGCCGCTGAAGACGCTCATACATAAGGGTCAGGCTTTGCATGATATTCTCGCCGGGCTCTACCAAGCTAACAAGACCCATACGATCCATATCAGTATCAGCATCAACTAAACGCCATATGTAGAGCCGTTTCCCACCCTCGATATGTTCATAATCGCATGTCAGTCCCTTGTGGCGTCGGTAGGCGCGCATGACAATTAGCTTTCCTGCTATCTTTCGGGCAAAACCCGATCCGGTCACAAGATAATCGATCAGTTGAGAGAGCATGGATTCCGTGGTGGCCATTACATTCTTCATTAATTCATCCTGAACGGAGAGTTCTCCCGATTCGTGTGCTGAAACGATATCTTCCATAACTTGTTGAAGATCGATCGGTCGCTCATGGAGAGGGTGAATTAGATGTATGAGCTCTTCCGCTCGAGCGGATAGGTCACGGTATTCATCAGAGTATCCCAGGTCTGTTAGCTTTTCCAGGTCGGACACTATAGATTTGAAATCCATTGAAGAAATGGGCTCAAGTAGCGCTAACAGCACTGTCTTCTTAGAGTGCAAATTCGCGTGAGAACGGGCAAGATCATATTTTTCGGCATCAGTTATTCCAGTCTCTTCTTCTGCAATGGCGAGTCCCTCTACTAGAGATATGGACCCTTTGAAGAATCGCTCATCCTTGTGGAACGCTTCTATGGTTTCGCTGACGAGAGCGATCCACTGTTCTTCACTGAGTCGCTTTTTCATATCGGTGAACTCTTCTGTCAGAAGGTCTAAAAAGTAGTTTGAAAACTGATATCCACGCATGATATTGGCGATCACGGTCTTGATATCGTTATCATTTATGGCAACCTGTTCCTTTTGTTCAAGGGTCTGGTCCTGCGTTTCCCTTCTACGGGAGTGAGGACTACTTTCCAAATCTTTCTTCCAGCCAGGGCCGGATCTACCGGCCGAGTGACTCTTTAATCTACCATTCTCGCACCACTTTCGATAGAGCTTGGAATCCAGGTGTGTTTCATCATGCTTGAATTGTAAACGGGATTCCTTTACCTCTATTTCATCTCCGGATGGGACCGGTCCCTCTTCCACCTCTGAAGTTTTTGCTTCAGAGAATTTCAGTAACGGTGTTCCCGCTTCAACAATAGAACCTGCATCAACATACACATTTGCAATGGCTGCAGCTCGTGGAGAATCGAGTGATGAGATCATTTTCATGGCTTCCATGGTAAATAATGTATCATCCAACCCAACTATTTGACCAGGCTGGACATCGACAGATGAAATAATACCAGCGAGAGGGGCACGAAAAACATCCGGGTCAAGGTCTCGTTCGAAGGTGATGGTATGCCCGCCCAATTCTATATGGGTTATGGAAGTCTCATTTGTCCGGTGAACCTGGTAGACGATCCCGTTATATTCCATCATGAAACGAGATGGGCCCAACCGTTCCCAGAACCGTACAAGCATCGAGTCATTGTCCAGTATCAATTCATAAAGCTCATCTGCGATCTCACGAACAATAACAGTATAATGATGGTTCCCGAATTTCACACGGGTAAGGCCGGTATTCGCCAGGAGTTTGGGAGAGATAGACCGCGATGAAATGAGGTTCGCATGGAATTTGTTCTGTGATTCTGCCTTCTGGAAAAGATAGTCGAGTATTGCCACCGCTGCCAGTCCTAGCTCGGGTTGCACCTTGGAACTGCCAAGGGACGCACCCTCTTTCGATCGTGCGTGATCGAGTCGCTGCTTGAGCCAATTAACGTGGATGTCCCCTCCGTCAATATATTCTGCATCTTGCATTATTGTGGATGAAAACTGGAGGGTTGTCAGGATGCCTTTGATACGTAATTTATTCAGAAAGGCCACCATATACTGTCGTGCTACCTCACGAGTAGGTGCACTTACAACCACATGACCTATCTGACTGTCCGCAAAGGAATGAACGGTTCCTCCCTCTCCGAAGCTGAAATATGCGCGAGGGGTGTTGGGACCAAGATTAGGAATATCGAGCGATTCGATAGTGCCGGTTTGAGAACTGAAACCAGCATTGGGATTCTCAGCCGTTATTCTAACGGAAATGCTGTGCTTACCCGTAGTGAGTGACCCGCTTAATGATATCAATTCTTGATCGAGGGGAATGCCCATGGCAATTTTCAGCTGCTCTACCACAAGGTCGAGTCCGGGACACACTGCCTCTGTAGCTATGTGTTCTACCTGCAACCTTGTGTTCATCTCCATGAAATATGGATTGCCATCTTTATCCACAAGAAATTCTACGGTACCGGCATTCACATATTTCGCAGCTTTTGCCGCAGCTACCGCAGCCTTTCTAAGGATCTGCCGGGTTGCATTGCTTATGGGGATGTCATCACCGCTTTCCTCTATCAGTTTCTGATTATGACGCTGGATAGAGCATTCACGCTCGCCAAGAGCTATTACAGTCCCTGCAGTATCTGCCAGGATCTGGACCTCGACATGCCGAGAGCCGGGATCGGCGGCCTTTTCAATGAATACCGTACCGTTTCCGAACGCTGCCGATGCCTCTGAAATGGCAGCCTGCAGGCCGGACCCAAGATCCTTTTCATCGGTGACGAAGCGAATACCACGACCACCGCCACCAGCGGTAGCTTTGATGACCACAGGAATGTTAATGTTGTCAACAACCGACCGGGCCTCTTCGATAGAATTGATCCCAACCCGTTCATAAGCAAGATCAAATAACATACGATACCGATCTGTTTCGGAAAGAGGACCTTCCTTTTTTTCACGAGCTGAGACCAGATCCTTTGCATCCGCTCGGATATCAGATAGGGATATGTCAGAACCGTTCCAAGGAAGCATGGGAACCTCCGCTTCTTCCATGATCAGTTTTGACATGATCTTGTCGCCCATCAGGCTCATTGCCTCTGCATGTGGTCCAATGAAGACGAACCCCTCCTTCTCTACGCGGGATGCAAAGGTTATATTCTCAGCTAGATGTCCCCATCCTACGGCAATTGCGTCACACTTGTATTTCCGGGCGATTGCAATGACCTCATCCTGGTTTTGATAGGTGTCTTTTGGCCGTAATCCTGCAATGCGGGCAATGATAATATCGGGTTCTTTAAGATAGTTGGGGCGCTGCTGTGCCTCTTCTAGGCAATCGCCAACCCAATCTGCGTCAGAGGCGATGGCCACGGCCTGAATTAGAGTAGGATCTTTACCCTGGGAGATCAGATTGGATAGAGATGAGATTCCCTGAATGATCCGCAATGCTGAAAGGCCATTATTAACTATCAGAACACGGGCAAAGGCCTTTTGAGGATCCCCACCTGCTTGCTCGATCCATGCTGAAACTGCAGCCAAATTCTTGTTGTACATTTCTTCGGATAGGAGTGTATCATTCAGATCTCGAAATGTCTCCGACTCAATCGGTTCGAGTTCACATGTATTGGGATCTTTAGGTTCTGTAGATTCCATGAAATATCACACTTCCAGAATTACCCATGGTAGTAAATGTATGAATTGTAAAAGGGGGTAGCCATTTGAAATATAATAAAGCAGTGTAATATCTCCGAGGATAACTTCAACGATGATAGTATTTCATTTACATGTCTTCAGGAGAGATTATTGGGTTTATTGGAAAAGGGCTTCTTATATAGCATAGTAGATAGTAATGGGATGTCTTCTATTTGAACATGGAATCTTCTATTTTCTATTGATTCTAATGATATCAATATCATTTTCCTATTTCAGGAAATGGATCACACCTTTTCTTCTTTCAGGTCCCACAACAGTTCCTTGCTGCTTCTTGTATCCAAAAGATACTCCATAGTAAGCTTCATAATCCTCAGGAAGACCAAGTCTTTCAACTTCTTCAGGTTCCTGAAACCAGAACCTTATCAATCCAAGCCAGACAGAACCTATGTTCAAGCTTTCTGCGGCAAGCAGCATATTCTGAATAGCTGCAGAACAATCCGCTTTCCAACTTATTGCGGATATATTCCCTGATACAATTACAACCGTAGGTGCATTATATGTGACGCGATAATCTGATCTTGATCCGAGTTTTTTGATCCATTCCACCTCGGACCTTGCCATATTCTCTCTTGATATCTCATTAATACGATCGATAAGATCTTGGTCCTGAATAATAGTGAAATACCAGGGTTGTGTATTATGACCAGATGGAGCAAAAGTACCTGCTCCAAGGATCATATCCAGTTCTTCTGGTTTGATCTGCTCTGTCTTAAAATCTCTAATGCTCCTTCTTCTTTTGATCACTTTCAAGACTTCGTTCACTTCAACACCTCTTTTTACAAGAACATTAACAAAAGCATATAAAAAATGAATTATTTAAAACAAAACTGAATGAAGTGTCGAGGACGGGGTTTGAAAGATCCTGAAAACTGTCAAAAACGATACCCAAAATGAAAGAATCTATTTTGGATGCCTTCAAGAGAGATGCTTTGGAGTTAAGGAAAATAACCTACTGGTTTCCGGAATCTGTGGGAACCACACGATGGATGTAATTATCAATGAAAGGTTTAGAATTGAAATCCACACCCTCTTATAAATGAAACCTTATTTCATGAGTGATAGGATCGGATAATAATGGGACTAACAGGCACCAAATTCTGGAAGATCTGGTCTTGGAGAAACTCAATCAAATTGATAATGGGGACAAATAAATGAAAAAGAGTTACTCAACCATAATTGTATTTGCCCTGCTAACGACAGGTTTTTCTTTGTTTCCTGAAGAAATTCCATCATTTGAAGCAATTGGAGGTCCAACTCGGGGAGTTGGCGAAAGTACCATGGGCATGAATATTTCTAATGTGTCATCTGCTTCATTTATCGGAGAGGGTGTTGGTGATGCATCGGGGTATTCCGTAACCTATCCTGGTGATGTGAATGGTGATGGCTTCGACGATGTCCTAATAGGAGCGATTTATAACGATGAAGCTGGCGATAAGGCAGGCCAGACTTTTCTGTTCTTGGGGAAATCTTCCGGATGGTCGATGGATACCAGTCTCTCTTCTGCAGACGCTTCCTTCATCGGTGAGTCTGCTTTCGATTGGGCTGGAAGTTCCATAACCGGTGCGGGTGATGTGAACGGAGACGGTTTTGATGATATTTTAATAGGATCGAATAGGAATAGTGAGGGAGGGATAGATGCAGGGCAAACATATCTCATCTTCGGAAAATCCTCGGGATGGTCAATGGACACAAGCCTCTCTTCAGCTGATGCATCTTTCATCGGAGAGGTTGCCGGAGATCAATCTGCTATAACTATATCCGGTGCTGGTGATGTAAATGGAGATGGTTTCGACGACTTCCTTATAGGAGCGAATGAGAACGATGAGGGAGGTGGTACGACAGGGCAAACATATCTCATCTTCGGAAAATCCTCGGGATGGTCAATGGACATAAGCCTCTCTTCAGCTGATGCGTCATTCCTTGGCGAGGATGTCTCCGATATGTCTGGTTTCTCAGTGTCCGGTACGGGTGACGTGAACGGAGATGGTTTCGATGACTTCCTCATAGGAGCATATGGGAATGATGAGGGAGGTGATAGAGCGGGGCAGACATATCTGATCTTTGGGAAGCCTTCCGGATGGTCGATGGATATCAAGCTGTCTAATGCTGACGCATCTTTCATCGGTGAGAATATTGCAGATTATTCAGGATACTCCTTATCCGGTGCGGGTGATGTAAATGGAGATGGTTTCGATGACTTCCTCATAGGAGCATATGGGAATGATGAGGGAGGTGATAGAGCGGGGCAGACATATCTGATCTTGGGGAAGTCCTCAGGATGGTCAATGGATATTGACCTGTCTAATGCGGATGGGTCCTTCATCGGAGAGGCAACTTTGGATCAATCCGGAAATTCCGTAAGCGGTACCGGCGATATCAATTTTGACGGTTTCAACGATATCATCATAGGGGTCCATCAGAACGATGAAGGTGGGGATTCCGCGGGTCAGACATATCTCATCTTCGGAAAGTCCTCAGGATGGGCTATGGATACCAGCCTATCTTCGGCCGACGGATCATTCATCGGCGAGGTTGCCTCTGATGTGTCTGGGTATTCAATATCCAGCGGAGCTGATGTTAACGGCGACGGATTCGATGACTTACTCATTGGTGCTTATCAGAACGATGAGGGAGGAAATGGAGCAGGGCAAACATACCTGATATTCGGATGGTCTACTTTTTGGATAATGGATACCGATCTTTCTGAATCCGACTCATCCTTTATTGGCGAGACTGCAGGTGATGAATCAGGGTTTTCGGTAACAGGTGTCGGTGACGTGAACGGAGACGGTTTCGACGACATCCTCATAGGGGCATATGGAAACTCTGAGGGCAATAATTTGGCAGGGCAAACATATCTCATCTTCGGAAAGTCCTCAGGATGGTCAATGGATATTAGCCTTTCCTCAGCGGATGCGTCATTCATCGGTGAGGAAATTGCTGATCATTCTGGGTATTGCATATCCGGTGGAGGAGATGTCAATGGAGATGGATTCGATGACATACTCATAGGAGCTAATGATAACGATGAGGGTGGTGACAGGGCAGGGCAAACATATCTCATCTTCGGGAAGTCGTCAGGATGGTCAATGGATACAAGCTTATCATCCGTTGACGCATCCTTCATTGGTGAAAATTCTTTGGATTTTTCCGGATCTTCAATATCTGGTGCCGGTGATGTAAACGGTGATGGATTCGAGGACTTCCTCATTGGAGCTAATGAGAATGATGAGGGGGGTGACAGATCAGGACAGACATATCTCATCTTCGGAAAGTCCTCAGGATGGTCAATGGATACAAGCTTATCATCAGCTGACGCATCCTTCATTGGCGAAAATCCTTTGGATTATTCCGGGTCTTCAGTATCAATTGCCGGTGACCTGAATGGAGATGGGTTCCACGATATACTCATTGGAGCAGATGAGAATGATGAAGGCGGTGACAGGTCAGGACAGACATATCTCATCTTTGGAAAGTCCTCAGGATGGTCAATGGATACAAGCTTATCATCAGCTGACGCGTCGTTCATCGGCGAAAACTCTCAGGATCATTCCGGGTCCTCAGTCTCAGGTGCCGGCGACATAAATGGAGATGGGGTCCATGACATACTAATTGGAGCAAATGAGAATAATGAAGGCGGTGACAGGGCAGGGCAAACATATCTCATCTTTGGAAAGTCCTCAGGATGGTCAATGGATACAAGCTTATCATCAGCTGACGCGTCGTTCATCGGCGAAGCTTCCTTGGATTATTCCGGGTCTTCCGTTTCAAGTGCCGGTGATGTGAACGGTGATGGCTTCGACGACATACTCATTGGGGTAGATGAGAATGATGAGAGTAGTGAAGGGATGGGCCAGATATATTTGATCTTGGGGAAGGCCTCTGAATGGTCGATGGATATGAACCTTTCATCGGCCGACGCATCCTTCATAGGTGAATATTCTCAGGATCATTCCGGGTCTTCAGTATCAAGTGCCGGTGACCTGAATGGAGATGGGTTCTATGACATTCTTATTGGAGCAAATGGGAACGATGAGAGTGGAAATGGATCAGGACAGACATATCTCATCTTTGGTGGTGGTAGGGGTCCCCATTTGGCTTTTGAAAATGATTTCATCCTTAGCCAGATGACCAATCTTACCTTAAAAGGTGACCTTGAGATCAGGTGGGAAACCAACTTTTTCGAGGATGTTTCGAATCTTGAAGTGAGCATTTATTATCAAAGAGGATCGGAACCGAAAGAACCGATTATCGAATATACCACTAATAGCGGGACCTATATCTGGAATACTACCTCTCCTAGGGTTCCGGATGGAAATGGATATTCAATCCTGATCAAGGCAAAAGATTCCAATAATAAATCAAGAATAATCAGGACCTTCTTCAGGTTTGAGATCAATAATCCAGATCCTCCCTTAATTTCAATATTGAACCCCTTACAGTACCAGATTGTCAGCAGATCTTATAATATTGAATGGGAAACTCAAGATGGAGAAGATAAAACCGAAGATCTATCTGTTAATATCTGGATATCAGATGATGACGGAGAGAATTATTCGATCCTGATCGAAAATACCGAGAATACTGGGACCTACCTCTTTAATTCAATCAACTATCCAGATGGTGAGAGATACAGGGTCAAGCTAATTGTCAAGTACACAGATGGAATGATGAATTATTCGATATCTGATAGATTTCAAATCCAAAATCAACCAAGTGTTGAAATATTCAAACCTATTGAAAACGAAATTATTTCCGGTCTGTATGCAATCGTTTGGGATTCAAATGATCCTCAAGATTTGAAAAATGGCCTAGAAACTGATATTTGGCTAACTAATGGAGAAAAATCCTACATTCTATTGGTAGATGACGTTAATAGTACAGGATACTTTCAATTCAATACAACCAAATATCCAGATGCAGATGGATATCGATTGATGATCAATGTCACAGATACTGATGGAGTCACGACCTCAATTTTATCAGGTAATTTCTCCATCTTCAATAATGATAATCCCTCGGTTAAATTCCTCACTCCCGTAGAGAATCAAACCTTAAGAGGTATTTATGAGGTGACCTGGATATCAGAGGACCAAGAAAATGAATCAGAAGAAATGACCTTTACACTATATTATCGGTTTGAAGAATCCTCTATCTGGAAGGAACTCGTTAGGGAAGGACTAAATTTAGGTTCATACTCCCTTAATACTCTTTCACTCATTGAGGGGGATGGTAAGTATGAATTACAGATGATCTTAAGGGATCCTCATGATGGGATTTCAAATTCGGATTTTATCAACTTCTATGTTTATAATCCAGATGCTCCGGTCATAAAGCTACCCTATATGATAGGGCCTCATGAACCTATCAGGAATGGTAAAGCATATTTCGAGTGGAGGGTAAGTGATCCTGATCCTGGGGAGAGTGAAAACCTCAAGATTTGGATTTTTATTTCACATGATAATTTAACATGGGTAGAGATTGAATCCGGAATTCCAAATGAAAATGAATACAAAATGAATGTAACCGGCCTGGAGGATTTGTCCTATTATGTGAAGATCCTTGTTTCAGACTGTCAGCCGGGTGATGACAATATGACAAACGAAGCACTTTTTCCCCAACAGATTATCGTCAACAACATCAATGATCCACCTACGATAGAACTCGACAGTAATCTCTCAGCCGATTTGACATATTCCAATGAGATAACCTTCAGGTGGACTTCATCTGATCCAGATGGTGACCCAGTTTCCTACTCTCTCTATTATCGAATGAAAGGAGATAATGAATGGGAGATTATTCCGGGAGCTTCTCAATTGACTGAAACCAATTTCACCTGGAATATCAGTCAATTGGTTGAAGGATACTATCAAGTGAAGATAGTAGCTAAAGAAATGACCTCCTCCGGTATCGAAACGGAATTTGAAACCATAACTTTCTATGTAAAACCAATATTATTTGATATTGGTGAGGACAATCATGAGATTTCCGTGAATTATGGCATGCTGTTTGCATTATCTGCTGGATTTGTAGTTTTAATCATAGTACTAGTATGGTTGCTGTTCCTTTTTGCAAAGAAGGGACCATCTTCTACCGATCTTGAACAGAATGATATTTCGGATCAGGATCAATTCGATTTGGGATTGGTACCAGAGGGTGAAGGATATCAATATGATTCTGGCCCTCCATCTTTGTCTGGTGGGATAGATCCATCAGGGGAAGAGTATTGAATATATCCGCATCCTCGAGGGGACCAAGGGGTGAGCAGCCATTAGCAAGAAAATAGCAGTAATCGGAGCAGGAATTGCAGGATTGACAGCCGGTTGTTATGCAAGGATGAATGGTTTCGAGGCTGATATTTTTGAGTCACACTCAAGATCAGGCGGATTATGCACATCATGGAAAAGAGGGGACTATACTTTTGATGGATGTTTTGACTGGCTCATGGGATCGGGCCCCGGAAGTGATCTGTATCAATTCTGGAAGGAGGTAAACGCTTTTAATGATAGTCAGATTATTAATCACGAAGTGTTCACCCGATTCGAAGGAAAAGATGGCCGTCAATTTTCACTCTTTACAGATGCGGATCGTCTGGAGAAACACATGCTGGAGACTTCACCTGACGATGAGAAACAGATCAAGCAATTGTGTAAATGGATCAGAAATGTTTCCAAATTCTCTCCTCAGATGGAGAAGGCAGTTGAACTATACAATTTCGTTGATTACACAAAATTTATATTCAAAATGATTCCTGTAATGAAAGATCTGAAAAAACTTAATAAAATCACTACCAAGGAATTTGCTGATTCATTTAGGGATCCTCTTATAAGAGAATCACTCAAAATTATGTTTGCATCGGGGGATTATTCATTATTTGCTTTTATTTTTCCATTGGGTTTTTTATGTGCGAAATCCGGAGGATACACGATAGGTGGCTCTGGTGAATTGGTGAGAAGGATCGAAAAAAGGTTTACTGATCTTGGAGGAGAGATCCATTATAACAGCAAGGTTGAGAAGATACTTGTAAAAAACAATAAAGCTGCAGGAATAAAATTGGAAGATGGGACCGAACATAGATCCGATTATGTTATCAGCGCGGCAGATATGCATGCAACCCTGTATTCCATGCTTGAGGGAAAATTTTTAGATCCCGATCATGTGAAATTGTTCAAAGAAGAGACGCTTTCACCTTCCTGTGTTCAGGTCTCGCTTGGTGTTGAAATGGACATGACTAATGAGACGGATTGTTTGATGAACATGATCCCAACATCCGAGACATTGATCGTGGGAGATACGAAATTTGACCATATCCGGTTCAGAAATTACGCTACCGATCCTACAATGGCTCCTAAAGGGAAAACTGTGATCATAACAAGATTCGCCATGAATGAATATGATTACTGGAAAGAATTATATGCTGACAGGAGTGCTTATAAACAAAAGAAGCACTCATGACCCTACGGGCCACACATAAGGATGAAAATCGGTTGGT
>CBDDUX010000021.1:0-53510 GCA_965234725.1 Thermoplasmatota archaeon | reverse complement strand
GATTATGCATTTTTCAATCTGCGTCTACATTCATATTTCTCAGACAGGCTCTTAAATATTTTAAATAGGAACATCTTCAAATTTCAGGTCCTTCTCAGGACGCCAATATACCGTGTGAGGCTCTTGTGGACCCTGAATGGAAAGGTCCTCACAAGATCGAACGTGTCCAGTTCCATCAGATTCTCCTCCCTATCTGTATCCAAGACAAGTGGAGAACCCCTTTTCATCTTCCTACCAGCAGTCGTAAGGACCTCTTTTAACAGCCTGGAAGGGTCCTCACCCATGAGGGGTGCCGACCTGCCGAAGGGAGGATCCGTTACGATCCCATCTATTGAAGAGATCTCGTTCCACCAATCATAATCATCCAGCGATCTCGAATCCCCGAGATGGGGTTCGATCATCTCGGAAAGGCCCTGAGCTTCAATATTCGATCTGGCTCCTTCAAAAATAGCAGGATCCCTCTCAACACCTATGACCTTGTGTCCGAGATGTCCAGCCTCCAATGAGAGTCCGGCGGGACCCAAAAAAGGATCGAGGATGGTGGAACAAAGGGGTAACCCGGAAAGGTTGACCATGCATCTTGCAAGTTGCGGTTCCATCATGATCGGCCTGTTGAAGGGCATTTTGGATCCCCTTCTGGACCTGGTCAGGTCCCTTGAAGTTGTCTCCTTGATCTCTCCCATATATGCAAATTTCCCGATAATAAGAAAGGTCTGATGTTCCGAGGACCTGTAATTGACCTTGAACCCCTGTTCCCTTGCAATTGAGCAGAATTCTTCAAAAAGAGTGGATGAAGAAAGTGGTTCTATACTAGCAGGTGAAATTGTTTTCACAGAGATCGATCGGTCCTTCACCATCACTTGAAGATATGAACGTATCATCTCCCGGATATCGCCTATTGATGGCTCACAAGACCCGTAAAGATCCCCCGAGAAATGGCAGAGCCCCATTCTTTGGGCGGTTCCTTCCGGGACAATACCATTGATTATAGCCAATCTCCCATCAATGTCCTCTATATCCCACCTTACACCAAGTGATGAGATCACTCCTTCCAGCTCCCCGAGGGCAAGATCCACATCCTCCCCGGAAAGCAACACTACCGATCTCACGATATCGAATATGTTTCATGTAGTTAATTGATGCGTTAACTAAGAACATTTTTAAGAATCTATCCGGTTAGGGGGTGGGGGAGTTCCTTTGTCAGCCCGGAGATATAAGGTCATCCTATCAGCATCCATACTTTTGCTAACCATGCTCGGACCTATGGCATTCCATAGCAATGGAGGTGATGCCCAAGCATGGACAGACGGAAACAATGACAGTCCCGTGAAACCCAATTATGGCATCCAGGACATGATCGCCCATAAGGCCCTTGAACTTCTGAACGAGAAGAATCAGACAAAGGCCTCATTCATGATGTTCTGGTTCGACCCTTTAGGGGCGGATGATGAACCGGTTTCTTACAATGAGGATAATATGTTCCCCAGGGAAAATGATAATTTCCTTGCCTGGACGGATGATGGTCCGGAGGGTGTAACGGTTGAGTATTTCATCAACAACCCCGAACCAGGCCAGGATCCCCAGACAGATGCTGTGAGATATGCTCAGCTCCTTGCAAACAGATCCGTGGAGAACTTGACTGCCTGGCTCCTTGCAGGGGGGGGTTCCGGGGAGGCAAAAGAGGTCAGGCTGATGCATGCAGCGGCCTACAATGCCGGAAAGATGTCAAAATATCTTGGAGACATGTCCCAGTTCGGGCATACCGACTACTCTAAGTGGGATCAGCTTTCCGTTGTTCCAAGATACCACCCCTCAGAAGTCAATTACCCCTACCGGGAATATTACGAGGCCAGGGTCTGGAGCGATGTCAACATGCAGGTACTTTATGACACCTTCTGGAATGATTCGTTCGACCCTCCTGAAGGTATAGATGCAGATACGGTCCACTCGGCAACCTCTGATCTTGCCAAATGGGTGAATGGAAGG
Organism: Thermoplasmatota archaeon; assembly: GCA_965234725.1. Classification (GTDB taxonomy): domain Archaea; phylum Thermoplasmatota; class Penumbrarchaeia; order Penumbrarchaeales; family Penumbrarchaeaceae; genus Penumbrarchaeum; species Penumbrarchaeum helgolandense. Next base: position 51,524 of record CBDDUX010000021.1, on the reverse strand, counting down.
GGACAGGCCCCGGTTCAGATAACGGATTATGATGGTTCGACCATCACTGTTGGATATAATTACGATATCATGCTGAAGGATTTCATGTACTGCTGGGATTATGATCAAAGATATCTGGGAATAAGAGGTTTCAATGAGACCCTCTGGGACCTTACCCTTGAGAATCTGGTGGCATCAGCCGAGAACCTCTCTTCCGTTTACGAGGCTCTTTATGACCGGGCCTGGGAGGAATTCCTCTCCATCGCTCCGGACCTCAAACTGGTCAATTGGTCTTTCTATCCTGACCCTGCAATTGACGGAGATGAAGTGACCATCAATGCAACTATCCGCAATGACGGACAATCCATAGCTGAAAACTTCCGTCTCCTTATTGAGGGACCGGATGATTTCTCAAAATGGCGGGCGCTAACCATTGGACCAGGCCAGGAAAAGAACGTATCATTCCCACCATTCCAGATCTGGGGAGATCCCGAGGATTTCACCATCACTGTCGATTATGAGGAGAGGATAGCTGAATCGAATGAGAATAACAACATTGTCTCCGGGACCGTGATCCCCATACCAGAGGTCCATTCCTCTACACTGTCACTCGCTGTTCCTTTCACCTCTGTTCGCAGGGACACTGAAAAGACGGTCCAACTAAGATTGACCAACACTGGCAACCGGTATGACACTTTCATTCTCGAAGGGGAGTCGGACACTTCCGGTCTCTCTCCAGTCATACCATCTTCAGGATTCCTTGTTAAGCCGAAGACCAGCATGGTCATAGATATCCAGATCATCAACGTGAATGATACTGAACTAGGTCAATCCACCATTGATATCACGGCAACAGGTGTGAATTCAACAGCATCCTTCCAACTTGATGTCCAGGTGTTGGAGAGGACAAATGATCCGATACCTGTGGTCACAGGTTTCAGTTGGGCAAGGCTCGGGGAGAACATCACCCTTTCCGCACTTGATTCCTCCGACCCTGACGGGGACGATCTCAGTTTCATATGGATAATTCCGATGTTGACCAACTCAACATCCCCCACGATCGCCATCAACTATACCAAGCTGGGCACATATGAAATCGAACTCCTTGTCTTTGATGGGAACACCACCTCTCACCTTATCTGGCCTTTGAAGATCTATCCGAATCCACCGGAGAATATCTCCGCAGTGGTTTCATCAAAAGGTGTCTCTGGCGTTTCTGTCTCCTGGAACCAATGGCCGTCAGGTGGCCTCATCGCATACTGGTTGGAAGCCAAAGCCCTACCTGGACAGGGGGACCTTTCAGAAAGGGGGCCTTATACCGTCAGGATCGGCCCTGGAAATTCTATGGGAAGGGTCGGGAAGTTTCTGCCAGGAACAGAGATCGAGATCAGGGTGAACGTGGAAGCAGAAAGGTACGGGAATATCACGACGGATGTGATCAGGACATCCACTTCTTCAATAGATACTTACGAGAATACCCTGAAGCTTCTAGTGGAGGACTCATATCTCCAGCTTCAGTACAAACCATGGGTGGACCCGGAAGGTGTCAGGGATCCGGAGATAGTGGTAGAGCGGTTGTATGCGGGGAATTTCATACCAATGACCGGGACACCGGAGTATATCCAGAGGACCAATGTAAGGGACACCATGAGATATACACTGGGATCCAATTCCGGAACCTACAGGGCTTATCTGACATACAGATGGGTGAATGAGACAATCTCTCCATTCTTCTTCTTCAAGGATGTTGAAAAGAAGAATAAGATACCCGACCTGAACCTTTCCGGCACGGACCTGGAATTCAGGTTGAATGTCAACGGTACATGCCGAATATGGTTTGTATTGGGGATCCTGGACCCGGAGGATACCATGAACATCACTGTAACTTGGGGTGACGGGGAAAGCGAAGCTATGGATTACTATGTCTCCACCGACATTCGAGAATTCATATCCCTATTCCACAACTACTCTGAGATCGATAGTTACGATATATCCATAAGGGTAGAGGATTGGAACGGGGCTGAAAACTGGTTCAATCACACAATAGAGGTTCTCGAGTACAAGAAGACAGAAGCGGGGAAGGAGGAAGAAAGATCCGTTTGGACACTTGTCCTGCTGATCCTGCTGGGGATCGTACTTGTGGCAATCCTGGTTGGATTGGGATTCGTTGCCTATAAAGTGTCAAAGAAGGACACGGAGGTGGAGTTCAAGATGAAGGACTTCAAATCCGATATCCAGCATCAAAAAGCCGGGACCGGTACAGATTTCGATCAGAGAAGGACCCTTCAGATACCAAAGGAATCAATAATGAACGTCCCCCCTCCTAAGAAAGACGATGGGATCGAGAGCCCCACGGTATCGGGTACCATCACATTCGATGATGAAGAGTAGTGTCAGGGATCCTCAGGGTCTTTCCGGAGGATAGACGGTTATCATCAATTTGCAGGCATGACACCTGGCAAGTGCAACACCCAGTGGTTTCTTGAATGGCCCGGTGACTGGTTTCTCCAGATCTGTGAACCTGTTCCCGTTGATATTCCCTGCCCACTGTATGGTCTCCTTTGATACGAGGTATCCGTACTCGACCTCCCCTCCGCATGCCGGGCATTTGGGCAGGTTAGTTCTGACACCTTCCATCCACGTATTCGTCAATAAAGTTGACATATTATCCCTGTAAAAACATTGATCTTCTTAATAAATTAAATTATCTATATAATTCCCGGGGGAAAGAACTGATGAAGGACGCATCCCTGCGCAATGCTCATATCCCATATCCTTTATCTCCGGGTAACAAGGTGAAAAAATGGTGTTCAAGGATGTCATTTCGGCTGAGAGGAATAAGATCGAGGCCCATATTCAGAGCTTCATGGACCAGGAAATGACCCAGATCATCAATGATAACAATGCTTCCAAGGTCCTTGAACTGATCAAGGAATATACCCTCCGAGGAGGGAAGCGGGTCAGATCGATCCTTGTCACCAAGGGATACCAGGCAGTGGGGGGAAAAGACCTGGACAGGGCAAGGAAGGCATCGGTTTCCCTTGAACTCATACAGTCAATGCTTCTGATCCATGACGATATCATCGATGAATCCCCCGAAAGAAGAGGGGCACCCTCGTTCCACAAACTCATGGAAGAATTACACACCGGATCCGGATACAGGGGAGATCCTGTGAAATTCGGATACAACATTTCGATCATTGCAGGGGATCTGGCGGAATCCCTCGGGGAAAAGGCACTTATCTCATCGGGATTCCCATCTGACAGGATCCTGGAAGCCCTTCGATTGCAGGCAGATATGATCAGGGACACTGGTTACGGTCAGATCCTGGATATATACAGCGAGGCCCTTCCCGAATGGACCGAGGAGTTGGTATTGAAGGTCCAGAAGTACAAGACCGCCAGGTATACACTTGAAGGGCCGCTTCATATCGGCGCTGCACTTCACGGAGCTTCAGAGGAACAGTTCAAGGCCCTAACCGATTTTGCAATACCCATGGGTATTGCATTTCAGATCATTGATGATATTCTCGGTTTCTACGGTGATCCCAAAAGAGGCGGAAAGGAGGACCTTGCAGATATCAAGGAGGGAAAGAGGACCCTGCTTATAATGAAAGCTCTGGAACTTGTTTCCGAGGAAGAAAGGAGGATAATCAATGATGGTCTCGGGAACAAGGAACTGACTGTTGAAGAAGCCGAAGTCATTAGGTCCATGATCAGAACTTGTGGAAGTGAAGAGTATTCCAGAAAGATGGCGAAGGACCTCAATGCCAAAGGTCTCGGGGCCCTTGTATCCTCTGACCTGGACCATGAGGTCAAGGATTTCCTTATGGAACTTGCATCATATCTTTTGAACAGGGCATGAGATCTCCGTTTGGATTAAGTAATTGCCAATATATGCAGGGCCCATGGCAGAGCAAGGTAAATTGTTCATCCTTTGGTCCTCAGGGGACAGGGAAGTGGCCATAGAAACGGTCCTTGTCTATGCACTGAACTCAAAGCTCCATGGATGGTTCGATGATGTGGAGCTTTGCATCTGGGGTCCTTCTGCAAGACTTGCTGTCAATGATGAGGAGATAAATGTGAGACTTTCCCATATGATCAGTAGCGGTGTCAAGGTGACAGCCTGCAAAGCATGCACCGACCATTTGGACCTCACTGAAGGACTCGAGCGAATAGGGGTGGAGGTCATCTACATGGGTAAACCCTTGACAGAAAAATTGAAAAGAGGAGACAAGGTCCTTACCTTCTAATATTTCAATGAGCATTGAAATGAGGCGGAGTTAGTTGAGATCATTGGGTTAGGTAAAAATGCTGGTTTATTCATCTGTCCGTAATAAGAAATGGGATTTTTTAGTGATATACACCGTTATACATATTGTAAGCGGACTTTCTAACATATTTAAATAACGTTTCAAATATTCAATTAGAATTTATATATACTCCTTGGGTGAATATATTCAGTGCGGAGTGATACTTTAATTTTTAACCCACACACTCTCAATCCCCTATTTCAAACCCCACTCCGTTCCTGCAGTGGAGCCGACTCGTGCGCGAGGAAGATGTTCCACTGCTGCTCCTTCTTATGTTCATTTTCCCCTTTCTGCTATCTTCAACTTGACCCGATTCCCCATTCTGTCATAAGCTGCCATTGAATCATCTTCGAAAGGATATGCAATTATGATATTTATCCCGGGGAACCTTCCAAAGAGAGATACATCGGCCATTGAAGGTCTGGCAGAACCAGAAGGGTGAGAATGAACAACACCTTCTCCTGGAACCTCTCGTTGGCTGAACCTTGAAAACATGGAGAACATGAACGTTGACCTGTTCGCGGAGCCCTCCATTATTGGTTCGATGTGTGTAATCCTTTCGATCCCCCTCAGCATCGCTCCGAACTCGTTGGGGTAGGCCTCCCTTGCCCTTGTTTTGACCTCTTCCAATGCTCCCCTTTCGATCAGATAAACGGTCTCTTCCTCAAATAGTTCCTTGGTGTCCGGATCCTCTCTGAGCCATGCGACATCCCTGACAGCTTCTTTCAATATGGAGAAACTCTCGGGGAACCGTTTAACAGAATGGTTGGTTATGATATCAATGAGCAGTTTCTTTGCCTTCTTCCTTTCGTCAGAGGCCAGATATCCATAGAAGAGTATTGACAAGGTCCGTGTAAGGATCTCTTTTTCATGGGTAGCCCTTAGGTCCTTGTAAGCAGTTCTAGCCAGATCGATACCTCTTTGAGGGTCACCCAATCTTATGGACCATAGAGAAGCTTCGGAGACCTCCACGGCAGCGTCCAAAGCAGATGTGACCTCCTTCAGGATCCCGGCTGAGTGCAGGATCCTATCGACCCCTTCCTTTTCACCTACCCTGCACATTCTCTTCCCCAATATCGATCCCGCATCTGCCATGGATCTGCTATTCCTTATCTTCAAGGCAATATCCTGGGCTTCTTTTAGTGCTTCACCTGCTTTTGCATCATCCTCTGTCCATGCACCTATCGAAAGCAAACATTCCAGGATCAAGATGATCGAACCGATATCCCTCGAGATCGAAAGGGCCTTTCGTATCTCTTCCATCCCTTGTTCATGATCTCCTATATCAAGAAGAAACCTTCCCGATAGAAGAAGACATCTCGCCTGGTGATGATATGTAATTTCCGATGGAAGCGATCGAGCCAATTCCTTGGCCTTCATGAAACCTTGGTGGGCTGCTCTCAGATGTCCGGAGGACAGGATGCCGGATTCGATCCAGGAGGTCCTCTGATGGAGAAGCATGGACTGTAAGAGGTCCTTCTCCATCTCGATCAATGGTTCCTTTTTCCCCCTATTGGATCGCATTCTGATCATAGCTGACTCCAGATCACGATTGGAGAGGCCGAGTTCAGAGATTATAGGTCCAAGATCCAGAGGAAGCCCCCTTGACAACGCGATCTGTCCGGCCCTGGCAAGCGCCAGGTCCTTTATTCGATGAGCATTTCCCGCCCTCTTTACAAGTTCATCAAGTGGATGGACAGCCTCTCTGTAAAGACCAACTGTTTGCAATGCTTCTGATGAGGCTATGAGTTCCACTGGCTGTAACGATGATCGATCGGGATCACCCCTCAGGAAGGTAAGTAATCCCTTTTTTTTTCGAATATAAGGAAGGCATAATCTGTCAATTGACCTACTATCACCCTTCCTGACATCATGACAAGCTTCCTCAAGGTTCAGGGCAGTCAGTTCCTCTGACAAGTTCACCTCTCCCCGAACCTGATGGAATGTTCCACTTCCGCATAGAACATGGACATTCTCGCTCCCCTTTCGATGCCAATATAAAGAGCAGCACAGGGAAATAACAGATTGTATTCCTCCGCCTTCCTGTTGATAGACCTTACAGCTTCCTTCCTGTCCATCCCGGTCCTGGTTATTGATTCTATCAGTCTTTCGAATAGGGGTCTGATAAGTTTCTCGGTATCCAACCCTTTTGGGGGTTCATAATCAACATTCACATCGATCTCATTGATATCAAAGGTCGGTGTAATATTCCCGTCCTTATCTGTCTGGACCATTCCTGATGATAAGGCTGCCTGTATGATCCTGTCCCCTTCCTCCGGTCCAAACCATCTCAGATTGTATACGATGAGGTTCCTCATCTCCATTTTTGACAGTGATTCACCCTTGCCCATCTTGAAGATGGATACGACTATCATCTTCAGGTCGTCTGTCAAGAGAATCCCCTCATCAGCCTTGAGATGGATATAATTGCTCCGTCAAGGCCGAGTTCGTCAAGAGGACCCAGTTCGTTGATCTCCTCTACCCCTGCGTATAATCGACCTCCGGAGGGCAGGGCCTGGAGCAATTGGGTGATCAGGACTTTTGAATTACTTTTCCTTTCAGAGGCGAGGTTTTCGAAAATGAAAGAATCCATTCCGAAAGAGGACATCTCCCTTACAAGTTCTCCGGGGGTCATATCCTTGATCACCGGGTCCTTTGCGATGATCCCGTTATCGTAATCGATCTGGAGTATAATATTCTCGGTCATCTCGAAAGCTGCTGCTATCTCTTCAATGGATTGTATCATCTTGGTGGAGATGATCCCGTTGGCGGCTCCGGACATAAGTGGATCTATTACACTTTCGGAGAATGTTATACCAACATCGGCCCAGACCTCTTTGGATGATTCGACCACAGCCTGGAATGTGTTCCATTCCACTTTGCCGTTCCTGATCCCTGAAATATCCAGATAATGAATGGTTTCATAGACCTTTGAAAAGGCAAGTGCTATGGCCTCGGGAGATACGGTCCTGTTATCGAACCTTATAGGATTGTATTTTCCATCTTTGACCCACACAGGGGTCTTGCCTATCACTGCCAATGATGGTATGAGGGTAAATCCCTTTGATAGCTTGGGAATATCAATAATATCCATTTCCACCCCTCCTTTGCTCCACCCTGGTGGACAGCGGGGCGCTTAATCCAGTGAGGACATTATCAGGACATCCTTGATGGATTTGACCTTGTTGAAAGGTAAGACAAGTCTCTGCTGTGAGTCAAGCCTGAACTTCCTGATATCGACTTCTTCGGATGGGAGTACCAGTAAATGAAGAACCTTCCCGGTCTTGGTGTCGACAACGAGGTTGTCCACCTGGCCGAGGTACTTCCCGTCGCTAGACATGACATATTTATCCTGAATTTCATTGGCGAAGAACCTCATTAATCGTCACCCCATATTCATATTATCCGTAGTAATCGATGCCTTTATCTTGTTTCTCCTTCTTATTTATTCCGCCCTTCCACTCCTCCATTATCTGCTTATATGCTTCCACTGTCCGATCGTCAACGGACGGCCTCGCATCTTTCAAAGCCTCTTCGAAATGATAGGCCTTGACGATATTGGAAGAAAGGTCCTCCCTGAGTGCAATGATGGCAGCTTCCCTGCAGATCCCTTCAATATCGGCTCCGGTGAAACCTTCCATCCTTACAGCAAGGTCCTCGATATCAACATCCTTTGCAAGTGGCATATCCTTGGTATGGACCTTCAAGATGGCATGTCTTTCAACTGGACCAGGAGGTCCGATGAATATCATCCTGTCAAACCTCCCGCTCCGGAGAAGGGCCTGGTCCAGGATATCCGGGCGGTTGGTTGCTGCAAGGACGATCACCCCGACGGTCTCCTCTATACCATCCATGGAAGTTAGAAGTTGGTTGACCAATCTCTCGGAGACGTGTTCATGGGTTCCGGAGGATCTTCTGGGAGCTATGGCATCTATCTCATCCAGGAATATGATACACGGAGCAACCTGCTTTGCTTTCTTGAAGATCTCCCTTACCGCTTTCTCGGATTCCCCCACCCATTTGGAAAGGACCTCAGGTCCTTTGATGGATATGAAATTGGCATTCGTATCTGTTGCAACAGCTTTTGCAAGCAGGGTCTTTCCCGTTCCAGGTGGACCATAAAGAAGTACGCCCCTTGGTGGTTTCACTCCCATCTTCTTGAAGGATCCGGGGTTGGTCATAGGCCATTCGATGGTCTCTTTAAGCATCTGTTTGACCTCACTCAAGCCGCCAACCGCATCCCAAGGAACCCTTGGGACCTCTATTAGCACCTCCCTCATGGCCGAGGGTTCAACTTCTTTAAGGGCTTCTTTGAAGTCAGACATTGTAACCTCGATCCTTACAAGGATCTCGGAGGAGATGGGTCCGTCCAGGTCGATGTCTGGGAGGTACCTTCTCAATGATTTCATTGCACTTTCCCTTGATAGGGCAGCAAGGTCCGCACCAACAAATCCATGGGTGATATCGGCCAGATCATCGAGGTCCACGTCATCCGAAAGGGGCATGTTCCTTGTATGTACCTGAAGGATCTCTACCCTGGAGGGCCGGTCCGGAACCCCGATCTCAATTTCACGGTCGAAACGTCCGGGTCTCCTCAGGGCGGAATCGATATGATCTACCCTGTTCGTAGCAGCTATGACTATCAATCTGCCCTTTTCCTCCAGGCCGTCCATTAATGTCAATAATTGAGCTACGACCCTTCTTTCGACCTCTCCCTTTACCTCGTCCCTTTTTGGAGCAATGGAATCGATCTCGTCAATGAAAATAATGGCAGGGAGGTTTTCAGCCGCTTCCTGGAACTTGTTCCTGAGATTCTCTTCGGTCTGACCGTAATATTTGTTCATTATCTCGGGTCCCTGGATGGAATAGAATGAGGCACCGCTTTCTGTAGCAACAGCCTTGGCGATAAGGGTCTTTCCGGTTCCAGGGGGTCCATGAAGCAGAACACCTTTTGGGGGTTTTATACCGAGTCTGTCAAAGAGCTCCGGATGTTTCAAAGGAAGTTCAATGATCTCCCTAACCCTGGCCAGCTCTTCCCTGAGGCCCCCTATGTCCTCATATACGACCCTTGAGACGATATCCTCGACAATGGACTCTTTTGATATCTTGATCTGAGTGTCAACATTGACCTGGACTATTCCAGCAGGTTTTGTGGAGGACACGATGAATGGTAGTTGGCTCCCCATCAAAGCAATGCCCTGAATGATCAGTGTATCACCCTTGTGGACCGGCCTTTTGAGCAGCGATTTCTTGATGAAATTATCTATTCCATTCGCAAACTGAAGCTGTGGGAGGTCCTTAATTGCAGGTGATATGTTGATCTTCTCCGCTGGTTTTGGCTCGACCTTTGTGATCTCCACCTTGTCCCCTATCGAGATATCTGCGTTCTTCCTCGTGATCCCATCTATCCGGATCATATCTTTGTTCTCATCCTGGATGGGGGCTCTCCAGACCACGGCAGCAGTCTCCTTTTTCCCCTTGATCCTGATAATATCACCCGGGGATACGTTGAGCTGTTCCCTTGTAGCGGTGCATAGTCTTGCCCTCATGTAACCCACATCGTTCTTCAACGTGGGTTCCACCCTGAGCTCGATCTTGTCCTTCAACGTGACCCTCCTTCATAATAACAGATATCTATCATATCGATAACCAATGACGTTTAAAAAGGTTGATGTTGGAGATATATCCGCTGATACTCAAATATCTTTGTTTATTACCGGAGATCCAGGTGTGATCGCTATTGCAACGGCGGAGGTCTCGTCACGAAATCTCCTCGAGGTGGTGGTCATACTCTCATCTACGATCTCAACAGATAGACCCGCCTTGAAAAGTTCATTCAATTCGACATCCCTGTTCAATGGATCTCCATCCCCCAATCTGACCAGCAAACCCTCTGGTTGGAGAGCTCTCTTCATCAGCAGGACCCTCTTCACAGCATCCTCAGATGCTGATGATTTGTAGATCGATACCAGGCGCCCATCGGCCAGAAAAGCAAGGCCTGGTCTTTTACCTGGATCGATCCCTGCAACAAGTATGGTTGGGGATATGGCATCCATGGCTACCGCAATTGCCCTTAGGATGGACCCCTCCGGATCATCCATCATTTCCACGATCCTGGTGGAAATGATCTCATCCATCTGGAAGCTTCCAGTTTCATCTATCAGGATACAGTCAAGGTCCCCAGGGGGTGGATCATCCTTTCCAATTACTACGATCCTGGGACCGATCTCCTTGGCCACTGCGATCAGATCATGGATCTTTGAGAAATCTTCGGTAAGCACCCCGATCGATACCGCTTGGACCCTGGTAAGGAGTCTGTCGATATCATCGGACATCCCTACTCCCATTCCATATCCACCTCATCTTCATCGGTGATGCCATCATCCTCATTCCCCTCGATGGCTAAGATCTTGAATTTCTTCTCTTTTCCCTTTCCCTCTTTTCTCTCCTCTTTCTGTCCACTATCATCGACCACAGTGAATTGGAGCTTCATCTCCACCTCTTCATCTTCCTCTTCAACGATAATTGGACCGGATCCACTCGAGGTCTTAGGAACATCGTCCTCGATTACCTGTGCCTCCACCATTTCCTCTGCAATGGATATCTTATGTTGGAAATCCCTGTCCTTCATGAACGCCACTTTCATCGAACCAAGGACCCTTGCCATCTTCTTCGCTATCGTCTCTTTTTCGATAGCTATCATGAAAACGTCACCACCATCGGAACCGGGGCCCTGGACGATCACTGCATCCTCCAGTTCGATGCCAGCTCCGATCCTCTCATCATATCTGGCTTTTCTTTCTGGATCCATCAGGACGGATTTGGCTTCGTTCAGAAGCCTCATTATCTCCTCTCCCTCCTTCCTGGTGACCTCCGGAAGTTCCCTCAACTTATCTGGGTGGTATACCTCCGCCATCCTTCTGTAGGCTGTTCTGATCTCTTTAAGACTGGAATCATCTGCGACCCCCAGAAGGTAGTAGTAGTCCACCTCCAATCGAAAATCCTCCTGTTCCGACAGCTTGAACACCAATCATTATCTTTTTGGTCCTTTTTTGTAAGTGTTTAAAAGGAAACGGTTAAAGGCACCTAGTCTTTTGGGGTTCAAGGTGATATCACGAAGTCCGCCGGAAAGGTAGTCAATTTCTCCAATAAAGGGAATATTGTCCTGAGGTGCGGATCCCCACCCAGATTGGGTGTTATTCTCGTTGATATGAGGTCCAATCCTGTTGGAAAGGTCATAAGGATCACCGGACCGGTAACATCTCCATATGTTATTCTGAGTCCAAAAGTGAAGGACCAGGGAATCTTAAGAGGCCTCCTTGGTAAGGACCTTTACCTGTCTGACAGGCCAATGAGGTCCAGAGACGATAATGAAAGAAGGTCAGGACCCCGGAGCAGAGGGCCAGGGAAACAATGGGAGGATAAGAAAGGATCAGGCCCCAGATACGGTTCTTCCAATAAAAGACCCTACAAGGATACGAAGTTCCGGAGAGGAAACCGCTCCAAATAGAATGATATCGACATTTTCAGGATCTTTCCAGATCGGGTTTAAGGGTATAAGGGCCCTCCCACGTTCTTATTAAATATTATCTTATGAATATAGACCAGGGTTTGAATATGGAAGCCAACAAAGAAGTGTATTTTCATGGTTCCGTGCCATACAACGGTGCCCAGATGGCCGTTGGAGCAGTCCTGATGGATGGAGATGTTGTTGTGGACGAGATCGGTGGCGCAGTCCCCTATGCCGGGTCAGGCTCTCGGGCTCACTGGGAAGCCCTGATACAGGGTATGGAGCTTGCGGCCAAGAACAATGTGAAGCGGCTCATCATGAAGGGTGACTCAAGGTCGGTTGTGAACTATATGAACGGCCAGGTCCCTAGAAGGGAGTTTGATTCAATGGATTATCTCCTTAAAGCGAGGAAGACACAGCTCAAGTTCGACCAATGCTTCTTTCAATGGATCCCCGTTGAAAGGAATGCAAGGGCGGTAAAGCTCATAATGGAATCTCTGGAATGAGATAAGGTCAGGATATTGGCACCATTGGAATGATACATATATTCAAAGTTGGATAGAGGACCCCTTGGAGGACATATAAATGGTCTTAAAGGTATACAACACAGAGACCAGGGTCAAGCAGGAATTTGTTCCTGTGGAAGAAGGGAAGGTCGAAATGTATGTTTGCGGACCCACGGTTTACGATAACTGCCACGTGGGCCATGCCAGGTCCTATGTGGCTTTCGATGTGATCCGCCGATACCTCGAGTTCAAAGGATTGAAGGTCACCTATATTCAGAATTTCACAGATGTAGATGACAAGATCATCAATAGGTCCAAGGACCAGAATGTTCCCCCCCTTGTCCTTTCTGAGAACTTCATCCAGGAATACTTCAAGGATATGGGGCTACTTAACATCAGAAAGGCTGATGTCCATCCTAAGGCCTCAGAGACGATACCGGACATGATCACTGTAATCAAAGGACTCCTCGAGAAAGGATACGCCTACGAGGTGAACGGTTCTGTATATTTTCAGGTCGAAAAGGCTAAGGACATCTTTGGGAAACTCCGTCATCAATCCCTGGAGGATATGAGGGATGGGGCAAGGATAGAGGAGAACGAGGAGAAGAGGAATCCGAAGGACTTTGCGTTATGGAAAGCTGCAAAGGAAGGAGAGATATCCTGGGATTCACCATGGGGTAAGGGCAGGCCAGGTTGGCATATTGAATGTTCCACGATGGCCTGGAAATATATCGGGAGGACACTGGACATTCATGGAGGCGGGATGGACCTCATCTTCCCTCACCATGAATCTGAGATCCTTCAATCGGAGTCGTATACGGGTGATCCTTTCGTTAAATACTGGCTCCATAATGGTTTCGTTGAGATCAACAAGGAGAAGATGTCCAAATCTTTGGGTAATTTCTTCACGATAAAGGACGTACTCCAACGTTTCGATCCCATGGTACTACGGTTCTTCCTTGTGTATACACACTACAGGTCTCCCATCGATTTTTCGGATGTGGCTTTGGAAGAGGCAGAAAGATCATTGGATAGATTGATCAAGCTAAGAGAGAATCTGGTGAATATTTCCGGGGAACATGAGGAGGGAGTAATACCTGATCATGGTGAGCCGGATCCGGATATCCTTAAGCTGGCATTTGCGTTGAAGAAGGAATTCACACAGGCAATGGACGATGATTTCAACACTAGGATCGCGGTCGCCGTCCTTTTCAAGATGGACAGTGAGGTGAAGGACCTTCAGAGACAGGGAAGACTTGTGCCAAAGAATGCTTATCCGCTCCTTTCGATCCTTGATGAATTGACGGATCTTCTGGGGATCATCCTGAAACCTGTTTCGAAGGATGAGATCGGGCATGAACTACTTGACGAGATCATTGGCATTATTCTGGATGTCCGTAAACAGGCAAGGGAAAGGAAGGACTGGTCCACCGCAGATGCGATCCGCGATCGTCTGGAAATTGCAGGAATAGTCCTGGAGGATGGAGAAACAACGACCTGGAGCATCAGAAAGGATAGGAATGCTTGAACCGATCCGATGCCTGCTGTGAGACATCCAGTACGAAATTGCAGGGATATCCCATTTCCATTCAGATGGGACTTTTGCCAACGTATCTTCACCTTGACATAACCGGCGACATATTTAGGAGCAACCGTTTTTATACACGGAATCAAACACAATTTATAGCAAAGAAAATTGCCGGAGGAATCAGACCATGAACCAGAGAATCAAAAAAGGGATAAGATCCACCCCACCAGTCATCGCCTTGGCCTTCCTTTTTCTGGCAGCATCATTCATACCTCTTACAGCGGTTGGTTTGCAGTCAGAGAGCAACTCTGACCTGCAAACGACATTATATCCAAATGGATATGATCCGGGCAAGGACCCACTTGTGAAAGCTGGATATCGTCCCAGATTCGCCAGTCCGGATTCTCCTTTCATACAGACCCTTGAACCCATGCCCGATGATGCGGTCATCCATCCGTATGGTTGGGTTCCAAATACACTAACCAGCGGACCTACAAGGGCAACCTGGAGCGAATATTATTCGAATAGTTTCCTTGTTGTCAAGGTTGATGTAAATCCTACCAATAGATTTCCACAAGGATCTCTTTCAGGCCAAGAAGAACAAGAATTAGATAGAATAATAGACGATTTCATCAATTTTTCATGGGCAAAGGTTAAAGAGGTATTTGATCCCCAAGAAAGAGTTACAGCCATTACCTTCCTTGTTGAAGATATTGATGGTCCCAGTTCCACTGGTGGTTTTTATCAACCTGGAACCGATGAATTTCACCTTGATAGATCCGACTTCTCCTGGGGTGGGATCATTGCAGCACATGAATTTCAACATATGGTCCACAGGCAGTATGACATCAATGAGAATCTCTGGGTGGATGAAGGATGTGCCGATCTTGCAGCATATCTTGTATTCGGCATTACCTCCGGGATCTCTTCACACGTTTACGCCTACTTGAACTGGGCACCAAAGCATTCAGTTGTTGTGGATGATTCCACATTCTATTACGATTCCACAACCTCCTATTATGGTTCGAGTTTCCTTTTCCAATTGTACATGTTCGAACACTATGGTGGTAAGAACTACACATACGGGTTGGTTAAGTCAACAACCAACGGGATCACCGGAGTTAACGCCGGTCTCGCTTCATCAGGTTCAAGTGATGATTTCGAGGAAGCATTTTCCAAATGGATGGTGGCAATTAACGTCAATGATGATAATGCAGGTGATGGTGAGACCTATTCATACTCTCAAAAGACCTATCCCAACGGACAGATCCGTCTGCCTTTGACAAAATCCCACAGTGGAACACCAATTGACTCTTCCTTAAGCGGAGAAGGCAAGATCAAGGGCTTTGGAGTCAATTCCATCAGGTTCTCTTCACCTTCAGATTCCGGAGAGACCCACAGGCTGAAACTATCCTACACCGCTGGAACTCCCATAGCCGCTCTCTACTTCGAATCCAACCCACCCAGATCAGTTGTCCACATCGATTTCGGAAGTTCGAGGACCAAGACAATTGATCTCGATGGCTGGGGCGTTACATACAGCTCATTCAGACTGATAACCACTTCTACCTCGGGTTCCGATCTCAACTATGAACTGGATATACTGGACCTTGATCCACCTGTAACTGAATTCTCCATAAGCCCCAAGCTCCCCAATGGACTCGATGGTTGGTATGTCGAAACCCCCAAGATCACATTGACCTCTGAAATCTCTGCAAAAATCTATTACAGGTTGAACAACGAGGCCGAACAGCAGTATCTTGGTCCATTCTACATTCCTGACGGAATATGGAACATCTCATTTCGGGCTATTGACAGACATGATAATCCCGAAACGTACAGGTACTTCGATCTGAAGGTGGATACTCTTACTCCATCTTCCTCGGTCGTTGTCGAACCGGATATGCCTGAGGATTCATGGTATACAAGCGCCCCCCTCGTTACACTCAACACTGCCCACCCCAATGCCATTATCGAATACAAGTTCGGAAATGATGATTATCAGACCTATTCCAGTCCTTTCTCACCTCCTGAAGGGGCCTCGACCCTCTTTTGGAGATCTGTGGACCAGGCGGGCAACTCCGAGGATGAGAAATCAAGATCGTTCAAGATGGATACTATTCTTCCCTCCATCGAATACCAGCTTTTTCCCTATGTGCCAGATGGTAAGAACGGTTTCTACCGCACCACTCCCACATTGTCCCTCAGTTCTGAGGATGCTGATGCTCTTTACTATTCTATAGACGGTGGTGAACTTACCAGATTCTTCCAACAGATACTGATCCCAGATGGAAGACACACCATCCGAATGCTTCCCATCGATAAAGCTGGGAATCAAGGAGAGGAAGAAAGGATAGAAGTGGATGTAGACACCTCTACTCCCGTCCTGAAAGGAGCCTTTGAGGGTTGGGAATATGACCGGGAAAATTCCAGCAAATGGATAACCATGGCTCCGACCTTGCAGGTGACCGGTCTTGAAGAGGAAATGACGATCAATTACACCGTAAATGGAGGTCCATACCTGGAGTATGACAGACAGATCCAGATAAATGAAGGGACCACCGAGATCTGGATCTATGCTGAGGACAAGGCAGGAAATCCCGCTGATCCCATCAGCTTCTTCTTCAAAGTGGATATGAAAGCACCCTTCATCGAACCTGAGATATCTGACAATACTGTCAATGGATGGTATATCAACAGCGATCTGGAGGTGGAACTGATGCTCCTAAATGAGGATGAGAGGGCATCACCGGTCCAGATAGAATACCAGTGGTCAGGTGGGGAGGCTAAGGTATATCGCGACCCCATCTCGGTTCCTGATGGAACTGCAACCCTTCTTTACTGGGCAACAGACGCCGCAGGTAACAGGATGGATAAAAGGTCGGTGGAGTTCAAAAAGGATTCCTCATTACCATCCATCGGACTGAAGGTCGCCATCCCAGAGGATGGGATCATCGAGGTTGGCTCACCGGTCACCTTCGATCTCTCTTCCTCCGAAGATGAGAATGGTATCACCTTCTATGCGGTGGATTGGAATGGCAGCGGGGTGAAGGATTGGTCACCTGATGCCTTAATAAATTTTACCTTCAATGAACCCGGGCTCTTCACGGTTACGGGATATGTGAGGGATGCCGCTGGAAATACACAGGAAAAGTCCATGGTGATAGATGTCAAGGCTATCGAGATCAATGATCAGGATGGCAACAACGATGATGGTAATGGTTCTTCATGGGCCCTATTCCTGGTCATCGGAAGCATTATTTTCCTTATACTTCTCATGGGCGTCCTGGCAGTCGTCCTGGTCAGGTACAGGTCACACCATACCCCTGCACCATTACAACAGATCCCTGTGCAGATCCCGCCTCATGAACGGATGGTCCATATTGCAATGGCCTCCGGATCAAATCCGGTACCACCTCCACCTCCGGTTCCTCCCGGTCAGATCAATAGCGGACATTTGGACACATAGGATCCATTGGAAACCCCACATTTCTGTCCTTTTCCGTTGGTCTTTAAGATATGCCCCCTGTTTTTCCTTGTATTTATAGGTAATAGCCAGTACCTTCCCCTGGCCAACGAACTTTTATATATCACTAAGGGGTTTTAACGTGCAGTATTCCTATAGAGGTACTAGAATTACCTGGGGTAAATAGTAGGTGATATCATGAGAAAGGGGACACTCTCGATTTTTGTAGCCATGTCGATGTTAATTTCTTCCTTTGTTGGACTGGTAGCTTTCTTCCCGGTCCAAGCATCGGACGGACCCGAGCAGGGTCCAATCCAGCCCACAGACCTTGTCAGGGGTTCAGGAGTTTTCACTGAAAACAAGGGGCAATGGTCTCAGGATATGTCTTTCTACGGAGAGGCTGGATTCGGAGGGATGGCCTTCTATGACGATGGTATCATCATGAACATCATCGTTGAGGAAGATGAACTGGATGATCTAGATGAGACCGTGATCACCTCAGGACACATCCTCAAGATGGATTTTGTGGATGCAAACAAGGATGTCAGGGCCTCCGGATACGATCAGAGGTTGGGAAAGAAGAACTGGATGATAGGCGATAGGTCCGATTGGGTGACCGGGGTAAGGACCTTCGACATCGTCCAGTATGACAATCTTTGGAGCGGCATCGACCTCAAGTATTACTACAGCGATGATGGGATGAAATACGATTATATTCTCAACCCCTATGCGATTTCATCAGATATCGTGGTCGAGGTTTCCGGACACAAGGACCTCAGGGTTGATGATGACAGCCTTGTAATAACATATCAGGATGGCATGGATATCGTGGATTCCGATCTCTATGCATACTATGCGGATACAGGAGAGCAGATCGATGCTTCCTTCAAGGTCCTTGATAGTAAGAGGTATTCTTTCGATCTTGGTGATTATGATTGGACCAGGACCGTCGTGATCGATCCACTTTATTATTCTACTTTTATCGGAGGGGGAAATTATGACTACCCATATGGAATTGCAGTGGACGGAGAGGGATGTTCTTACATTTCTGGATATACATATAACGCAAATCCCCAATTCCCAACGACAACCGGAGCATATCAGGAAACAAGGACGAGTTCTTCATACGATTGTTTCCTTTCCAAATTCAACTACGCAGGATCCGAGTTGGTTTATTCAACTTTTATCGGCGGTCACGGCTCCGATTATGAATGTTATGTGGATGTTGATGATGAGGGTTATGCATACATCGCAGCCAGGACTTACTATTCTTCATCCGGCAACTGGCCGACCACATCCAGAGCCTTTATGGAAAATTTCGTCTACTCAGGTTACTATGCAATTGGTGTTACAAAATTCAATCAGGATGGATCGGACCTTGTGTTCTCAACCCTTGTAGACGGAGCATACAATGATTACGTTTATGATATTACAATAGATTCCGAAGGGAATCCAGTTATAGTCGGAAGAACGCAATACTCAACTACATATTCACCCACATATGGTGATTGGCCCACAACCTCGAGAGCTTTCCAATCATCAAGACCCCAGTATTCATCGGAATATGATGGTTATGTTACTAAGCTGAACGATGATGGAACCGATATCGTTTTCTCCACTTTCCTTGGGAGCGGATCTTCAGGTGATTATTGTTACGGTGTTGCTATTGATAAGAATGATTACACATATGTTGTGGGAAGAACAGATTATGATTCATCTGCATTTCCAACAACCTCAGGAGCTTATCAGACTTCGGTAAAGAATACCTATGAAGAGGCATTCTGTGTCAAATTGGATTCGGATGGAGATGCAGTATATTCAACACTGCTGGGAGGAGGTTATTACGATTACGGATATGCAATCGGTGTTGATGATGATGGACAAGCTGTGGTAGGGGGTTATACACGTTATTCATCTTCTTACAGCAGCGGAAACGAATTTCCAACAACATCAGGGGCGTACCAGGAATCAAGAGCGGGTACTTCATATGACTTATTCGTAACGAAATTCAATGCTGCAGGAAGTGGATTGGTCTGGTCAACATTCATGGGAGGGACAAACAGCGAATACATGGACGGAGACAGCCTTGAAGTCGGGACTGAAGGCGAGGTCTATGTGGCAGCAAGGACCTATTCGAGTGATTTCCCGGTGTTGAATGCTGTTCAATCATCACAATCCAGATATTACGACGGCGTTTTCTTTGGTCTGAGTGCAGACGGTTCCTCCATTGGTTATTCTTCCTACATCGGCGGTGGATATTATGATTACATGTATGCACTTGATTCGGACCACTTGAATAATATCTATTTTACCGGTTATTCAAGATATCATGCTACATATACTCCAAGTTATGGAGAATATCCGGTAACCCCTGGGGCATACATGACCACAAGACCCTATTATCCAAGCGGTTCTTCATATACTTATGATGGTGTTGTTACAAAATTCGGTATGGGATTTACGGATGATGAAGCACCGGTGATCATAAGCGACGACACCGATCCTCTGGCTTATTCCAACAATGATTTCACCTTCAGACCGGTGATCTCTGATAATACCGGTATAGTCGAGTTGGACGTAGAGTACTGGTTCGGGTCAGGCCCTCACACGAATGCCTCGATCACGCTTCTCGAACCCTACGAATATACTATCACACTGCCCAAATCCGTGGACCCGATGACCTATCTCTTCACGGCAAAGGACCTCAATGACAACTGGCTGGCAACGACCCCCAAAACAATGAACCTTATAGACGGGACCGCACCACAATATAGGAATATCATGCTCGATCCAACCGAGCCAAGGACCGGTGTATTGAAGATAAGCATTGACTGGACAGATAATGTGGTAATAGATTCAACCGCATTGGTATATCGGTTCGATAGATCTTCCCCCTTCGTTGAGGAGACCAATCTTTCAGTAGTGGGCGATACATACACCTGGTCCATCAACATAACAGATGCAGTGGACACGATCTATTATCTATCCGGAGCAACCGACCTGGCAGGGAATTCAGTGGCCACTCCGCTCATGTCCGCACAGGTCAATAAACCGTTCTTCTACGACCCGACGGTCCTCCCGATGGTCCCGACCACCGGAAGCTGGGTCAATCTTACCATTAATGTCACTGACAACGGGGACCTGGACGAGGATTCCGTGATGCTCTACTATAACGATGACGGAACCTGGAAATCCATGATGATGACACCAGGCGTTGGTGAGCTGTTCTGGGCAAACTTCACCGTGGATGGATCATTCATGGTACAGTACTATTACACTGCTAATGACGACCTTGGCTACATGACAAAGTCACCAATGTGGTCCTTCATCCTCTCAGATGATGATAATCCGGCCTTTACTGACAACTCCCCCACTTCCGGGACTACAGGCGACTCCTTCAAGTTCTATGTTTCAACGTCCGATAACATTGGAGTTTCCTCAGTTTATATAACCTGGACCCACGGCATACTTGGTGGTGTCAAATACCTTTCCAGCAATTTCGATGATACCTGGTCAGGAACAGTGACACTTGACAACGACCTATCCGATATGACCTATACAGTCACCGTAGAGGATGGTTCGTTGAACTCTGTGACCGGTAGTTCCATGTTGGTTTCCCTGAGCGATAATGACGCACCGAAATACTCCAATATCGATATGGACCCGGAAGAGCCGATAACCGGAGCGGTCTACCTGAGCGTAGACTGGGTGGATAACATCGCAGTCATGAATCCAACCCTACATTTCAGGATAGACAACACATCTTCCTATATGTCCTGGACAACCTATTCCCAGGTGGGAGATACCTATACATATATGCTGTTTCTCCCGCAGACCTGTGATCATCTCTACTATTATTTCACAGCCACCGATTCCGCTTCCAACTTGGTAACGACCTCTACTTATTACACTGAGGTCAACCTCCCAATGCTTGGATCCTCTGCGACATTGACTCCCGCATCTCCAACGACCGGAGAGAACCTCAATATCACATTCGAGGTCAAGGACAATGACATGGTCGCAAGTGTGATCCTCTATTACAGAGATGACGGAACCTGGAAGTCCACACCAATGACATACTACATGAATGACCTGTATGCTGCTGATATCGTTCCGGACGGTGGACTTCTCCTGGAATACTATTTCTGGGTAATGGATGACAACACATTCGAGAACGAGACAGATACCTGGGATGTCGTTGTTACAGACAATGATGACCCCAAATTCACCGACAGGTCACCTACAACAGGGACGACCGGAGATACGTTCACATTCGACATATCTACGGATGACAATGTGGAAGTTGATGATGTCGAGGTCACATGGTCCCATGGATTATTAGGCGGAACCGAATCTCTCGATGATGATTCTGATGGAACCTGGAGCCTTGATATAGACCTCGATGACTCCCTGGGGTCTCTGACATATACCATCACCGTTACAGACAGCTCCATGAACACTGCAACTGGTTCTCTTATGACCGTCACCGTGACGGACAATGATGATCCTGAGTTCTCCAACGTTGATTGGACCCCTGAGGATCCAATAACAGGCACTCTGGAGATCAGTGTGGATTGGACTGATAACATTGGGCTGCAGGCAGTGGAACTTGAATACAGATTGGACAATGTTTCCGATTATACCACACTTTCAACCTATGTGCAGGTCGGTGACACGTTCACCTTCACATTGACCATACCTTCCTCCTGTGACCATGTATATTTCAATGTCACGGCCACTGACACATCCAACAATCAGGTAGTATCTTCAAACTATTACAGTGAGGTCAACCTGCCACAGCTCGGGACGATTACACTGAATCCAACAGAACCCAAGACAGGAGATACTGTGACTTTCTCAATAGATGTTACAGATAACGATGTATTGACTGGTTTGTTCCTTTATTACAACGATATGGGTGACTGGATGGTCATGAACATGACCTCACTTTCCGGAGATACCTATACTGCTGATATCACCGTGAACGAATCCTCGGAGGAGCTGAAATACTATGTGATGGCGGTGGATGACAACGGTTTCGAGAATGAGACAGATGAGGAAACCGTAACTACAGGTGACAACGATCCTCCGACCTACACTGACAACTCTCCTACCTCAGGAACAACTGGAGATGACTTTACTTTCGATGTGTCTGCTGAGGATAACATTGAGATCGACACTGTCACGGTAACCTGGAGCCATGGGACCCTTGGGACCACCACTACCCTCGATGATGATGGTGACGGGACATACAGTGCAACGATCACCCTGGACCATGCGGTTACCAGCATGACCTATGACATCACTGTTACTGATACATCAACCAATTCAGTTACCAGTTCAACTGCAACTGTAACTGTCAGCGACAACGATGCTCCTGAGTATGACAATATTATGATAGATCCCGAGGACCCGATGACTGGAACACTGGATGTCAGTGTGGACTGGACGGATAATATCGGTCTGACGAATGTCATGCTCCAGTACAGGCTGGACAATGTATCTGGTTACACGAACCTCACGACCTACACACAGGTTGGAGATACCTTCACCTTTACTGTGACCATCCCCTCAACCTGTGACCATATTTACTTCAATGTCTCCGCATCTGATGCTGCAGACAATCTGGTCACCTCTCCGACCGAGTATTCCATGGTAAATCTTCCCATGTTCGGATTGCCGACTGCCACTCCTTCATCGCCAGCTACCGGTGACTCTGTAAACGTAACTATTGATGTGACGGACAATGATGCAGTGATGAACGTCACCTTCTGGTTCAATCCAGGGGATGGTTGGTATTCAGAAGAAATGATGTACTACTCTGGAGATACATACTACTTCGAGGGTGTAATAGATGGTACATTGTCTGTGGATTTCTATTTCGAAGCAAAGGATGATAATGGTTTCACAAATGAGTCCGATACTTACACACAGGCAATAATTGACGATGATGACCCGACATTCACAGATAGCACTGGAACGACAGGAACCACAGGGGACAGCTTCACTTTCGATGTAGCTGCGAGTGATAATGTCGCCCTTGATTCGGTCAAGGTCACATGGAGCCATGGAACGCTTGGGACCACCACCACCCTCAACAATGATGGTGACGGAACATACAGTGCAACGATTACATTGGACCATGCGGTTACCAGTATGACATACACGGTGACCGTCACCGATTCTTCAATGAATGCTGTAACGAGCTCAATAATGACAGTAACGGTTTCAGACAATGATAAACCCGTCTATTCGGATATTGCCATGGATCCTGTAAGACCTATAAGTGGAACATTGAAGGTCACTGTCAAGTGGACAGACAACATAGGTTTGACAGATGTGATGATGTCGTACAAGTTCGACAACACCACAACTGCAGGATACACGGACCTAATGACGTATTCCCAGGTGGGTGATTTCTTCACCTTCACCATAACCATCCCTGCCTCGGCGGATCATTTCTATTACAACCTATCGGCTAATGATTCTGCCGGACATCTGGTGGTGGTTGATACGGTGTATTACCGGGTCAATGTGCTTCAACTGTCAACTCCTGTTGTGACTCCCGGAACTCTTACAACCGGGGATCCTGTGAATGTTACAATAGATGTCACTGATGATCAAGAGGTGGCAATGGTCACACTACATTACAATGATGATGGGGCCTGGCACACCATCGAGATGACCAAGAATACCGGTGATACCTACGACATAGAGTTCAATATTTACAGTGGCTCCAACCAGTTCATCTACTACATTGTTGCAGAAGATGATAACGGATTCACGAACATGACCTCCCAGGTGACCCTTTCGGTCATAGACAACGATGATCCTACCTACACGGATAACTGTGGAACAGGAACCACAGTGGATTCATATACTTTCGACGTCGCAATATCCGATAACTGGGCGGTTGATTCTGTTACTATTACCTGGTCGCACAACAATCTGGGCGGTTCCACCGATATGGAGTATGACGGAGACGGCACCTACAGTCTAACAATAAACCTGGATGACTCCATAGCACAGGTCTACTATACCATAACCATCAAGGATACATCAGGCAACACTGTTGTGATCACCGATTCTCAGGATGTGGATGACAACGATGCTCCAACTTTCTCCGATTTTGATATCCTTCCAAACACCCCTGAAACAGGAGACCTTCTGGCGATCACCGTAAAGGTGGATGACAACATTGCTTACAACGCAGCCACCGTTCAGCTCTATTACAAGGATGTTACCGATGCGGTCTATTCCTCGGTGACCATGAGCAACCTTGTCTTCGACACATTCTACTACGACCTGACGGTCCCAGACCACTTCTCCCAGATGATGTATTACTTCGAGGCAACAGATAATTACCTGAACGTCGGAACGAGCCCTGTCTTCTATGTGACAGTCTTTGATGACACAGCACCTACATTCGTATCAGACAACTCTGACACACTTGGAATGACCGGCGACACATTCCTGTTCAATTTTACATTGAATGATAATGTGGGTATTGATCATGTGGAGGTTAATTACTGGTTTGGAACAGGATCGGAAAAGTCCCTGACAGTTTTTGATATTGAAGGAGACGGACTTGGTGATGATCAGATTACAACGGGAACCATTACAATACCCATAGATTCCCTTGACCACCTCTTCTACTACTATAACTTCAGAGACGTTGATGGCAACTGGTGGGAATCAGGCCCCAGCTCCACTGTGGAGGTAAGCATCGAGGATAATGATGTCCCCACCGTGGAAGATGTCCAATCGATGCTGGCAACAACTGGTGACACATTCCATTTCACCATCGAGATCGACGATAACATCGATGGCCCTGAGGTTGTGGCAGTCCATGTCCTTTGGACCTATGCGGAGGACTGGGACAATGCCCAGAACCTGACATTGACATACGATTCCACCAATACGGTGTGGGATTCCGTTGCTTTCAATATCAATCTGAATTCCCTGGATATCCTGACCTACAACATCACAGCTGTGGACCTTGCCGGGAATTGGATGGAAGAGACCGGATTCACCCATATGGTATACGACAATGATCTGCCCTCCATGGCAATGGACAGGACCACAACCACTGCAACCACCGGAGATCCCAAGAACTTCACCATGGATGCTGTGGATAATGTCGGCGTGATGCAGGTCTATCTCACCTATGGTTATGTTGACGGTAACCAGTTCGAGATGCTAGAGATGACCCGTGGATCCAGCAATAATTGGTTCCTTGTTCAGACCATCGAAGATACACTTGCACAGATAGTCTACCAGTTCATAATCTGGGACACATCCTATAATGAGTTCATCACAACCGAGTCAACCATCACTGTGTTGGACAACGATCTTCCAGAGATATATGGAGATATGACTCCCAAGATCGCTGAAGCTGGACAGGATAACTTCCCATTCAGGGTGATCGTATCGGACAATATCGATGTCTTGGAGGTCAACCTCCACTATTACTTCAGTTTCAACACTGCAGAACAGACCATACCTATGGAAATCCTTTCCAATGATGTCTACAAATATCTGCTTGATCTTCCGGTAATGAGTGGAACGATGACATACTGGTTCGATGCAACGGATATCGGACCGGCTTTCAACTACTTTGAAACCGATGCCAATAAGCAGGTAGTCGACATTCTCGATAACAGCGAGCCTGTCATTAGTATACCAGTTTTCGAACCGAAGGCCTATACCGGAGATACCTATGGCATATCCGTTGATGTCAGCGACGATGTAAGCGTTTCCGGGTCGAGGTTGTACTACTTCTTTGGTACGACCCAGCCAGGAACCGTCCCCTTCATGGATGGTACCGGATCCTCAGGGACGTTCTCCTTCGAGGTGGATGTTCCGCACTCTCTGGATCCCCTTAACTTCTGGATCGAGGCCTATGACCTAGGTGGCAATTCTGCCAGAACGGTCACATTCCAGGTTGAGGTATTGGACAATGATATGCCTGCCTTTGTTGATTTCCTCTCGGATACAACGGCTGCTACCGGTGAGGAATTCATGTTCAAGGTCAATGCAACCGATAATATCGGTATTGGCAGGGTGGAATTGATCTATACATTCACTGGAATGGACCCAATGACAAAGTTGATGGAGAGGGATGGCAACACATTCATGTTCTCCATGATGGTCCCGAACGATAATGGTGACGGCTTTGAATTCTATTTCAGGGTCCTTGACACGTCCGGGAACACTGTTGAATCAGATCCATTTACCATCGATATTGTGGATGATGAACCCCCAGTGCCTGTGATAGTAGGGCCCTCCGAAGCATTCCAGCATGAGGAGGTCGCATTCTCTGCGTACATGTCAACAGATAACGTGGGCATAATCAGCTACACCTGGACTATAATGGATGAGGTCATGGACGGTATGGAAGTCACCTATGTTTTCGATGCTGTAGGTGTCTACAATGTAACCCTCCTGATCTCAGATGGTGTGAACCCGGCTGTTGAAGTTTCAACGAGAATCAATATTCGGGATGCCGATGCCCCTGTTATAGTTCTTAACATGCCTTCAGTATTGGGGAACCATGAACTCCTCTATGGCAATGCCAGCGGTTCCTACGATAATGTCGGGATAGTCCTGTATGCATGGACCATTATCCTTCCGGACAGTTCAGTAATGACCGCCACCGGACCCATACTCATGGTTGACCTCGGAGGTGCCGTAGGCAACATCACTGTCTATCTTTCAGTGGTGGATGCTGAGGACAACGATGCATTGGTTACCAGGTTCGTCGATATCAAGGACCTTCTATCTCCGATCGCCATGGGACCAGGTAACATGACACTTCTGGAGGGCGATTCCTATGTTCTTAGGGATATGGGATCCACCGATAATGTTGGTGTGACCGAATGGGTTTGGAACATAGATGGTCCTCTGGGAGATGATATTGTCCGTGTTGGAAAGGAGATAACATACTTCTTCCAGACTTCGGGTAATTACTCCTTCACATTGACTGTGTATGACTCGGCGAGGAACTCCGATTCTGTCCACTTCAATGTTATCGTCCTTGAGAAGTTATCGGAATTCGACACTGACGGTGACGGTATGCCTGATGTCTGGGAGGACAAGAACGGTCTTGATAAGAACGTCAACGACAGGAACCGGGATTATGATGGTGACGGTCTTACAAACTACAGGGAGTACGAACTGGGTACCGATCCAAGGGATCCTGATTCCGATGATGACGGACTACCCGATGGATATGAAGTAAGGTTCGGGTTCGATCCTCTGACACCCGGGGACCAGAACGAGGACCCAGATGAGGATGGGGACACAAACCTTCAGGAATATCTCGAAGGTGCAACCGAAAGGGACCCCACCGTTGCAGATAGCGAGGAAGAGAAGGATGACAACACCGTCCTTTACCTCGTACTGGTCATCATTGCTGGAATAATCGCCCTGGTTGCAATGGCACTTATCGTTAAAGTCCTGAGCAAGAAGAAGGAAGTAGAAGAAGACTTCCCTGAGTCTGACTTCCCCCACCTTCACAATAAGTAAGGGAAAGGGACCTATTAGTTGAGGGGGTATTATCGATGCCCCCTCGCTATCTATTTTTACCATCGATCAGTATTGATCAGGGAAGTGACTACTTTGAAGGGAAACAGATGTGTTGTCATACTGTCCGGAGGAAGGCCCCCTTTTGATATCCGAGACGATGATATTACCATCTGTGCTGACAGTGGCGCCACATCCCTTGTTTCAGCTGGTGGTAGGGCGGACATCGTTATCGGTGATATGGATTCTATTGATATGGCGGTCCTGTCCGAATTAGAAAGAAGAGGTGTAACCATCGAGGTCCATCAAAGAGACAAGGACCTTTCCGATGGGGAGCTTGCTGTCATGAATGCGATCTCCAGACACCCCAAGCAGATAGAGATCTACGGTGGAAAGAGAGGAAGGTCCGATCATATCCTTGCGAGTTTTCATCTTCTTTACTGCATCCCTGAGGGA
Organism: Thermoplasmatota archaeon; assembly: GCA_965234725.1. GTDB lineage: Archaea > Thermoplasmatota > Penumbrarchaeia > Penumbrarchaeales > Penumbrarchaeaceae > Penumbrarchaeum > Penumbrarchaeum helgolandense. The sequence continues at coordinate 23,242 of CBDDUX010000021.1, read as the reverse complement.
ATCCTTGCGACACTTCATCTGGAAGGAGATGAGGTCCTACTGATAAGAGAGGGATCTGAGTTCAAGGGAACAACAGATAAACCTGTCATTTCGGTCCTTCCAGCGTCAAAAAGAGCAAAGGTTACCATGGATGGAGTGAAATGGGAGCTAAAAGAACGAGTCATCGAGGTGGGTAGCACACTTGGGATCCATAATGAACCCGGCAGTGGGAAGATCCGAATAGAAGCGGTGGAGGGAGATATATATCTCATCTTCGCGAACGATCCCGACCTAAGTTGATCTGGCCCGGTCCCATCAGAAGTCCATACCGCAGTTGGAGCAGCTCGCAGCCTCGATTTCGACATGTTTCTTACAGACGGGGCATTCTTTCATCTCAACTTCCTCGAAGATGGCACCGCAATTCGGGCAATTGGTGGAATCTGCAGGGATCTCCTCATTGCAGTTTGTACAGAGAACAACTTCATTTCTCTTCTCTTTCATACTTTCCAGTGTGTCCTCAAGAGCTTCTGTGAGCTTTCTATGGCCCCGGTCTCCTGTGATCCTGTCCACGATCTCTTTGGTCTTTTCCAGTTCAGTTCCTTCCATATCCCCGGATGCCAGTAGTTCTTCAACGGCTATCTTGACCTTTCTTACATCCCCAAGTTGGGTTGAAATGTAATCAGAGACTTCCTCAGGGATCTTATCCCCTGCGATCATATCAATGATCTTCTTATTGAGGTCAGGTGTTGTCCCTTCCAGATCGACGCTGACCCCTTTATCCAATCTTGCCCTGATCTGATCCACCAGCTTAGGTATGGATTTGATCTCTCTCTCTGACGAGAGGACCACCTGTTTGTCCTTGTCCAGGAATCCATTGAGAATGTTGATGAACATATCCTGGATCTCTTCGGAGGCCTTTAGGATGTGGAGGTCGTCCAATACAAGGATATCGGAGTTCCTGAAACGATCCCTGAAATCCTCCATCTTTCCACTATCCCGGTGTTTCTTCATTTCCTCAATGAATTCCTCACCGGTAATGGAAAGGATGTTCAGGTTCGGCTTCTCTTCCTTGATCTTAACTGAGATCGCCTGTAGCAGATGCGTCTTCCCAACACCTTCATCTCCCAGAATAAGGAGTGGGTTGTACGTATTTCCAGGATCAGAGGCAACATCAGATGCGGCTGTATATGCTATCTCATTGGGTGAACCTACGATGAAGCTGGAAAAATCCATACCATCCGTTTTCAATTCAACACCGTTGGGGTCCACTGCTTCTTCTTCGATCTTATCCGGTTCTTCAGGAGGTACATTATTCGTGTCTTCGGTCGGGACATTTTTTTCAGTGTCCACTTTCTCCTCTTTTCGATCATTTGGGAACACAAATCCGGTGGATTCCATGTACTTTTTGAAGAATTGAACCTCTTTTTCGAAATTCCTGAACTCCAGCTCCACGATTGAGATATCCTCTTCCAAGACGCTTTCCAGGTTTCTTGCTGCCATGAATCCTTCTTTCAGGAAGTCCTTGATCCTGGTCCTGAATTCATCCCTTTTCGCCTCGTCTTTGTTGATCTTCTCTTCCAGTATCTCCATTTCCGACACGATCTCATCCACAAGGTAGGGATCGTTCAACTTGAACTCGATCTCCTCTGCCTCTGATCTGAAATGGTCTATCTTGAGTGAATCGAAGCGTTTCTGGAGCTCCTCGAGCTTCGTGATGTTGGTCTTCAATCCATTGAAAACCTCCTCCAATTCCTCTATCACAGATTCCGCCTTATCCATTGCCGTGTGGGTGACATAACCTGCTTCTTTCCAGTCTTCCATCTGGGAAATGATCTCAGTCCTCACCTTCTTGTTATTGTTGATCTTCTCCTCAAGATCTTGGAAGTGTTCCATAGCCCCATCCCTATCTTCCAGTCTTCTAAGGTGCTCTCTCAGCTCGGAGATCCCTTCTGAGAGCCAATTACTCTCAAGTGGATCCCAGGATTCGATCTTCTCGATCGCTCCTTCAAGGTCCGAGACCCTGCTTTCAAGGTCATCGGTCCTTTCTCTTATAAGGTCGGGGGATGATTCCATCAGAGATTCAAGATCTCCAATGTCCCATCTCTTCTCCTTTAACTCATCCAATCTTCCTCTGAGTCTATTCCTGAGGTTCCAGTCTTCACTTACCTTCTTCTTGAAACTCTCAAGGTTCTCTACGGTCCGATCAAGCAGTTTTGGATCATAAAGGGCCTTTTCTATCTCTTGTGCTTCTGCAGGGAAGAACTTCACGTTCATGGTCCTCAGTGAGGCGAGCTCATCCTTTGACCTGGTAATATTCTGTCCAAGGTCCTTGTGAGCAGTGGTGAATACCTCCATGTCATCTTCGATGGCCTCTTCCAACCCAGAGACGATGAAACCTTCCTCCTTCCAGTCTTCCATATCCTTCCTGATACGGGCCCTTTCCCTTTCCCTGTTATCAATCTTATTTTGGAGATCGTCCAGTGAGGTCGTTATCTCATCGATCTTCGAGACCTCCTTGAGTAGAGGTTTGAGTTCTTCAAAGGCTTCTTCAAGCCACCTGTGATCCATATCGGATATCCTTTTCTCAATAGCCTTCAGTTTCTTCACATCGGCCTTGAAACTCTCGAACCGAGATTCCAGCCCTTCAATGGGGGAGTCCAATTCATTTCGAATGCTTTCAACGTTGTATCCCTCTTCAGAAAGCTTCTCCATTTCTTCGGAGAGTGCCTTCCTCCTGGAATTAATGACATCGACCTTTTCCTTCAGGGCTTTAAGTTCCGTTTCGTAATCGGATATCGAGTAGGGGTCCTTCACCCCTTCCTTAAGAGCATCTATCTCATCTGCCAGGTCCCTGCGGTCAAGATCTTCCAGTTCACCGTTGATGGATTCCATTCTGCTTATGTTCTTCAGTACTTCCAATTGCTCAGTCCTGAAAGCATCAAGCCTCTTATCCAAATGACTTTCCAGACCTGAGAGATCGTATCCCTTCTCCTCCCATTCCTTTACAATTTTCATGAGGCTGCTCTTTTCATTGTTCTCTTTCTTCATCGTCTCCTTCAGTTCGGTGATCAGCCTTTCAATATTCTCGATCTCTAAAGGATCGTTCAAAAGGAAATCTATCTCTCTTGTTTCTGATCCGAAATGATCCCCCGGATCATCCTTCTTCAGGGTTTCAAGTTCCTCCTTATGATCCTTCAATTTCTGAATATCGTCCATGAAATGGGTCAGTTTGTTCCATGCGGTCACGAGGTCTCCATTCAGACTCTCTTCGATCCTTTCGGTATTGTATCCCTCATCTCTCCAGAGGTTCACCCATTTCTCCATCTCTTTTCTCTTCTCATTTATATCAGAAAGATTCGATTCGAGATCTCCCTTGACCTTTCTTATGACGTCTATGTTCTGAGGGACCTTTGCCTTTTCTACCAGTTGGTCCCTGAGGTCGCTCACCTCCACCTCCTCGATCTTCCTGGCCCATTCCAGTATCGATCTGATCTCTGTGATGTTGGAGGAGAGGTCCTCATACCATTTCACTATCTCTTCATGTGAGGACTCCATGATCTCCGGGAATCCTTCTATCTTGAATCCGGATTTAGTCCAGCCTTCTACTTCTTCCCTTATCTTCTGTTCTTGTTCTTCCTTCCGTCTTCTCTCCTCATCTCTGTGCTTACTTTCCTCTTCTTCCTCTTTTATCAATTTCTTGAAAGCTTCTATGTTTAGATCGGATGGTTCGAACTTACATTCCTTGAAGAAAGCCAATGGGGGTCCCACATCGATCTTCGAGTGCATTTCGATCTCATTATCCGGATTCATCATGGAACGGAGAAGATAATTGACACCATCGGGGCCTTTATGGGAAGATTTGTTCACCACCGCCTCGCACAATTTAGGTTCGCCATCCTGGAAAAGAAGCTGAGCTGTAACGTCATCGTTTTCGCCATCCAGATTGAGTAATTTACCCATTATCAGGATGTAACCAGTTCTCTTTTCCTCAGAGATGTTCTCTATGACCTTCGCCATGGAGTCTTCTCCACCTTTCTTAGAGAAATCAATAGTTCCTTTCGGCAGTATCACGGATCATTCCCCCATTGAGAACCTTTTAAAAACAGGTTCCACCAGACTGCAAATAACCTCAAGGAGTACATTTCAATTAAATATATGCGTTCATATTCTCAGATGATAGAAAAATCAATTTTCATGACCAGCGGTGAAGGACAGGTCGATCTTCCCCTGAGCTATGGAGATCGAGTGGACCTTGCAGGCCCTTCTATCACCGATCTTGAAGAGGATAATATCCGATCCTTCATTTTGCAGAAGATCTGCCATGATCGGGTCTTTTACATCAGCATCCTCGTTTCCCTGTAATGATGCGATCACCGATGTTTCACTGTCATCGATATGCAGCCTTAGTGGTGAAAGTGTTCTTATTGGTATCCGGCCTTCTGTGACACCATCATCTAATCCCAGAAAGATCATTGATGGAGTGAGGGACCTCACAATAGAACCATGGGATCTGTTCCTGAACTCTTGGTTCATGAAGGTTCTAGTTGCAAGGGCGACATCGACCATTTCCCTTTCCCATTCTTCCGCATCCCCCGTCATTTCATTGACATGCTCCATCATCCCGGATATCTCTTCCCTGCTGGGTGGGTCCGATCCCGATCCGGGACCTCCATTTCTCTCGATGATGGATGTGATCGCCCGATGTGCCAGGATGTCCGGGTATCTTCTGATAGGTGATGTGAAATGGCAGTAACATTCGGATCCAAGACCGAAATGACCAATGTTGTCCTCGGAATAGAATGCCCGGGGCATTGTCCTAAGCATACGCAATTTAAGGAGGTTCTCCCGGTCCATATCCCCTAAGGAACCGATCTCTTCCAGGGCCTTGTTGAATGCCTCCACTGCCCTGTCTATTGCCTCCTTTGGGACAGCCTTTTTATTTCCAATATCTTCCCCTCCGGCATTTAGTCCATCCTTCTCGTCCTCTTCTTCCATTTCAGAGAATTCCAAGTTCAAGGCCCCGAAACTGACCTTCCCACCGGATAGAAGTGATCTCAACATTTGATCCTCCTCCGGGGAGGTCCTTTCACCTCCATCCTTGGGAACATCTTCCTCGATCCGATCCATTGGAAGCTCGATGTTGAGGCCCAATGATCTGCATGTGGCATTGAATTTCTCGATCGAGGATGAATCCGGAAGAGGGTGGACCCTGTATGGGACAGAGAGCCCGTTACAACCGATAGTAGAGGCCGCAGCTTCATTGGTGATCACCATCAACTGTTCGATCATGACCATGGCCTTTGTCTGTCTTTTTAAGAACACATCGATCTCGTTATCACCCGTGAATCGAACCCTTCTCTCGGGGATATCGAGGTCCAGCCTTGGTATCGTTGATCTCAGACCTTCTGATACCTTCTGAAGCGAGATGAAAGGTTCCACCCCATCATTGATGTATCTGTCAACCGAATCGTAAGAAAGGTTCCTATCGACCTTGATGACACTTCTGTAATGGTCAAATGAAATGATATTCATCTCAGGGGACAATCTGACCATTGTGCTTACTGTCAATCTATCCACTCCCTCTTTGAGGGAACAGAGTTCCTCGGAGAGCTCCGGAGGAAGCATTGGAATGACGCCGGTGGGAAGATAGACCGATGTGCCCCTGTATCTTGCCTCATCATCGATCAGGTCACCGGACCTGACATAATGGCTCACGTCTGCTATATGGACCCATACCTCCCAATTACCCTCGCCATCCGTCGAGATCGAGACGGCATCATCGAAGTCCTTTGCATCCGGAGGATCAATGGTATATGTTTCCACATCTCTCAGGTCCTTTCTCCCCTTGATCTCCTCTTCTCCAACACTGCCGCTAAGTCCCTTTGCTTTCCTCAGGACATGCTGGGGGAAATCTCTGTGGAACTTCCTCTTTCCGGAACCCAGATTATAATCGACCACCAGTTCTGATGCTTTCATCCAACTGATCTTTTCGAGTTTTAAAAGCATTCCAACCAGATCGGAGGCAAGATCCCTTCCACCTGTGTTCGATATATGGTGGGAGAGATCGGAGATGTACCTTTCCAGATCGAAATTCTCCATTCTCCCTGCGGGTGTTCCCCCTAGCCCGAAACCTCCATCGCCAGTATACATCCATTTACCCTTTTCCAGGAACATTTTTGCCCAATTACAGATAATATCCATCTCCAATTCCTGGGTCTGGGAAAGAACAGCATCCCTCGGGTCTTCGAACCGAGAATGGGCACTGCGGATTGTTTGGCCACCTCCTGTCTCTTCTTCCGTTACCTGAATGAAGATACTTCTCAGATCTTCCAATCGGTATATGTGATCCTTGATATTGGTCAGTGTTTCTCTCTTATAGGGCAGATACGAACGCTTCCCATCGATATCCACCCTGTGGAAGTAAGGTTGGGATGGATCATCACAGGAAGAAAGGACCTTTGCCACTGCTGATATGTGTTTTTTTTCCAGTATCTTGGGTTCATAGAACAGATTGCCGATCATTTCCGCGTTTAATATCACATTTTCGCAAAAATCTGGAGTATTAATCCCATCCGATCGCCATTTCTCTCTTTTTTCCATGATCGAATTCCAGAGGTCCTTTATCGAAACCTTTTCAATGATCTCTTCCGCCTCCAGAGTAAGTATCAATCCTTTCCTTTCCTCATCCAAAGCTTGCTTGAGGAACATTTTCATGGACCCTGTGTCCTTTTTATCGCCCTGGTATATCCTTCCCCAGGCTTCCCGGAGGTTCTTCCATTTGATCTTCAATTCTCCGTTCATGGTGTAGATGATACCAATGTGGTCCTTTCCGGCCTTCTCCCTTCCAAGCAGGATGCCGATGTTGTAAGGCGGTTCCAGGCCGCCTATCCCCTTCTTCAACCTAACAAGCTCCCTGATATCCAAAGGTATCACGACCTGATCCCGGCAATGATCTCATAGTATTTGACAATGAACAGATTATTCAATAATGATCTAGATTCACCTCCATGGAATCCGATATCGAGATCGCACAGAGGGCTGTCCTCGAACCTATTGGGGTCATAGCCGAAAGGGCAGGATTGAAAGAGAGTGAGGTCTCGGCCTGGGGATCCTTCAAGGCGAAGGTGGACCTCGGGGTCCTGGAAAGGGTAAAGGATGAGAAAAAGGGCCACCTGGTCCTCGTCACAACAACGAGTCCCACGCCTGCAGGAGAAGGGAAGACAACAATGACGATCGGTCTTGCTCAGGCCCTATCTCTTCAGGGAGAGAAGGTCATGCTCGGAATAAGGGAGCCCTCTATGGGTCCTGTATTCGGGATCAAGGGAGGGGCTGCCGGAGGAGGTTATTCCCAGGTCCTTCCCATGGAAGATATCAACCTACATTTCACTGGGGATATGCACGCGATCACTGCCGCTCATAACCTGCTTGCCGCTGTCCTCAATAACCATATGCATCATGGGAACGAGCTTGATATCGATCCCAGGAGAATAGAATGGCACCGGGTAATGGATATGAACGACAGGTCACTGAGGAATATCGTGATCGGTCTCGGAGGGGAGAAGAGTGGGATGCCGCAGGAGGATTCCTTTGATATCACGGCCGCAAGCGAGGTCATGGCAATATTATGTCTATCATCCTCACTTCAGGACCTCAGGAACAGACTTGAAAGGATCATAATTGCATATAACGGAAAGGGGGAACCGGTCTTTGCCAGGGATCTCAAGGTCGTCGGTGCCATGACAATGCTCCTGAGGGATGCTATTAGGCCCAATCTGGTTCAAACTATCGAGGGTGTTCCTGCTTTCGTTCACGGTGGACCTTTCGCAAATATCGCCCACGGCACATCTTCGTATCTGTCCACCCTGATCGGACTTCACCTGAGCGATTATTTCATAACCGAAGCCGGTTTCGGTTCGGACCTGGGAGCGGAGAAGTTCTTCAATATATTCGCCAGAACCACTGGCCTTACCCCATCTGCGGTCATTCTTGTTGTGACGACACGTTCTCTGAAGATGCACGGAGGGATCATGAAGGAGGACCTGGAAGAACAGAACGTACTTGCGGTGAGAAAAGGAGCTTCGAACCTTGCAAGGCATCTGGGTATAGTCCAGATGTTCGGTGTTCCGGTCGTAGTTGCTATCAATCTTTTCGAAAATGATCATGAGGATGAGATCCAGGAGGTCCTTCATCTCTGTGAAGGTATGGGAATACCCGTGGCTATTTCGGACCATCATGCCAACGGAGGGAAAGGAGCCCTTGAGGTTGCAAAGAAGTTGAAAGAGGTCATCCATAACTGCCCTCACTGTTTCAATACCTTGTATCCGGACCATCTTTCCATAAAAGAAAAGATCAAGAGCATATGCCACAACATCTACGGTGCGGGAAAGGTCCAGTTCACAGTGGAAGCAACAAAGGCCATGGAAAAATATGAAGCAATGGGATATTCATCCTTACCCATTTGTATGGCCAAGACCCAGTACTCATTATCTGATGATCCTACATTACTGGGTTCTCCTACCAAGTTCAAGATCACCATCAGGGATATGCACCTGTCGGCTGGAGCTGGATTCTTGATCCCCATGACAGGTACTATCATGAGAATGCCGGGTCTGCCAAGATCCCCTGCAGCAGAAAAAATGGACATTGACAGCGAAGGAAAGGCTGTTGGTCTATTCTGAAGATGGATGAACCTTTTGATCCGATGATATTATGTATGGTATGCAATTTTCCAGGCCATGGATCCCAATCTGAAGGCCATGTTCGAGAAACAGGGATATGCTGTTGTAGGGAACCATTCCGCCGTCAAGACTTGCCATTGGTTGAAAGAATCCATAATGAGGGACCGTGTTTGTTACAAACAGTCCTTCTTCGGAATAAATAGCCATAGATGCCTACAGATGACCCCTGTTGCCAATATGTGCAACCACTCCTGTTTGTACTGCTGGAGATACCAGGGATCGGAGGATGTGGTGATGGAATGGGACGATCCGGTTACAATTGTGGATGGAACGATCGAAGCCCAGAGAAGATTGGTATCCGGTTTCAAAGGGGACGATAGATGCGACCCTAAGGTCTGGGAGGAGGCTAGAGAACCCAATCAGGTTGCGATCTCCCTTACTGGCGAGCCCACGATGTACCCATACCTTGGGGACCTAATCGCCGAATATAAGAGGAGAGGTTTCACCACGTTCCTTGTGACAAATGGAACGTTTCCAGAGGTCCTTGAAAGGTTGGACCCGCTTCCTACTCAGCTATATATTTCTGTAGATGCTCCCAACGAAGAGATATACAGATCCCTTTGCAAACCTAAGGTCAGTGATGGATGGGAGAGATTGATGAGGACCCTTGAGCTTCTCCCATCCCTGGATACCAGGACCGTGGCCAGACATACCCTTGTTAAAGGATGGAACCTTGGTTTCGAGGAGGAATATGCTTCCCTTGATAAGATCGCTGATCCGGATTTCATCGAGCCCAAGGGATATGTCTATGTGGGATATTCACGGGAGAGGATGAAGATGGAGAATATGCCATCTTTTGAAGAGATATCCGTTTTTGCCTCCCGGATGTCAGAGCTCTCGGGATATGAAGTGGTCGGGAAGAATCCTCCATCACGGGTCGTTCTACTATCTTCGGGAAAGGTAAAAATGAACATTTCTTGACATGGAATATACTTTGAACATGTACCAATAAAGTTATTAATGAATAGTATAAATTGAATATTCACAAGGAAGGGTTAAACTCATGTTCAAGGTAGTGTATGGAAGAATGTTGGTAATTTTTTCATTGATCCTATTGTTACTTTTACCTCCGGTCATGAGCTCGGAAAGCAGAGAACAGTATCCTTTGTCCCAGAATTCTCCCGTTAGTTATCGTTCTGTTGACATGGATCTTCCAAGAACATGTACTGTTCTCGATGTAGGAGAAGGGGACTGGATCGATTCACATAAGGGACTGAGGTTGCGTGAGGGATCATACCTTGAGCTTGATCCGTATTCTTATAAAGAGAGATCCAGGTTCGAAGTCAGCGAATTATCCCTTAGGGAGATCCACTCGGCCAGGACCTGTGTTGTGGAGGGTCGATTTACATTGTTGGGATATGTGAAAACCATAACATCTCCCATGCAGGGCATGGCCTATATGCTTGCCATCTCCACCGATGACGGAAGTTCCTGGAACCATATCGAAGTGGATCGCTCATATGGAACGACAAGGGGAAATGTCGAGATCCTCGTTCACGAGGAGAAATTATTCTTTGGAATTATTGATAAGAACGGCCCTTCGAATATCGATGCGATGGTCAGGGTCACACCGCTTCAAAACTGCTGGAATATATCCTCGGTCAATTATGAATCGTTTACCTTAAACGGTCCGGTTAGTCAAACCAAGATGATAGGCGTAAAGGACAGGATGCTCTTTTTCATGAAAACAGATGGTATCGTTCAGCCAAGGTATTACGTCTATTCCAACGGCACCTGGAGCTCCGAAATGATCTTTGGGAGGAATATGGGGGTCATTGCCCCCGTAAGGACGGTGGAGAATAATAACGAGGTGATCTCACTTTTATTTTTTGAAACAAGCAACCCTCTTTCAATAAGGAAAATCGTTTCTACCGATAGAGGTGCCAGCTGGTCCTCTTCTCCTGAAACGGTTGCCACCTCTAACATGGTGATGAAGGATATGGTTGCCACCGGAACGGGAGATACGATCCATGGGGCCGTCTATTTTCAATCACAGGGCAGTTTGGGGATCTTTACTTCCAAAGGCTCACTTCAAGTCGATATCAGGGAGATATCTCAGGTGATTTCCAACGGTATGGATCCCATAGATTGTGAGATGACGATATCCTCTCACAGAGATGACGTATTGATCCTCTTTGAGGACGGAAACGGAAGGATCAGTACCGCCAGATCATCGGATTCCGGATTGAACTACGAATTGGACAGCTTTGGTGCAGGGACGGTTCACAGTCCTTGTTTGAGTGATGATATGAAGATGTCCGTATTCATGAACGGCACCCAGATCCAGATCGGGACCTACGAAAGATCTCAGAGAGGTTCGTTGAAAACGGGTATCATAACAGTGCCGGCATTACATAGCTGGGATCAGATGGGTTTATCCCTTGGGGGAGTTGAAAATGAGGATTCATTCGAATTCATTGTGAGGGATCATGATGGAATGAGGATATACCCCTCCGTGGGTTCATTTTCAGTCCATTCTTCTCCTAATGGGTCTTTAGGATGTATGAGCTGTCAGCATGTTGTGGACCTTACCGGATTGAACGATGCTGGAACCCCCGATTCCGTCATCTTTGAATTCCTGTTTGATTCAATTTCCGGAGAGTATCCCTTTCTTTTCTCGATCATCCTCAATTATACGATATCATACCCCTTTTCCCTCTCCGTTGATAATGAGCTCTACATCGCGAGTAAGAAAGATGTTAGGGTCACCTCTCTGGGAATGGAACTGATCAGCGGATCCTTCAGCGGATATGGTGTTTTCGGTCCATTCAAGGTGGAGAAGACCCCACCTCACCATCTTTGGGCCGAGGGGAAGTTCCTTACCAATGAGGATTACTGCAAATTCTCCATCCATTCCTCGAATATGAGCATAGTTCCCGGGTATGAGGCCGAGGCCTCGGATGTTCTGAACACTGAAGGAGGTTTGACCCCAATTAACTGGGGTAGTAGAACTCTGGCCAACCTCCCTGACAGCATTGATGAATTCTATGTAAAGGTCCGGATCCTCAAGACAGGGACCCTCTCACCAAGATTGACGAGGATCAAACTCGGATCTTCCACCCCCCCTTCCATTGATAGTATGGAGATAGAAGAAACCGAGATCTGGAGGACGGAAGGAACACTTCTCAGGATAGAGGCCTCTGACATGGAGGAGGATCCCGTTTATCTCTCACTCGATGTGGAGGTTAAGATGCCCGGTGTAGATTCATGGACAAAGGATACCATCTCCGAACCTCTCTGGAATAACGGATTCTGGGAGGTCAGGGTATCCACAGGGACCTCATCCATGGTCGGGGATTATTCTTTCAGGGCAACCCCCGTTGATTCAGCAGGCGAAGTGGGAGAGACCGTCGAGATGGAAACCAAACTGATAGTAAGGAACAACCGACCTCTTCCCCCTCTTGTATCTGTAACCCCGCAGTCACCTCTTACAGGCGGACAGATCGCCACATCAATGGTTCTTCCGGGGGAAGATGTGGAAACACCGGAGGAGCAGTTGAGATACAACATATACATCTTCCACAATGGGGACCTCTACATTTACGATGACAATCTAACTACCCCGGATAGATCGTATGAGGATCCGGTCTTGAATAAAGGAGAGGAGTGGGAGGTTCATATTACCACCTGGGACGGTGTTGAGGAAAGCCAACCTTTTATAGCCATCTTTGAAGTGGGGAATTCGGCCCCACAGATAATTCCCTTGACCGGACCATTGAGGTTAGAGGAGGACAGCGGTCCTGTGACCTATGATCCTACTGAATGGTTCTTCGATGCTGATGGTGATCATCTTACCTTCGAGGTTAACGGCCCCGACGAGATCTCTCCCTCTGTTGTTACTGGAAGTATACAACTTGATCCGGAAGAGGATGTGAACGGTGAGTTCTGGCTCTGGATCATGGCGACCGATGGGATCTTGAATTCAACAGCAAATATTACTGTCATGGTCGATCCGATGAACGATGTTCCGGAATGGATAAGTCCGCCTGATATCTCAGTTGAGGAAGGAATGGGGATCTTCATTGACATCGGAGCTGAAGATGAACGGGATGGGGAAAGCGTTCACGTTCAGATGATCAATGGGATCCCGGGAATGTTGGAAGGCGAGAACATTTTCTCTTATCCAAATGGGAGCTTCTACTTTATTCCCGACAATGCTATGGTGGGAAAACATACGATCTTATTCTCTGTGACCGACGGGATCGATACATTACAGGATTCATTCAATATTACCGTGGTCAATGTGAACAAACCACCTTCCAGACCTGTCACCTCCATGGAGAATGAGATGTTAGTGGTTACAGAAGGTGATCCTATCAAGATGACCGCATACTCCGATGATGAGGACCTCATCTGGGGAGATGTCATTAGCTACCAATGGATCTCTTCATTGGAAGGAGGGATCGGGGAAGGCAGCAATGTCACCTTTTCCCTTGGAGTGGGCATCCACGAGATCACTGTAACGGCTTCAGACAGCGAGAATGCCCAAAATTCCACAACCTTCACAATGGAGGTCCTTGGAAAACCAGCGGATGGGGGAAGCGTCATGAGGACATGGCTCCTCTACACGATCTCCGGTCTAATTCCTCTCCTGATCGGAATTGGATTAGGGATACTGATCATCTTTCTGGTGAGGAGAAAGAAGGAGGATAATGATGGGAAAGAGGAAGTTCCTCCCCAAGTACAGAGTCCAGGTACCACGGGTTCCACTTCCGCAGGTTCTTTACCTGGAGGAGCTGAAAACCTCCTTGGTACCGCATCTGTTAGAAGGGAACTTCCCCCGATGCCGGATCTTCCTGTTACTTCCGGAAAAAATGAACAAGAGGATAATGTGAGGAAAATCCCCCAAGAACAGAACGAAGAGGCTGCCAATGTCCCTCTGGGGGATAACAGTGGTGAGAATGATATATTGAAAGGTCCAGGAGTGTGATGGAATGATTGGAAAAGATAGATTAGAAGTTAGAAGGAACACTTCGATTCTTGCTTTCGCATTTGCCATTATTCTATTCCTACCTGGTTCGGTGATATCTCTTGTTCCTTCATCCAATGAAGGACCCTTTTCAACTTCCTCCCCGATCCCTGAATCTTCAGGAAGTTCAGATCATCATCCCCGGATACAACCTTTGATCAATATTTCCGGGATTTCCCCCCTTTCTCAGATGAGGGCCTGTGGTCATGATCCGATCATTGAATACCAGGGAACACTTTTCTTCATCTATTCATGGTTCAATAGTAGTGTAATCACTGTTAGTGTGATAACATCAAAGGATGAAGGTGGAAACTGGTCAAAAAAAGTGGATATCTGGTCATCCACATTCCATACGGATAGCCTTTGGCATGAGCTTCTGATCTGGAAAGGCGAAATATATGCTTTCATTAACGGACATCACACTCAGCATCATTACAGGGCCGATTACATGAAGAAGGCTGATGTTGACCACTGGCAGGATCTTTCGACCGCATCAACGATATCGATCCGAAGTTCACAGGGAGAGAACTGGAAGCTGACATATGATGATGATTACATCTACATGGCGATGGTACAATCCAGCCAGTGGAGGTCAATTTTTTACAGATATAATGGGATCTCCTGGACCAGTGGAACCTACCTTTCCTCTCTTGGCCAGACCTACTTCAACAGCATTGCTGCAATCAAAACAACAAGCGGAACAAAGCTTATTTTCAGTTACTGCAGGAGTTATTTTCCTAGCTACTCCACAGGCTACATATACGTCAGAACCTCAAGCAACGCAGGTTCAACCTGGTCCAACGCTCAAGTGGTTATGAACGATCACACTAGCTATTATGAACATGATCTGATAGAATCGAATGGAACTATATGTCTGGTATCTGCCCTGATCAATGGTGGTGATGTCCAGATCACGGTTTCCAAGGACAACGGTACAACTTGGTCAGAGGAGAAGACCCTTCTGGAAGAAAGAGGGCCATCCAATTATACGTCGTCTAAATACTCGATATCCCTTGGTTCTAGAGATGGTGGCAGGACAATTTGTTTGGTCTACGAATGTAAGGATGATGAGATAAGGATGCTTTTTAGCAGGGATAATGGAGCAACTTGGATCGATGAGAAGGATGAATTCCTTCTTAGGAATGGAATCGCCTATGACCCGATGATCACACGAAATACGAAGTATATGAGTGTGATAATCCCATACGGTTCAACCTCAAATATTGAGATATATGATATGCGGGACCTTGTTCTCGATGATTACTCTCCAACCAATCTTTCATTGTCCAGATCTGTTCTTCATATGAATATCTCCTGGGACCCACCTCAAGACAGGTTCTTTTCGGAATTCAATTTCGAGAACTATGTTGTATACCGTGGGACCAGCTATGAGTCCTTATCTCTTTACAGGTTGATCGGAAATGTTACCTGGTTCAATGATTCCATTTCAAAGATGGAAGACGTTTCATATTTCTACGGAGTAGGGATCACGTTCAGTGAGCTAGGGGAAAGCACTCTCTCCAACATTGTATTAGGAGAGGTCCTCCTTCCACCTCCTATTGATGGATTAAGAGCAGAAGCAGGTGATTTCTTTGTAAATCTCTCCTGGTATCCTCCACCGGTTGCAATATCCGACGCTTTCCAGATCTCCCATTACACAATTTTCAGGGGTGGATATCACGATTCCATGCATCCTATGTTCACCATTCCATTTGGTAATAATTGGTTCAATGATACAACAGTGGACAGGTATCCAGGCTCTTATCTCTATAAGCTGACCTATACTCTTACTGGCTATGGAGAAATTTCCCCCTCGGAGACCGTTTCCGGCACCCCGAATACACTACCCGGAACTCCAACAGGATTTGAGATGTCAGAGAAGGATTCAGGTGTTGAACTGATATGGGAACCACCAATGTCCAATGGCGGTTACGATATCGACCAATATTCAGTATATCGTGGTTGGTCCATGGATGATATGGTGCTCCTTGGCCAGGTCGATACTGCCACTATGACCCTGACCGATCATGATCTTGTTCAAGGCGAGACCTATTTCTATTCCATTTCCGCAATCAATAAACTGGGAGAGGGCCTCTGGACCGCCCCGGTGAAGGTCGAGTACAGAACAGTTCCTTCAGCCCCTATGGAACTTGTTTCAATATCCGGAAACGGTGAGATCGTTCTGAAATGGTCCCCCCCCGCGCTGGATTGGGACCTTCCCATCACCGGATATACCCTTTATCGGTCTGTGGGGGATGGAGATATGTCCCTTCATTTCGAGTTTGGAGGTGATGTTCATTCCTTCACTGACCCTGTTCAAAATGGTGTAAAGTACACTTACAGGCTGAGTGCCAGCAATATGTTCGGGGAAGGTCTTCTGTCGTTCCCTGTTTCTGGAATGGCTTCCGGTCTTCCCGGTCCTGTAACCGGTCTTTCTGTATCTCTTGGAGACAGCATGGTTGATATCGCTTGGGACGATGTTGAAGATGACGGAGGTTCTCCGGTCCTCGGATATCATGTATATCGTTCATTCCAATCCGATCAACCATTGTTCCTCCTTGATCTTGGGAGCGGTCTTCTGGAATATTCAGAAAATGATCTTGAGAATGGACTGACCTATTACTACAGAATATCAGCTTTCAATATCAACGGTGACGGCCCTATATCATTTCCCATTTCCACAACACCCGGGACCGATCCATTCATGATCTCGGATATTTCCGGACAGGCAATGTTATTCTCATCCCGGATCTGGTGGTCCCCTCCTGAGAACGGTGGAGAGGATGTTCAGTTCAACCGTATCTATCGTGGTACCAGCATCCATTCCTTGACCAATGTTGCCCGGGTCGATGTCGATCCGAGCCATTCTCCCGAGTTCCATGATAATGATCTTGAGTATGGTCCTGTTTATTATTATGCAGTTACAGCCGTGAATGTTTGGGGTGAATCCTTTCTTTCTCCTATCATCCCGGTCAAACCTTATGGCGTTCCCACCGGTCCTGAGGTCTATCATGAAGACCGCAAGCTTGATTCCTTCAGGCTTTTCTGGTATCCTCCATCTGATGATGGTGGCAGTCCCATTGTCGGTTACCATGTATCCTATAAAGAAAACGTGGATACCGAATGGTCACAAGTTGAGACCATGGCCCTTTCCATCCTGATCAAATACCTGACACCAGGTATGATATACCAGTTCAAGGTCTCTGCTTTTACAGAATTCGGTGATGGAGAAGACACCGAAATTATGACGATCAAGGTTGGAAGCGTTCCTGATTACATTGAAGATCTCTCCGCTGAGGTCTCTGATGGTGCGGTTGACCTCGATTGGACAGTCCCTGGAAATGGTGGTTTCGATCTCTTGGGTTATCGTATCTATGTGGAGGACGGGAGGGGCATACCTGTTTTATATTCAGAAATTGGGTCCGTACCCTCTTTCAAAGCAATGGACCTTGAGAACGGAAAGGAATATGTGTTCAGAATATCGGCTTTCAATGAAATTGGAGAAGGTCCTTTAAGCGATCGCATCAAAGCTATTCCTGTCGGCGTCCCCGGTCCTGTTTCCGATCTCTTGATCACGAAGGCATACATGGGTACGGTTGTTCTTCACTGGACCGATCCTGAAGATCTGGGTGGATCACCACTTATGGGATCTGTGATCTATCGCGGTCTGACCGAGGGAGAGATGGACCGCGTAGGGGAGGTCCTGGACGGTGTAGGATTCTTTGAAGATGCCGATCTGATCGATGGGACCTCTTATTATTATCGAATATCCTGTGTCAATGCTGTTGGAGAAGGTCCGAAAGGTCCTTCCCTAGAAGTAATACCCCTTGGAATTCCATCCATGGTGTTGGACCTGAAGATCGAGGCCACGACTGATACTGTTGACATCAAGTGGCTCCCCCCTGAAAGCGATCACGGTTCTGAAGTGGTCGGTTACTATATTTTCAGGGGAAGATCACCTGTGGACCTTGAGATATGGAAGCAATTGGATGCTGACCGTTTATCTGTAACTGATGAGGATGTCGAGGAAGGTACCTACTACTACAGGGTGGTTCCCTACAATGCTGTTGGAAGCGGTGATCCCTCTGATGTCGATGTTGAAGTACCTGGAAGGACCAACACAGCTGTGATCCTGGGTATCGTATCCTTCCTGGTCCCCCTTCTGATCATCTTATTGGTCCTGTTCCTCCCTGGTTTGATCCGCAGGAACAAGAGTAGGAGAGAGGAGAGAGAAGCAAAGGAGGCATTGGAGAGGAAAGAATCACCTCCGCTACAACCCCTGATGCCCCCCGGTCCGACTCAAATCGGGAGACCTGGTCTTGGTCCTGGTCAAGGATCAGGTGCTGGTTACGGTCAACTACCCCCGATGTATCCGGTGACAACACAGGCACCTACACGCCAGCTTCCCCCGATGCAGTCGGTTCCGATGCACCCTCCTCCAAGTCAAGCTCCTCCCCCAAGTGAAGCTTACATCAGACCCGAACCGAAAGCTCTTGCTTTCAGGGACAGGGATTCCTATCTACGTCAGAACGGTATGAAGCCGTCGGACCTGGTAAGATCAAATGATCATATGCAGATCTTTACCAATAATGGTATGAGGTCAATTTCGGAACCGGTTGGACATCCTCAAATGGAAACTGATCCACCAGGTCAGGACCCCCTCATAGATGAGACAGGTAACCCCCATCCAGATGGTATTGGCCATCCAGCCTCCTCCATGGAGCATCCAAGATCAATGGAAGAGAGGGATTTGATAAAAGAAGAGGAAAATAAATCGAACAAATTGGGAGTGTTAGAGTGAATCCAGGAGGTATGGGAATGATAAAATTAGAAAGATCAATGCTTGTCACTGCAATTTGCTTTTTCTCGATAATGATCTTGGGTACATCTTGTTATAGTGATCTGATCCCTGATAAGAACGATCCCGAACCTGTTGGAGATCCAATACATCACACTCTTCCCTCATCGGATCAATCGGACCAGGTTGAGGTCCTTAAAACAATTTCTGATGTTGAAGGCAGGACACAGAGCGAGGCCTCGAGCCGGGATACGCTCATCAATTATAACGGAACCTATTACTATATCTATACCTGGGAGCTGGGACCCAGCATCGGTGTGAGCATGATCGCATCCACGGACGGTGGAAAGAACTGGTCTTCCAGGGTAGACCTATGGAGCTCCACTCAATACACTTATGCAATTTTCAAACATCTGCTTGTCTGGAAGGAAGAGATTTATGCTTTTTTTTCGGGCTGGGAGCCATCACATTCAAGTGATACACTTTTCATGAAAAAAGCGTCAATTTCGAATTGGTCCGATATCAAAGATGCATCATTGGTCACGATCAGATCAGGATATGCTCATAATTTCGATGTGGAATATAACGATGACTATATTTTTGTGGCCATAGTTCGTTACTCCCAGTGGCAGCCCTACTTCTATAGGTATGACGGATCATCCTGGACAACCGGTAGTAATATCGACAGCATCAATTTTGCTGGTAACATTGATATTGAAACGGTCGAGGTAGATTCTATTACAAAGATCATGGTTTTTTATGCCTGGCAGGGTGGAAATGGCGATGTTAACATGAAGTATTCAACAGATAATGGAACGACCTGGTCCACACGTAAGACGATAATGTCCACATCCATCAAATACGGTAATATGAGGTGTGAGAATATCAATGGAACTCTAATTCTGATATCTGGTTCCTCGAATAATAACGACGATCTCGACATCTGTATATCGATGGATAATGGAACGACCTGGTCCAGTGAAAAAAGTATATTGTCCACCAGAGGTCTATCAAATTATTATTATTCCAATGCATGTTTTACCTTGGGCCGAAGAGCAGAAGGCAGAATTCTTTTATTGGCCTATGAAGGCAGTCCTGAAGAGGTACAAATGATCGTCAGTAAGGACTGGGGTTCCACTTGGACCAACGAATCAGAGGAGATCACGATCCACACACCTGATTCCTTCGATCCGGTAATATCCGATGACGGAAAACTGTTGTCTTGTACAGTTGTGAATGGTTCAATTTTTGATTCGGTAATAATTGATATATCCGGTTTATTTTTTGACGAGTTTTCCCCTGGAAATTTAACTCTTTCAGAATCATATTTCCATCTGAATCTATCCTGGGATCCCCCAAGCAAAGATATTTTCAATAATTATTCATTTGAAAATTATCAATTATTCAGGGGGATGAGTCCCGATCTAATGTACCCATATCGGATGATTGGTAATCAGACATGGTTCAATGATACAATTATTTCATCTTTTCCTCAACGTTATTATTACTCGGTTTCATCAATTTTCAATGAAATAGGGGAGAGTGTAAGGTCCAATATCGTATTTGGAGAGATATTAATTCCTCCCATGGTTGATGGATTAAGAGCAGAAGCAGGTGATTTCTTCGTGAATCTATCCTGGGATTCCCCCCCTGTTGAAATATCTGAAAGATTTCACATTTCCCATTATAGTCTATATCGTGGAGGATACCACGATTCCATGCATCCTCTCTTCAAAATTCCATTTGGTACTAATTGGTTCAATGATACAACGGTGGACAGGCATCCAGGCTCTTATCTCTATAAGTTGACCTATACACTTACTGGCTATGGAGAAATGCCTCCTTCGGAGACCGTTTCTGGCACCCCGAATACACTACCCGGAACTCCAACAGGATTTGAGATATCCGAGGAGGATTCGGGTGTTGAACTGATATGGGAACCACCAATGTCCAATGGCGGTTACGATATCGACCAATATTCAGTATATCGTGGTTGGTCCATGGATGATATGGTGCTCCTTGGCCAGGTCGATACTGCCACTATGACCCTGACCGATCATGATCTTGTTCAAGGCGAGACCTATTTCTATTCCATTTCCGCAATCAATAAACTGGGAGAGGGCCTCTGGACCGCCCCGGTGAAGGTCGAGTACAGAACAGTTCCTTCAGTCCCGACGGAGCTTGTTTCAATATCCGGGAACGGTGAGATCGATCTGAAGTGGTCCCCTCCAGCTCTGGATTGGGACCTCCCTATCACCGGATATACACTTTATCGGTCGGTGGAAGATGGAGAAATGTCCCTTCATTTCGAGTTTGGAGGTGATGTTCGTTCCTTCACTGACCCGGTTAAAAACGGTGTAAAGTACACTTACAGGTTGAGTGCCAGCAATATGTTCGGAGAAGGTCCGCTGTCGTTCCCTGTTTCTGGAATGGCTTCCGGTCTTCCCGGTCCTGTGACCGGTCTGTCAGTTTCTCTGGGAGATGGAATGGTTGACCTCGGTTGGGACGATGTAGAAGATGACGGAGGTTCCCCGGTCCTCGGTTATCATGTATATCGTTCATTCCAATCCGATCAACCATTGTTCCTCCTTGATCTTGGGAGCGGTCTTCTTGAATTTTCGGATCATGATCTCGAGAACGGACTGACCTATTACTACAGCATATCCGCTTTCAATATCAACGGTGATGGCCCCATATCATTTCCTATCTCTGCAACACCCGGGACCGATCCATTCATGATCTCGGACATATCCGGACAGGCAATGTTATTCTCATCCCGGATCTGGTGGTCCCTTCCCGAGAACGGTGGAGAGGATGTTCAGTTCTACCGTGTCTATCGTGGTACCAGTATCCATTCCCTGAGGGATGTTGCCCGGGTCGATGTCGATCCGAGCCATTCTCCCGATTTCCATGATAAGGACCTTGAGTATGGTCCTGTTTATTATTATGCAGTTACAGCCGTGAATGTTTGGGGTGAATCCGTTCTTTCCCCTATCATCCCAGTCAAGCCATTTGGTCTCCCCTCCGCTCCGGAGGTATACCATCTGGATCGCATGCTTGATTCCTTCAGATCATACTGGTATCCTCCATCTGATGACGGTGGCAGTTCCGTTGTTGGTTACCATGTATCCTATAAAGAGAAAGTGGATACCGAATGGTCACAAGTTGAGACCATGGCCTTTTCCCTCCTTGTCAAGGATTTGTCACCCGGTGTGATCTATCAGTTCAAGGTCTCTGCCTTCACTGAACTGGGTGACGGTGAAGATACTGAAATTATCACGATCAAGGTTGGAAGCGTTCCTGATTACATTGAAGATCTATCTGCTGAGGTTTCTGATGGTTCCGTTGACCTCGATTGGACAGTCCCTGGAAATGGTGGTTTCTCCATCTCAGGATACCGGATCTATGTGGAGGACGGGAGGGGCATACCCGTTCTATATTCGGAAATCGGGTCCGTACCCTCTTTCAAAGCAATGGACCTTGAGAACGGAAAGGAATATGTGTTCAGGATATCGGCATTCAATGAAATTGGAGAAGGTCCTTTGAGCGATCGCATTATAGCTATTCCTGTCAGTGTTCCCGGTCCTGTTTCCGATCTCTGGATCACCAAGGCATACATGGGAACAGTTGTTCTTCACTGGACCGATCCTGAAGATCTGGGTGGATCACCACTTATGGGAGCTGTGATCTATCGCGGTCTGACCGAGGGAGAGATGGAACGTATTGGGGAGGTCCTGGACGGTACTGGATTCTTTGAAGATACCAGTCTGGTGGATGGCACTTCCTATTTTTATCAAATATCCTGTGTCAATGCTGTTGGAGAAGGTCCGAAAGGTCCTTCCCTTGAAGTGATCTCTCTTGGAGTCCCATCCATAGTGTTGGACCTGAAAATAGAGGCCACGACTGATACTGTCGATATCAAGTGGCTCCCCCCTGATAACGATCATGGTTTTCAGGTGATCGGTTACTATATTTTCAGGGGAAGATCACCTGTGAACCTTGAGATATGGAAGCAATTGGATGCTGACAGTTTGTCAGTTACCGATGAGGATGTCGAGGCAGGGACCTATTATTACAGGGTGGTTCCCTACAATGCTGTTGGAAGTGGTGATCCCTCTGATATCGATGTTGAAGTACCTGGAAGGACCACCACAGCTGTGATCTTGGGTATCGCATCTTTTCTGATCCCTCTTCTGATCATCTTATTGGTCCTGTTCCTTCCTGGTTTGATACGCAGGAACAAGAAGAAGAGGGAGGAAAGAGAAGCAAAGGAAGCTTTAGAACAGAAGGAATCACCTCCGAGACAACCCTTGATATCTCTTGGTCCGAGTCAGATTGGGAGACCTGGTCTTGGCCCTGTTCCAGGATCCGGTCCTGGTTACGGTCGACTACCCCCGATGTATCCAGTGACTACACAGGGTCCGCCACGCCAGCTTCCTCCAATGCAGTCGGTTCCAATGCACCCTCCTCCAAGTCAAGCTCCTCCACCAGGTGAAGCTTACATCAGACCCGAACCCAAAGCTCCGGCTTTCAGGGACAGGGATTCCTATCTACGGCAGAATGGGAAGAAGCCATCTTAACAGGCAGGTATACATGATATCCATGATCAGGACACCCCCTATGCCTATACAAAGCCCCCGGAACCGATCCAGGACCCGATACCAGAAGATATACCAAAAGCCGAGGAACCAACACCTGATCCTGTAATAAGTGAGGACCAGCAGTGACCCTCCCGATCGAATGACAACTTCTATCAAT
>CBDDUX010000020.1:0-26691 GCA_965234725.1 Thermoplasmatota archaeon | reverse complement strand
GGTCCTTGATCCGGTCGAATTGCTGTTTATTCTGCTTCTCTAGTACCGATAGATCTACACGGTCGAAGAATGAGTTAACTTCAAGAACAGTTCCTTGTAGGGCCCTCATAACTGCCGTTTGTGGCATGGCCTTGTTAATATGGGATTCGATCCGAAGAACTCCATCTTTATTATAAGCCTGGACCATGTATTCATGAAGAGCCTGGACTTTCAATCGTTGAACACCATCGATCAGAACCCGAGGAATATCATGGTTGATTCCAAGTTGAACAACAAGAGGAGTCGATTCTACCCATATATCAGGAATGGCACAATTCCACATCCGATTATATTCAATGAAATCATCGATATCGAGGGGTTTTTCCGTGGCCTTACACCAAATTTCTATAAGACTTGAATTACCATGTTGGACAGTGACAGATATTCTCCTCTTTCTCCAAAATCCCTCGAATACCCATGCATGATTCAAATTTGTGTCTTTCTCAGATAACTTGATAAATTGGCGAACTTCAGATGAATATAACCGAGCCCGAAACTCATCCGGGGAACACTGGACAACCTTATTTTTCCCTTTTCCAGAAGGAATTCGATACAAAGGCCTTTTTAAATGAATCTTGTAACCGTGAAAACACCTGGGAGCTGTTCCTGGATGTATGAGGGGTTCAGATACATTCAATTCATAAAGTCCATAATGATACCTTGAATGTACTGGATCCCAGACCTTCCGAATGTATCCCGCTTCAAATAGTTCTGATAACCGAGCCCGACATGTCCCCGATTTCATTCGAAGGTGTTCTTCTGTGATCTCATTAGGTGTGTATTGTTTATCTGGATTTTCAATGAATAATTGAAGTAATCTTGAAACAGCAGAATTTCCTTTATGCAATTTTTTGTTCTCGATCGACGATTTATGAATATCTTTTTTAGCAGAATCTATTCTATCCTGCTTCAAGACCTCTTCTATTAATCGATCAATAGGATGCTGATCACCTGAAATGAAATGATCAATATCCAAGGATAACACCCCTCAAAGGTATCAATCCTGGTTCAACAAGACCTTTGAAGCCATTTCTCGGACTCGTGCATTATATCCAAATAAATGGTCTAATTTTCCACTTGTCTGGACGTCCAATATATAATCATGGGCCAAATGATTTTAATAATCCTCTACTTTAGGGCAACTCCCGCTTTTCAATGAGTGCCCCGGTAGGGTAGCCTGGATATCCTGAGAGCTTGCGGAGCTTTTGACATGGGTTCGAATCCCATCCGGGGCGCCAATGACCTATCGCATAGCGGTAGGTCCCATAGGTGTGTCTTGGGATTCGAACCTTGGTCCTGGAACCGCCACACCTATTCTGCGGTTCCAGGCGCGCTGAGCCGCAAAGCGGGTTAGCTGCGTCGAATCCCATCCGGGGCGCCAATGACCTATCGCATAGCGGTAGGTCCCATAGGTGTGTCTTGGGATTCGAACCTTGGTCCTGGAACCGCCACACCTATTCTGCGGTTCCAGGCGCGCTGAGCCGCAAAGCGGGTTAGCTGCGTCGAATCCCATCCGGGGCGCCAATGACCTATCGTGTAGCGGTAGGTCCCATAGGTGTGTCTTGGGATTCGAACCTTGGTCCTGGAACCGCCACACCTATTCTGCGGTTCCAGGCGCGCTGAGCCGCAAAGCGGGTTAGCTGCGTCGAATCCCATCCGGGGCGCCAATGACCTATCGTGTAGCGGTAGGTCCCATAGGTGTGTCTTGGGATTCGAACCTTGGTCCTGGAACCGCCACACCTATTCTGCGGTTCCAGGCGCGCTGAGCCGCAAAGCGGGTTAGCTGCGTCGAATCCCATCCGGGGCGCTTGATTTCATTTTGATTTTAAGCGCGCCCCTTTCCCGCTGATAATTCCGTTCGTCGATCCACAAAGTTATGGAATTATCAGCTAAAGATGATCATACACGATGAAAAATAATGATAGGTAATTGAAATCGTTTTTCATCTCAGGGGTTGGATCTTGCTTATCGTAAATTATTTTACGATCCCACCCCTCCCATCCGGGGCGCCAATGACCTATCGTGTAGCGGTAGGTCCCATAGGTGTGTCTTGGGATTAGAATCGTGATTCACCAATTGGTGTTCATCTTTTCCAGACACCGTAGAAGTAAGAAGCCACAAGGACCGGAGGCGGTTCATCCAGTATCTTCGAATAATCAGTTATCTTCTTCTGGAAGAATTCATAATCAAGGTCCTTACCAAGAAGATGCTTTACCATTATGGCAAGATTGAATTGATCATTTCCGGATTTCCTTACTTCTCCAAGATATTTCAAATAGTCCCCTTTGTGATAGAGAAGGTCCATGGATTCTTCAACCCAAATATCGATCTGCTTCCGATAATCTTCCATTTCAGAGGTCCTCTTGTAGAAATTGCCGTAATGGCAGATATCCCCTGTCATTACTATTGCCGTGGACCCATCGATCCTGTCCATTATCTTTTCAGCATCTCCAATGGATCGGTTCATTCTATCATCAAGGTCCTTGTACGGAGACTTGTCGTCGGGAGGATAGAGAGCTTCCACTTCCGGGAGATCCAAATCAAACCTCTTCTTCATCTTATCCATTACATGGAGGAATGTATCCAATGAGAACTCATCAGAAGGTCCGTGGTTCCCGTAATGGACTACTGCAAGGGCGATAACCTTGTCCTTCTTCGAATCGATCAGGGCCTTTACGGTCCTGATAACCGGGTCGAGGGACCCTTCTAGAACTGTATGAGGAAATGAGAGGACCCCTCCTTTCTCAATGACATTCAGGACTTCTTGGTCCTTGATGTCTTTAAGTTCCTCTATCCTTCGGCTAATTTCTTCAGCCTTCAATTTCCTCTCATTATTATAGAACCCTTTCCATGAAAAGGTCCCCTTCTCAACCATTGGGACTTGATTTTCTTATTGATATATAATACCCTTGTCCATTTGTTCAATTTCGTAAGCTATAATAAGCAGGTCCACGGGCTTTGATATCAAGAAGCTATAATAATCCAATAAGGATTAAATAGTCTCGAACAAGTAAATTATCAATATGAAGGTCTTACAGCACCACTCCACAGATAAAAAGGACCTGATCGGTGTTTCACCAGTGATAGCGGTCATATTGATGGTTGCGATCACAGTGGTCCTTGCCGGAGTGGTTTTCATATGGGCCTCTTCTTTTGCCAATCAGGCCCAGGGGGAACCTTCATACTTCCATGTGAGACCTTCCCTTACTACAACCGGTGGAACCAATCCAGACCAGAGACTTACTGTTGAGTTATTGAATGGAAAGATCGAATGGGATCAGTTCAGTGTCAAAATAGATGATATCGAGCTCAATGTTACTGCCAATATCGATAATGCCGGAGATATGGAGATATTCGATGTCCCTCATTTCGATTACCCTTCCGGTGGATTGCTCTTAGAGGTCGGGACCCATTATACTTTGAAGATCATCTCATTGGATCAGAACAAGATCGTTTTCAACGACATTTTGATCTGTAAATATCCATGATGAATTATTCCCTTTTTGATGTCCCATTTATGTTTTGGGATATCCCATCAACATCCCATTTGATTGGAAATAATGCGTTAACCTTTAAATATCAATTACCGAAATGGTTCATTTGTGTCGGCTCGACTGACACGGAGGACTAAACATGAAGGCAATGAAGAAAAACGATATGGGCGTATCACCCGTCATCGCTGTGATCCTTATGGTTGCGATCACCGTGGTGCTTGCAGGTGTGGTATTCCTTTGGGCACAGAGCTTCACCGATGATTCCGGTGGAACTGTAGAGACAATGAATCTGAAGGGAACTATTGATGATTCAGAAGAAGAACTGAGTCTTGAAGTTATTTCAGGAACATATTCCTGGGATGACTATAAGGTTCTTGTGAATGGAACGGACCCGCTTACAACAACTGTAGATTCCTCATCCTCTGCTGGTGAAACAGCTCTTTTTACCGGAAGTGTAACTTTCGATGTGGGAAACTCATACAATATAAAAATAATCAACATCGCAGATAACAAGGTTGTCTGGGAAAACGATATCATCGCAAAGGCTTAAGCGATGAACCATCAAGGGACCTTAACGGTCCCTTATTTTTTTTTATTTATTTTTACATCATAATTCTTTTATTGTAATACTTGATAGGTACTTTTGATGAGAAAGATTATAGATGGTAACAAGGGTGTCTCCCCCATACTGGCTATAATTATTCTCATTGGGATCACACTTGTTGTCGCAGGTGTGGCCGCAGTTTGGTTTTTAGGATTTGCTTCCAACAGAGATGATGGCTCTGATGGAGCCGATATTTATGTTTTCAATGTGAAATTGGACGGATCGAGCGACAAGATCACATTTACTATCATCTCAGGAGAATTTCTCAATACGACCAAAATGGTCCTTAGGATCGATGGTACGACAATTCCGATACCTATAATGAAGATCGGTGCGGGGACAGATGTGGAGGTTGATTCGGGGATGGACCTCCAGGTCGGTTCCTATTACAAGGTCAAGATAACTGTGAGCAATTCACTTTTCTATGATAACGAACTCGTAGCAAGACCTTAGATCCTTTTCTTTCTACTAGTTTTTACCCTTTTCTTGATCCTGTCCAACCGGTCCTCCTTTCTGATGAAAGTGGTCCTGGTAGACAGTATCATGATCCCACAGAGGATAGAAATGGAAAATGACAATATTTCGAAAATACCCATACCAAAGATCAGGACAATACCTACCGTATTCGGATCGGAAAGGACCCCTACAAGAAAGAATCCGATCCCTGCAAGAAAGGCAGCGATGGATCCGAGAAAGATGAGGACCACGGACCTTCCGTAGTTGATGCCTTTGATCGCATAGTAACCCCCTATTGTCTGCCCGCCAATTGCCAGTGCAAAAAGGATGGATACCAAAGTCGTGATCAAAGCCAATATCAATAGGGCAATAAACAATATGACCAAAAAAACAAGGCATAATGCTTTAATGGTATCCTCACCACCATCTTCAGTAATAGCGGCATAGGCCAAGAAACCCATGAGGATGGTCAGACCCAGACCACCGAATGCTGTGATCAATGCTAGTATAAGATTTGGAATTCCAACTATCATTGAGATGAGACCGAAGGTCTTCCTTTTCTTTATACGGGCCTCTTCAGGGTCATTTTCCATCATCCCTTCTCCCTCCCTCAACTATATGGACCTTACCAAATTGACAATACAGGTAATGTATAAAGAACCAACACCAATAAAGGGGATCCATCAATTCGATCCAATACGATCCCTTTCGAGGTCCTTCCTTGTTGCAATAAGACAGGCCATCCAATCATCTGCTGCCCTTCTGGCAGATCCAATGCTTTCAGATGAAACCTCGGCTATTACAAATATTCCATCTATGGTGGTCTTGATAAATTCGTCATCATCCACCATCAGGGCTTCTCCTGCGGCCCTGGCATCTGACTCGGAATCAAAGGTGACGCTTATCTTGAGCCTGATCGGCACTTCATTACAGAGCTTTTCCTCTGAAATATCACTTGGTCCCAAGCTGTTCACCCACCATCTTGTCGCACATCTTGAGATAATCCGTCTGGTTTTCTCCCATGAAGGAACCTCCGGCTGCAACATCATGGCCTCCACCTCCTCCACCAAAGGCCTTTCCGGCTTCCCTCATGACCGCACCAAGGTCCAATCCTTTCTTGCATAGGGACCTGTTACCACGGCTTGAGACCTTGACCTTGCCGTTCTCTCCCTTTGATAAAGCAAGAACAGGTTTGTTGTGGTCGAATAGATAATTATGCGAAAGACCCGCTATGGTCCCTGCAAGGGTATCCTCCTCTACCATCAACCATTGAATATGGTCCATGACGATAAGTCCATCCTCCATTGTCTTGAGTAGAAGCGTTTGTATGGTCCTCTTCTGATCGAACCTGTCCTTCAAAGCCTCCTCATAAGCTTCCATTGAACCCCAAACCACTCTGAAGCCTTTTCCCATCTCTCCTCTTCTACCGCAAGTGTCAATGGAATATGCAAGGTCCTGGATATTACCGTATTTCTTGGAGAACAGGTTCTCCCTGAACAGTTCATGTATCGTTTCCTTGGAAACACCTTCCTTGAGAAGATGGACATAGACAAAGGATTGTAATTTCTTGACCTCATCAACCTTCAGATCCTCGAGTCTGCTTTCCGGATCGATCCCAAGGCCCAATAGTAGATCATTGGTGGATCCTTCATTCCCGGATATGTCCTTGATGAAAGGATCGTTCGATGTCAGAATGGCTTCCAATACGGACCTTCCCGAGAACGGCATGCCTTTGATCGACTGGAGGTAGCCCCTCTCCACAGCCAGGTTCCTTATCCCCAGATTCAATTCTGAATACTGGGGAACATGCTGCCTGTCAGCCAAAGAACCGGCAAGTGAGAAAATGCACAGGTCCTCATTTCCTGGATCCAAAGCAAGTGCCAGCAAAAAGGAAAGGGTTGAACCGGAACATCCCGAAGTGCCATCGATCCCATGGAAACGGGGATTGACCTCTACAATGCCACTTCCATCTGTGATGGAATAAGGCCTCTCCCTGCCTATCACATTATGGTGGTCCAGGATTATCCCCCTGGAACCAGTTTCAAGCAATCTTTCAGATACCCTGTCAGCCTGGGAAGAACCCATGTCCGCCAGGATGAGGAGTTCGAATCCAGGGTCCAAATTCTTGACATCCTCATCGGTGAGGACATTTGTCATTGTGGCATGGAACTTCTTTCCACATCTATGGACTGCCCGGGAAAGGATCCCTGCTGATGATATCCCATCCCCATCGTAATGTGACACTATCCTGATCTCGCCTTTGGTGGAATCCACGAGAGCTCCGGCCTCTCCGATCCTTTCGGTAATCGATGCGGGTACCTTCATCCACTTAAGGGGATCTTCCATCCTTCACACTCCATTATCAGGAGGAAATAATGAAAGAGGCTATTAAAAGGCTATGTCTTACTTTACTCACCAACAATTAATTTCGCGTTGTGGAGCTTGTAGGACCATCCCTCAGGCAGGACACCATTCTTCACGTAATATCTGACAAGTCTCCTGATCTTTGCCTCTGTCAACTGAAGTTGTCTCTTGTTATGAACATCCTTATGGTTCTCATCCATGTGCCTGTGCATTCTGACGGCCCTTCTCATAAGGTTGATCATGTCCTCAGGATAATCCATCTTGATCTTGTTCTGCTTAAGGACATCATACATGGATACTCCAATGGCTGTCTTCACATCAGGGACCCCGTGGATATCACGGAGAACGATGCCTATCCTGGATGTGGAATAACCTTTATTGTAGAGATCGATAATGTGCTTCTCAATGGACTTCCTGTCCATCTCTATCCAATCTGGTCTTGCGGTCCTGTACGGCTTCTTTGAAGAGGATTGACCCCTCTTCCTCGCATGCATCCTTGCCATGACTTAACACTCCTTGAAGCGGGAGGTCCGATTAAGGTTCTTTTATTTAAGTATTTTTATATCCAGCTGGAGTTATTCCTTGAAAATGCCCGAATAATAGGAAAGTTTATATTGGCAATAGTCCTTTTGTAAGAACTAACAGGTTGACAATATGGTAGCAAGCGGACCCAAGGCCGAGATGCAGTTCAAATACTGGGATCTGAAAAGAAGGGGTATGATCCAATCCGAGATAGCGAGGAAGTATGACATCAGTCGTCAGGCCGTTAACAAATCCATCAAATTGCATGAAAGGGATGTCATGTATAGACTCCTTGAAACCGCACAAGCAAATGGAGCACTTGTGGAATGGTTCGATGCCTCAAGAGGGGTTCTGATCGGCATCACACCTCAGCTCGGAAATCTTCCTTCCATCATGATACTGGATTATAACAACAGGGTCAGGATATTCTTCGATCAATCAGGAAATCCTGAAAGGGACCTTGCGATCTCGACGATGAAGGACCTTAAAGAGACCGTGTTAACCTCTCTTGGTATAGATGCAAGAGAAGAAGCGTCCTTTAGAGGGATAATAAAAAAAGTGTACGAAGGTTAGGTGATCTGAAATTGGATAGAGATCAAATAATTAAATGGAACAGGATCAGGTGGATAACAACCGGGATCTATATTTTCATCACCCTCTTAATAACCGGATCGATGCTGCTCATTAGTGAATATGAAGGATTACTCGGGATCACACTGAGCATATGGGTTGTCGGAGCATTGTTACCGCTCTTTTTTATTCTGGCATTTCCCTGGATCAAGAATAGAAAGGTTTGTTCTATTACGGAAAATGATCTTACACGGGAGATCATTAAGATCAGGGAACCTGCGATCAAGGAGATCAATGACAGCGTCCCTTTCCTATGGGTCTTTTTAATGATTATCCTCACGATGGTTGTCATTCAGATCGTAATATCTATCATACCGATAATCAACGGGGATACACTAATGATCGAGATGATAATCTCAAATGCTGCCACGATCATATTCATTGCATTGATCGCTGTTCTTTTCCATAGACTGGACCTGGAAGTTGATAATGAGCGAGTTTATTTCCACTGGGGTCCTTCCGGAAAGAAGTTGAGCATAGACCAGATAGAGGACATCAGACCCGTTTCAGTCCATGCTTTGCGAGATTTCATGGGTTTTGGGATCAAACATGGTTCGGATGGTAGTACCGGGTATATCTCAAATTCCAGGTTTGGAGTTAGGATAACCACAAAAGAAGGCAGGACCTATACTGTTTCAACTAATAAACCGATGGAAGTTAGCGAACTTGTTCGATGGCTTGGAAATGAAGTAACTGAAAGTGATCTCAACAAGGTGATGAAATAGAGTTCAAGGACCTTTGGAACGTACCATCCAATATCAGATTGTAAGGTCCTTGAAAGCAGAAGGAGCAGGTCCACACCTCGCCTGGATCCGATGTTAGTGAGGAGACATCCTTCAGATAATCTCAAGGTCCTTTTACAAAGGTTAAAAGGAATCGGATACGTGCAAGTATTCATTTAATAAAAAGACCATAATGACATTTTTAATATCTATAAAAAATTTTTTGATTTTTTCAGTTCGTTTAAATGTTAATATGGATTTAATTATATTCATATCCATTGATTTCATTTTAATAAGGACCATATAAGTTGAAACAATATATATAAATACAGGAAGCGTCATGTCAGGGTTTTAAAGGGCATAGAAACCCTGAAATGGATTAAAAAAGAGATGATTGAATTGACTGAAATATCACTGGCATCCATGGAAAGACTGCTGAAGAAATCCGACCCATCAATAAGGGTCAGTTACCAGTCAAAGGAGGAACTCAGGACCAGTATCGAAGATTACGGTAAGAGGATCTCCGAGATAGCAGTCTCCATCGCACGGCATTCGAATAGAACGACCGTTCTCCCCCAGGACATCGAGGCAGCCAGGGAGCAGCTAATGGTCGGAGTCGGGTTCCATCAGAACCAGCTGGGAAGGTAGTAGTGATAATAATGGATGTGGAAACCCAACAGATCAGCAGTGACCATAAGAACCTCACCGGGTCAAAATTGGACGACCTTGGCGCAGATAGCAGATCGATAGAGAAGGTTAAGAGAAGATACCCCATGAAGGTAACACCTTATTATATGGACCTTGTCGAAGAGAAGGACGATCCTATTTGGAAACAGTGCATTCCGGACATTCAGGAACTGGAGGACCATTTCAATGAGGAGGATCCTCTGAAAGAAGAGGAGAACACTCCTGTCCCCTACCTTGTTCACAAGTACCCCGACAGGGTCCTCCTTCTTGCCAGTTCGAAATGTGCCATGTACTGCAGGTTTTGTACGAGGAAGAGAAAGGTCGGAAGATTATCCCAGATCCCCATGGAGTCCATTTTGACTGCTATAGATTATATTCGAGAACACGAGGAGATAAGAGATGTCATAGTTTCCGGCGGGGACCCATTGATGAGGACCGATTCCGAAATTGAACAGATACTTGAAAACCTCAGGTCCATCCCACACATTGAGATCATCAGGTTGGGTACACGAATGCCCTGTGTGAATCCGAAACGGATCACTCCCCATTTGGTGAAGATGATAGCGAAGTACAACCCTGTATTCATGAACATCCACTTCAACCACCCCAGAGAGATCACAAAACAGACCGAGGTCGCATTGGCCTTGATAGCAGATGCAGGCATACCACTGGGGAGCCAGACTGTTCTTCTCAAGGGGGTAAATGACGATCCTGAGACCATGAAGGAATTGATGCTGACCCTCCTCAAGAACAGGGTCAGGCCATATTACATCTACCAATGTGATCTTGTAAAGGGCGTTGAACACTTCAGGACCCCAGTGGAGAAGGGCATAGAAATAATGAAGGCGCTTCAAGGGTTCACATCAGGTCTGGCTGTGCCTCATTTTGTTATCGATGGGCCCGGAGGAAAGGTTCCCGTCTCACCGGATTATGTCCAGGAGATAACCCCTGATGAGGTCATTGTTACCAATTATCTGGACCATCTTTTCAAATATCCAGGAACAAGAACAAAACCCGAAAAGAAACTTTCCAATAAAAGGATCAGGAAGGTCGGGATCGCATTCAACCTGAAGAAGGAACCAGCAAAGGGAGAAAGGTTGGACAGGTATGCAGAATATGATGACATTGAAACAATAGATGCCATTAGGAAATCCCTTGACAGGATAGGATATGATGTTGTTCTTCTTGAGGCTGATCAGGGCTTCATGGAAAGACTGATGGAAGCAGATGTGGATTTTATCTTCAACATCGCGGAGGGGATCCAGGGGGAGTCCAGGGAATCCCATATACCTTCCATACTTGAGATGATGAACATTCCATATTCCGGATCAGGCGTCCTGACCCAGGCGATCACACTTAATAAAAGTCGAAAAAAGGAGATACTCACCTATTATGGGATCCCCACTCCCAAGTTCCAGGTCTTCAGGTCCACGAACCAGAAGTTGAACTCTTTACTGAATTTCCCGTTGATCGTGAAACCCGATGCAGAGGGTTCGAGCGTGGGAATTTCAGATTCTTCCCTGGTCCGGGATCAGGATTCCCTCAGAAGAGAGGTCAGCAAAGTACTCAAAATATACAAGCAAAATGCTCTTGTGGAGGAATACCTAAGCGGAAGGGAGTTCACCGTAGCACTTCTGGGCAATAGCAGGCCAAAGGTCCTTCCGATAATCGAGATAGATTTCACCCATCTTCCTGATGAACTGAACAGGTTCGATTCTTATGAGGCGAAATGGATCTATGATAACCCATCGAACATCAAGGACCCCGTCATATGTCCAGCTGATCTCAAGCCTGCCCTTAAAAAGAAGATCGAAAAGGTTGCAAGGGATACGTTCTCGGTGCTGGGATGCTCGGACCTATGCAGGATAGATCTCAGACTGGACGCGAACGACACTCCCAATGTGTTTGATGTTAACACTCTTCCAGGCCTCATGCCTAATAGAAGTGATAATTCAAGGTTCACAAGGGCCTGTTTTGCTGACGGGATGGACTATGATGATATCATCGCCGCCATAATGGATGCAGCCTTGAAAAGATACAATCTTTCCATGAGGTGATCCCTTGAGAGTACTGTTACTGTACAACATGGTGGATGATCCTGAGAAAGTCAAAGAAGGGCATTCCGTATCAGACAATGACATTATCAATACGGTGGGGTCCGTATTGGGATCAGTCGGACAGGATTTTGAGATCATTCCATTGAACTTCTCAAGCGACCTTATCGGCAAATTAAAACGGGATTCTGCAGATATCGTTCTCAATCTTTGTGAAAGCTTTCAGGGAGACCCTTCAGGAGAATCCTGGATCGCAGCCTATTTCGAGCTAATGGGAATGCCTTATACCGGATCCGGACCGCTCACTCTTTCCCTTTGTCTAGACAAAGCCAGGACGAAACAGGTTCTAAGAGCGAACAATCTTCCTTCACCAGATTATCAGGTATTCCATGCAACATCCCAGAAACTCGATCCAAGACTTAGATTCCCTCTTATTGTCAAACCTCTTCATGAGGATGCAAGCATTGGGATAGACAAAGGATCTGTGGTTCATAATAAATTGGAGCTGTTCAAGAGAATAGACCATATCATTGAGACCTTCGAACAACCGGCCATCGTGGAGGAGTTCATAGATGGAAGAGAGATCAATGCTGCAATAATCGGCAACGGTTCTGACATAATGGTCCTACCCCTCTCTGAGATATTATTCGAAATGGATCCCACTTCCCCAAATATCGTTGACTTCGATGCGAAATGGACTGAAGGTTCGAAAAGTTATGAAGGGACAAAAGGGGTTTGTCCAGCAGATCTCCCTAAGAACATCGAAATACTTACCATATCTGTCGCCAGAGATGCATACAGAGCACTTGGCCTGAAGGATTACGGGAGGGTCGATATTAGGATCCGTGATGGTAAACCATACATAATTGAGGTCAATCCAAATCCCGGCATAGGAGAGGATAGTGGTTTCTTCAGGAGCTGCCGCCAGATGGATATGTCATATGCTGAAATGATAGAAAGGATCCTCTCAAAGGCCGTAACCAGATATGGACTCAAACCCCAACCAAGGAAGAAACCTAAGATATTCGATTCAAGGAAGGGTGGTTTGATCTTCAGAGAGGTAGGTCTTGAGGATATTGAAACCATACTTGGATGGATGAACGATCCAGTTATCGCCAGAACTATGGATGAACCTGAGATCAGACTCACAAGGGAAGACCTTGTCCTTAACATGCTCCTGAATGATAATGACCTTGATATGATCGTTGAGACACAGGGTGGTAAAAGGATCGGTTTCGGTTCGATCTATGATATCTCCAAATGGAACAGGACCTGTGAAATTTCATTTCTCATAGGAGAAAAGGACCAAAGGGGAAAGGGTCTGGGTGGTATCATGGTCGAAGGAATACTCAGATTGTGTAAAGACCGGATCAAAGCAAGAAGGGTCATTGCCAGGGTTGTGAAGGAAAATGAAAGGTCACTGAGGATCCTTGGATCATCCGGCTTCAGAAGAGTGGGTGAACTGAGGGGAAGCCACATTCTGAATGGAATTGAAATGAACGAGATCCTTCTGGAACTTGTTTTCGATAGGGATCATCCGACGGTATCAACAGGGTGATGAAGGAGAGGTCAAGAACCTCTGGAATTCAACATCCCTTCCTTCGGGGTCCTTGCAGAAGAAATGGTAGATACCGTACTTCTTGTTGGTCTTAGGGGGGCCTACAGATGATTCTTTGAACTTATTGTAGAATTGGTCCACTTTATCATTTGTATCAAAGAAGAATGTGATCATTCCATCGGTATCGGCATGGTCTCTTTTACAGAATCCAAGGAGAAGGTTCCCATGTTGAAAGATAATGCAGTCCGCCTGTTCCAACCAGACATCCATGCCGATCCTTTCCTTGTAGAATTCGACCATAGATAGAAGATTTCTTGTTGATAAGAAGAAAATTCCTGACATGAGGGTCAAGGGGATTGGTAATATTGAACCTTGTTCATGGGAAATCTTACGGCACTACATAATGACCGAAAAACATACTACAAATATTTAAATATGAACCGAACCATTGGAACATTAATGAGTGATTTAGCATTCCATTATTCTTATTTTCTCTGAAAAAATCAGTATAATGCATCTGGAGTTTTCACAATGGACAATAATCGAACAACTGATAACTTGGATCTTTTTGAAATGATACCTGATCTTATCCAATTGAAAGGAAAGAAGATCGTCGTAAAATATGGTGGAAATGCAATGGTAGACGAGGCACTCCAGATTAAGGTAGTGAAGGACCTTGTATTCCTCGATCTGATCGGAATGCATGTGATAGTTGTGCATGGGGGGGGACCTGCAATTTCTGAACATATGGAAAGGGTCGGTCTCAAACCAGAGTTCATTCGAGGTCAGAGGAAGACGGACCTTGCCACCCTTGAGGTTGTGGAGATGGTTCTTTGCGGAAAGGTGAACAATCAAATAGTAAAACTCATCAATCGTGAAGGCGGGAGAGCTGTTGGATTATCCGGCAAGGATGCGAAACTGATAACCGCGAGAAAATTATTGAGAGAGGTTCTTGGAGAAGGAACCTTTGATCCAATAGATATGGGACATGTTGGCGAGGTTGAGAGTATAGACCCATCCATACTGGAAACCCTTTCGGATACAGGATATATTCCAGTTATTGCCCCTATAGGAATTAGTACCGATCACCAGGATTTCAACATCAATGCCGATGTCCTTGCAGCTGAGGTTGCGATGACTATAAAGGCTGATATGATTGTATATCTGACGGATGTGGATGGACTTATGGAAGATCCGAAGGATCCCTCCACAATACTTCACTTCATAGATGTACCTCAGGTAAAGACGATGATCAACATACAGATACGCGGAGGAATGATCCCGAAGATCACATCTTCCATCAAAGCGCTGGATAATGGAGTTTCCCTCGGTTTCATAGTTAACGGTACAAAGGACCACTCGCTTCTTCTCTCCCTTCTCTTTCCAGGTAAAGAGGGGACAATGATAAGACCGGGACTTTGAGGAAATGATATAATGTATAGCCTAGAAATGACCAAGGAATTGGATGAAAAATATCATATGAGAACATATGGAAGAACGCCTGTCCTTCTTGTTGAAGGAAAGGGAAGCAAGGTCTGGGACTCCAATGGAAAGGAATATATTGACCTCCTTGCGGGAATTGCTGTAAACGGCGTTGGGCACTGCCACCCCAGAGTTGTGAAAGCCATCCAGGACCAGGCCGCCAAATTGATCCATTGTTCGAATCTATACTATATAGCATCCCAGGGACTGCTTTCCCAGGCACTGATCGAGAACTGCGACATGGACCGGATCTTCTTCTGCAATTCAGGCACGGAAGCGATAGAGGGAGCCATGAAACTGGCGAGAAAATGGGCATCCAAGCATGGAAAGGGAGGAAAGATCATCACCATGGATGATTCATTCCACGGAAGATCGATCGCGGCCATGACCGCCACTGGTCAGAAAAAATACAGCAAAGGATTCGACCCTTTGCCCGAAGGTTTTGAAACAGTTCCTTTCAATGATATAGAGGCAGTTACAAATGCATTGGACAATGAGACATGTGCGATCATGATCGAACCTATTCAGGGTGAAGGTGGGATCAATGTTGCAGATGAGGAGTATCTCGTTAGCTTGAGACGACTCTGCGATGATAATGGAATACTTCTAATATTCGATGAGATCCAATGCGGTATGGGCAGGACAGGTCATTTCTTTGCATACCAGGGATTTGATGTGGAACCTGATATCATCACCATTGCAAAATCATTGGGAGGAGGATTCCCGATCGGAGCATTACTTGCCAAGGAAAATGTTGCCTCCGCGTTTAGTCCTGGCGACCATGGAACCACTTTCGGAGGGAATCCGCTTGCGACTACAGCCTCTTTGGCCACAGTCTCTTCCATCTTGGAAGAAGAACTCCCTCAAAGAGCTTCTGAACTGGGTGAGAGGACCATCAAGATGCTGAGAGACCGCACCATAAAAAACGAAATGGTCAAAGAGGTCAGAGGAAAGGGTCTCATGTTGGGAGTGGAACTCAAGGACCAAGGAAAGAAAGTGGTTGAGATGATGTTCGAAAGAGGAGTACTCGCCAACTGCACGGCGGGTAATGTAGTGAGATTCCTGCCGCCGCTGAATATTCCGGAAGAGGACCTGAAAAAAGGGCTCGAAGTGTTCCTGGATTGCTTAGAGGAGGTTTCCGAGAATGAGTGATATCAATGTTGGTATAGTCGGAGCTTCTGGCTATACAGGTTCAGAACTCATGAGGATACTATCCGGGCATCACAATGTTTCGATCACGGCGGTCACATCCGAGAAAAACGCCGGAAAGATGATTACCGACATCTATCCCCATTTGGAGGGAACGACCGATCTTAGGTTCATAAGGTCAGGCGAGATGAATTTGGAGGACATCGACCTGGTCTTTCTGGCACTGCCGCACAGGGTTTCCATGAACTATGTGGCCTCAATTTGGGATGAAGACGTACAGATCGTGGACCTTTCCGGTGATTTCAGACTTTCCTCTGTCAATGATTACGAAAAATGGTACGAGACGGAACATTCATGTCCGGAACTCAACCAGGAAGCGGTTTTCGGTCTTCCGGAACTCTTCAGAGAAAACATCAGGGGAACCAGGTTCGTATCGAATCCCGGCTGCTACCCTACCTCTGCGATTCTGGGACTTGCTCCTTTCCTCAAGGACAAACTGATATCTGAAAACGGGATCATCGTGGATTCCAAGTCCGGCGTCACTGGAGCCGGGGCTTCGATAAAACCGGTGACGCATTTTCCGAGTGTCAATGAGGATTTCAAGGCATATGGGATAGGGACCCACAGGCATACACCGGAGATCGAGGATGCCCTCTCTATATATTCAGGTTCAGTTGTATCCGTACAGTTCACTCCCCATCTCCTGCCGGTCAATAGAGGCATAATTTCGACCATGTACTCGCAAATTAAAGAAGATGTGACAAAAGAGGAGATCCATGAATCCTTGATCGAGCATTATCTTGATGAAAGGTTCATCAGGATAAGGGAGAATCCGCCCTCTCTCAGGGATGTCAGAGGATCCAATTACTGTGACATCCACATCTATGTTGATGAGAGGACAAACAGACTGATCTCGGTTACCGCCATCGATAATCTCGTCAAGGGCGCATCCGGCCAGGCTGTCCAGAATATGAACTTGATGAGAGGATTCGATGAAGGAGAAGGGCTCCTTACACCTCCTATTACACCTTGAGGGATGCAAAATGGATTCAAAAGTTCAAAATATGAACATCACGAGCGTTCGAGGATTCAAAGCAAGAGGAGCTCATGTTGGAATAAAATCCAAGAGGAGGGACCTTGCATTGATCTTTTCGGAAGTTCCTGCATCAGCTGCCGGTGTCTATACCAAGAACAGGATCGTTGC
Organism: Thermoplasmatota archaeon; assembly: GCA_965234725.1. Taxonomy (GTDB): domain Archaea; phylum Thermoplasmatota; class Penumbrarchaeia; order Penumbrarchaeales; family Penumbrarchaeaceae; genus Penumbrarchaeum; species Penumbrarchaeum helgolandense. The sequence continues at coordinate 9,726 of CBDDUX010000020.1, read as the reverse complement.
CGCTCCTGTCACCCTCACCAGAGAAAACCTCTCGGATGGCAGGGCCCAGGCTATCATCGTGGCATCGGGAAATGCCAATGCATGTACCGGCGAACATGGAATGAGATCCTCCGTGAAGATCGTGAAAACAGTTGCCGAAGAACTTGGGATTAGGGAGCAAGATGTGATATTCGGTGCCACGGGTGTTATCGGAGTACCATTTCCCACGGAAAAGGTGGTGGAAGGGATCAGGAAGAACATTCGTTATCTTAACAATAGAAAGGTAAGCGGAACTATGGTTGCAAATGCAATTATGACAACTGATACTTTCCAAAAGGAGGGTTTCATAAGATTCCAATTGGGAGATGTTATGGTAAATATGGCAGGTATCGCAAAGGGGGCCGGGATGATCCATCCGGATATGGCCACAATGCTGGCCTTTATTGTATGTGATGCAAAGATCGAGCCTTCATTGCTTAATAAAGCCCTGAGTTACTCTACTGAAAGATCCTTCAATATGATCACAGTGGATGGTGATACTTCCACCAATGACATGGTTACTGTCATGTCGAACGGACTTGCTGGAAATGAAATAATAGATGACGAAAATGAGAACTATATTATATTCCGAGATAATCTGAACTACCTCTGTGAATACCTGGCAAAAGCGATAGTCTCTGATGGCGAAGGTGCAACCAAGTTCGTGGAATATAATGTTGTCAACGCAGTATCGCAGGCGGATGCCCGCAAGGTCATCAGAACGGTTTCCAATTCAAACTTGGTTAAAACCGCCCTTTTCGGCAGGGATCCCAATTGGGGACGAATCCTTGCGGCAGTGGGCAGGTCAGGAGTGAACATCGATCCTGAAAAGGTTGATATATTTATGGGGTCCAGGAATCCGATCCAGGTCGCGGAGGGTGGAGCTTATAAGGAATTCAACAAGAAGAGCCTCAAACAGATGCTTCGGTCCTCAAATATCAAGATCCTGATTGATCTGAATCAAGGTATGGAAAGTGCGGTTGGATGGGGTACAGACTTCTCTTATGAGTACGTCCGGATCAATGCTGAATATACAACATGAGAAATGAACTCCCGGACAGATTGAATGTCCGGGAGGCAATTCAATAAAGATCACTCCTCATATTCCTCCTCTTTCTTACCCCTGGAGGTCATGAATACAAGAAGGATGATGATCCCTACTACCACAATGACACCTATGATCAGGTAGAGCAGCCAGGAGTTACCATTCTCCTCATCTCCTCCCCCATCCCCGTCATCGTCATCGGTGTCATCATCATCCGTTGGTTGGTCCGCGGGTATCGAAATGCTAACTTCCTCTGTCCTTACCCCCTGGCCAATATCATTTACAGCCACAACCTGATAGCGGTATGTCTCGTTCTTCTGGATATCAGCATCCTCGAATTCATTTACCATTCCCAATTCAGCTATGTTTTCCATGGGACCTGTTCCCGCACCTTTGAAAATGATATAAGCGAAGATGGCATTTCCACCATCATCCTCAGGTTCACCCCAGCTAAGGGCAACCTTGCCTTCTTGATATACTGCGGAAAGGTCCGTGGGAGAAGATGGGGCTGTAAGGAGGGGTATGATTATCTGAACAGATGGTGACATCTCACCTTCTCCAATAGCATTGAAAGCCCTCACACTGTAATTGTAGTCGATACCTCTTTGAACTTCCATATCCACAATGGATGTCCCATCAGCAATAGCAATGAGCTCCATTACTCCAGAACCGTTGTCCCTGAAAACGTAATATCCTACCACTGGCCATCCGCCATCGATCTCAGGTGCATTCCAACCAAGCTCGACCTGGCCTGCAACCTGAACAATGGTCAGGTTAGTCGGGATGCCTGGAACGGTCTCACCTTCGAGTATGACAATTGATCCAGTGAGGTTACACCACTTCGAAGGCCTAAGTACCACTGTTTCACCGGGTCCTACCGTTATTCCACTCCTTGTTGCAGTTGGAAGGAATCCTGTTTCCGGCCTTTCAGAACCATTCCATACTTCCTCGCTCATGACATTTGTGCTGAATTCAACATCGAAGGTTGTCGGCCCGCCACCAAGATTGGTAAAGATCAGACCGTCATATTCCGGTGTGGCTTTCAAGGAATGTATCCCATCTCCATGTTCACCATCATCACTCAACTCTGCACCCTTTATCTTGAAGGTACGATAACTTGGACCATAATTGTGAATGAATCCTCCATCATACACTTTCATGTCATCGTCCGAGGAATATACCATTTCCCCGAGGTACGGATTTCCTTCCGGGAAGTTCAGTTCCACCGTATCGTTGGAATCCTTATTGACCTCCGCATTCTCCACCTGGAAAGCGGAGGTTCCGTTATTGATAACCGACCAGTTGTAGATACCTGTTTCCGTGCCAGAGATATGGGTGGTGTAGTTCCCAACGGGAAGGAAGTAGGAATCCGGAAGGTCCCCAGGACCTCCGAAGAATGGAAGCGGAGCAGCCCCTTCTATACCCCAGACTATCTCTCCATTCTCATCTACTCCTGACCTGTTTCCATTCTCGTCCTCCACATCGAAAGTCGCAGAACCTACAAGCAGGTCAATGATACCTGTTATTGATGTCGGAATTGTACGGTCACCAACGATGGAGCTGTAGGGAACGAAACCGATCCCAATATCATCACCCCATGTTGAACCATCGGGCCATTCAAAGGACCAATCCCAATATGTACCTGACCTATCGATTACAACAACAGGTGGGCTATCATTTGCATTATCACCATTCTGTGCCTGCCAATTTGCACCTGCAGGATCCTTGAAACCTGGTCTATTTGAATCATACACATAGAAGTATGTCTTGCCATCCCTGTCTTCATATGCATAGGGAACCACTGCATGGCCTCCACCATCGATAAGTGACATTATCCCCAGTTCACCGGTATCTATCGAGAGTTTGACAGCTTTAATGAACAGACCCATTCCGGTATAATCGGAAGATGGGACCAGCCCATTTATCAGTGTTCCAAGGTAGGAATGAAGGATCTCAGCACTGATCTGAGCGCCTTGCCTCATCCTGATATGCCTTAAAAAATCACCTTCTCTGACAAGTTCATCCCAATCGGTTACAGTTTGTCCGTAATCGTCTTCATCAACCTTGTTGTGATAATATTCCAGTGTAGAAGTACTCATTCCAAAACATTCACCATCTTCACCAATATCATCGAACGCTGCTGCATACAGAATTGCCGCAAAAGGATCAGGAGCAAATGGCTGTTCTATTTCATATCCCAAACATCCCCACCCAGACCATGGTGTCCAATATGGAAGACCAATACAGATCCAGAGATTCAGATATACCTGGTTTCCGAATACATCCCTGTATACTCCGGATCCACCGGGATTCCATGGATAACTGTAATGGTTTGTATGATTGTTCTGGAATCCAATAGCATTATCATATAACCATTGTGGAACAGGGAATATATCGATCTCGTCGACGGATGATATCTCACCCATGGAGGTCCTGGCAACAATATGATGGGATCCGTTCGATAACTCTCTGAATATCGTGAACTTGAAAGTATGGTCAGGATCGGGGAAATTCAGATCCGGTTCTCTTGGTACTATTGCAACCACCTGACCATCGATCACTATCTCTGCTCCTTTCAGATTATTCCCGTAGATGGTCACATCTGTCCCCGTCCAACCCGTATCGGGTGTGAACGATGTTATTTCCGGAGGAATTGGATTTACGACAACACTGACCCTGTCAGTGTTGAAAAGGAGGGGGTCACTATGCTCAAATCCGTCCGTAACTTTAAGCTCGAAGATGTATGTGACCTGATAATCCTCCAGATCCGATGTAAAGATAGGTTTCATGGAATACCTATCATTCAGAGCTGCGATCTTAGCGGAGGGTGATATCTGGGTCCAATTGTAGATAAGTGTATCACCATCTTGATCATATGACGCCGATCCATCAAGGTAAATAAGTGTTCCTTCAGTCGCTGTCTGATCAGGCCCTGCCATTGCAATCGGAGGCCGGTTGAACGCGATTGTATCGAATATGTAGAAAGCATGATTGGAAACAGCGACCTTGTTTGAATACCCAGAGGCAGTTATGGTCACTCTTATCCTTGCTTCATATGTGTCTACTGCAGGGGCCACCCAATTATAAGGGATCGCCCAATTTGAAATATAATGAACGATCAGATTGTAGGTTGAACCATTGTTGGTGGAATATTCAAGCTTGAGACCTGTGATCGAGGAGTAGCCAGTTAGAGACCAAACGATCTGGTAAGTCTCTCCGGACCCGATAACAACTCCACCGTCAACAGGAGGGCTCGGATCGATAAGTGTAACAGAAGGTATATTCGAGTTCAGGATTATCGTATTCATTCCCGAACTGACATCCTCGTCAAGATAATACCATTCTCCGTATTGAGAAATGACTCTGATCTTGAGTTGAGTTGTGGCAATGGATGGGACTGTCCAATCCTGCTCGAAATCATTGGCCGTTCCACCGATTATACCATTCCAGGTAGATCCACCATTTGTGGAATAATCGATCTGAACACTGACGATCACTTCCTCTGGATCGAGGGAGGTCCTCCATTTGATGGTGTAGGTCGTCCCTGCAACCAAGGTTACCCCACCATCTGGTTGGATCAAAGTTACTCCAGGAGAGACTATATCGAACGTGTCGGTCGTATCGGTTGCAAGAACGGTGACATTACCATTTGACATCGCCTGGATCCTGATCTGACCATATCCGCTCTGGATATAGTTGGGGAGCGTCCACCAGATATACCCCATGTTCGGATCATACCAATCATAGAATGAGGAAAGGGAGCCCCAGGATGACCAACCGGAGCCATCATCGATCCTCCAATCGATGATCAGACCGGATACCATTTCATGTGGATCGTATAGGTTCCATTTCAAGTAATGATACCTGCCATAACTCACAAGATCAGGAGAATCTGTTATCGTCATTGAAACCCCGGGTTCAATGGTGAAATTGGAATCCGAAACATCCTCTGCTATTACGGTATATGGTTTAAATAATGAGTCCACCCAGACCACTTTGATAAGACATGAGGTCGAATTGAGATTCGGAGGAATCGTCCATTCGATCCAACCGTAACCGTGGGATGGACTGTTGGTGATCCTGTCGATATTCTCATAGGATTCCCCTCCAGAGGTTGAATATGATACGGCGATATAACCTCCGGAATTGGAGATGGTCCACCTTAGGGTATACTGACCCCCTGCGATCAATGTCTCACCTCCATTTGGTGTGAAAACCGATATTGTCTCCTTCTCCGCACCTACATTGGAAAGTGGAAATATTGAAAACATCAATAAAGCCACCAATCCCATGGCAAAAAGAGAATATCTGTGCGTGTAACTTCCAGTGACAGGTCCTTTACCCTCTATTACAGACATATTACTACCCCACAATAATGTACTTGGAAGAACTATATTTGTAACTTTCTAAGGGAATTATGGAAGAACTTGAAGTTCTAAGGAAGTACAATCGATCGGTCTTTCCATATCGATCTGGAAATATCGATCGGTCCATGATGGTGTAATTATTACACTGGTCATGTAAAAGATTTATTAGGACAAAGTCATATGATTTGACATGGGCCGATTCTCTCCCGCGATCTTGATCGCGATATCAATGTTGATGATTCTTGCAATTCCATTATCTGTTGGAGAGGGAAGGGAGACCCAGGATCTGAATATCAGGTCAAGGATATCTTCAGATCTTAGTTATCAGGGAACCTCTGATAATGGAATGGTCTCGTATATCATCCAATTCAAAGATGGACCAAACTCAGATGACGCCGAATTCCTCAAAGATATTGGATTTTCGATCAGAAGGACGTTCCATGTGGTCCCTGCGATATCTGTCGAAGGACCTCCGGATCTCTTGAACAGAATACTTGAAAACCATAGAGTGGTCTATGTTGAAAACAATGATGTGGTGATCAATGATATGGAAATGGGAACACATGTCATCAATGCCACGCAGGTCTGGGCCTCTGTCATCGATGGACCGGGCGGATTCGATGCACCAATAACTGGAGAGGGTGTGACCGTCTGTGTCGTTGATACGGGGATCGATGCTGGACATCCAGATCTTGATTACGGTGAGAAGACAATACATAACATGTTTGATGCCGGTGGCGGGATCTGGATCGAGGCGGAGAATACTGACACCAATTACGGGCATGGAACCCACGTTGCAGGGACCGTTGCCGGAAATGGTGACGCTTCGGCAGGTGCAAGGAGGGGAGTCGCCCCCGGAGCAAATCTGATAGGTCTAACAGTCTCTTTACCCGAGGAAGCCTCCTCGAACCTCGAAGATGGCTACCTCCAGGGCCTGGAATGGGTCTATGATCACTCCAGGCCAGGTAACAATCCTTACAACATCAGAGTGGTGACCAATTCCTGGCATTCTACAGTCGAGGAATATGATCCCTCCACTGTCCTTACCCAGATAATCGATAAGATAACATTCGAGAATAATGTTGTTTCAACCTGGTCGGCCGGGAATGATGGTCGAGATGATCCTGAAGGAAATGAATTGACAACATCAGGTCAGGGAAATGCTCCGATCGGAATAATGGTGGCGGCTTATGAAAGGGATGGATCCGCTGTGACGGATTTCTCTTCCCGAGGGAAGGTTGGATTGAACCATACATATCCTGATATCGGCGCCCCTGGAAGGGGCATTTGGTCGACCGCGGCCAGGAGGACGGTCATCAGCAGTGGTTCCTATATTGGAGGAAATACCAACCCGTATTACCTGGCCATCAGCGGGACATCCATGTCCACACCACATGTTGCAGGATTGGTAGCTTTGTTGTGGGAAGCGGCTCCCTCGATGAAGGTTTCAGACCTGCATGAGGATTATTCAGGTCCTGATGTAGAGGGTTGGTATGGAGATCCCAACACAAGGATCCACGAGGCTGAATGGATCCTTGAGGCATCTGCCAGGTTCCTGCCTCCTACTCCTGAAAATGGGAATGTCGCCGGAGATACGAGTTCTACAGGATGGGATGGGAAACCAATAGACTATGTCCAGGGGTATGGTCTTGTGGATGCCAGAAGAGCTGTGGGTATTGCATTGACACTGGAAAGATTGAGGGATATGTGTGCAGATCCCAGCAAGATCGATGTAAGGGATGCCATCAAGGTCTATGATGAACAGGGAGTGAAGGGAAAGCTAAGGTTGAACTCTACCAAGGCTAAAGTAACCTGGTCAGGTGAATATTCCAGATACAATGATCAGGACATGAATCCACTTTCTTTTGTGAACCAGACGAAATATGTTGAGATACCCAATGGAGCGACTTCTGCAACTGTGACCATGATGTACTCCGGGATCGATTCAACACTCCTCCAGGGAGGAGATATCGCATTCACCATCGATATCAATGGTGATGGAAATCCCGACCATGAATCGAGATTGTCAATGATCGACGGCGGACCTGATGTAATGGACATCCAGATCGGAAATGAGAAGACCTGGACGTTCGGGATCATTGGCAGGGGTGTGAAGGTCCCAAGACTATTCCAGGGTGTGAATTACGTGGAGATGAGAATTGAATATGACATCAGCATTGTATTCGATGTTGAAGGGAATGGCTCTTATTTTACCAGACCTCTGAATGCCGTCTTTGCTCCGATATTTCCAGGAGAGGTCACAGAAACAGGTCCTATGATCGAGACCTACAGTTACGAACTGAAGGGGCTGGAATTACCTCAAGACGAGGTTTATACAGAACAGAAAGAGAGTCAGAACTTGACATGGTTGATCATTGTCATATTGCTGATCGCCGCAGGTTTTGCTGTATTTTATTGGCGGTATAAAAAGAAGAATCGAACATCATCAGGTCCTCCGCAATAATGTACCTCGTCCATGATATTCTATTAATACCTGAAAAATGTACATATGACGATGACCTCCTTAGAAAAGGCCAGGGTGGATATCCGGAGGATCGATGATAATGACATGTCATCCAAGTTGAAAAAGAGCCTGGAGGCCATAAGATTCAAGGAGATCGTCAAACCTGGTAATAAGGTAGTTATCAAGGTCAATGCGACCCATTTCCATTATCTTCCCGGGATCACCGTAACACCGGAACTCGTCTCAGATTTTGTTAAGATATTGAAGGACCGCGGAGCGGAGGTCATTGTTGGAGAGGGGGACCTCCAGAGAGTCTGTGCAGAGACTGCCCTCCTCGGTTGTGGAATCCAGGATGTAGCTGTTGATGCTGGAGCCGAGGTTGTCAATTTCATGAAGGATGAGTTCGTGTCCTTTCCCCTGAAAGGAAAGGTATTCGATTTCAACGAATACAAGGTCCCGAAGTCCTATGTAGATTGTGATGTCTTTGCCTCAATGCCTGTTTTTAAAACACATAAATTGACTGGAGTCACATTGACACTTAAAAATCACTTCGGTTGTGTTCCGGACGATCTGAGGTTGAAATACCATGGGGTGATCGACCAAGCCCTGGCTGATTTCTGTTTGTTGCTTAAACCCAGATTGATAGTTATGGATGGAAGAATAGGTCTGGAATCAGATGGTCCCATTGCTGGTCTTCCAAAGAAGCTTGGATTGTTGCTTACAGCTACGAACGCTGTGGCAGCTGATTCGGTTGCCTGCAGGGTGATGGACATCGATCACAAGAAGATAAAACATATAATGACAGCTCATGAGAGAGGATGCGGTCCTCTTGATCTGAATGAAATGGTCCTATCCGGTGAGAAGATAGAGAATGTGAAGGACCCGTTCGAGCCAGCTAATCCTGATACAATATCCAATCTGGAGAAATGGCTGAGTCCCCATCCGGTCCTTTCCCGATTGGTATACAGGACCTTCTTTGCTCCCGCTAAATGGGTATCATGGAGATACAGGTCCATGACCGGATACAAGAAGGAATATATCAAAAGGATCAAGGAGAGGGGCCTTTGGGACGATTACGAGCACCTCTTCAAATAAACTTGAGAATGAATTTCAAAGCCCAAATGATTATTTAGGAAAATCCGTTATCCACACAAAAATACACATGCCACCATAGCTTAGCCCGGTTGAGCGGCTGACTTGTAATCAGCAGGTCGAGAGTTCGAATCTCTCTGGTGGCTCTTTTATATTTACCCGTAACTTTTATTAGCCAGATAATCATTGAATACTCATGAACAAGACTGAAACCATTAAAAAGAGGAGGGTGGACGTCTACCTCAAATCTGAAGAGCAAAAGGATAGATGGAATGAATTCGCTGAAACTAGAAAAACTTCACTCTCCAAACTCGTCATACAAGCAATGGAGGTTATGATCAATGGGGACCTTCTGGGAAATATAGAGATCAAGGAAAAATTAATCGAGGAGAATGAACAGCTCCGAACAGAGAATGAAAAGATGAAAAATAGGACCAAGAATATTGAAAAGTATATCGAGATACTGGAAAATCAAATCAACAGATCACAGAACCTCACTTTATCAGACCCAGGTCCGGGATTCAGATTCCACAATGAGAATCTTATCAGGGTTCTCAAGGAATCGAAGATCCCAGTTTCCAACCAGGACATCCTTGGAAGGATTAACGTCAACCCAGCCGATACTGAAGTGGTAAAGAGCGTTTCCAACCAGATTGATGCTCTGGCATCTTATGGTGTCATCAAATATCAGTACTTCACTAACTTTTTAAATCGGAATCAGGTACGCTGGCCCTTCGGTA
>CBDDUX010000019.1:0-19027 GCA_965234725.1 Thermoplasmatota archaeon | reverse complement strand
CAAATACCAACGATGTATATCACTTTTTCATCACTAATTCTTTAGGGTGTGCCTAATAAAAGTATATTTTATTATAATAACAGATCCTCATCTCAATTGCACTCAAAATGATAATAGCCCCAATGTACTTAAATAATCATGTGAGGGATCATTTATCATCGGGCAGGGAATCATTCATATTCTTGAAACCTCTATCTCTTCCAAAATATGTCCCACCATATCTCTGCCCGAATGTTTTTTACTATTATCACTCAAATTTCAAATACCTCTCATTTCTCCTTCAGGACAATAGGTTCCCTATCTGTTGGGTTTTTACATAGCCCTGTTTTTGAAGTATTTGACCTGACTGATTTCCAATTGAGAGATTCAATAGTTGATTCCCAAGGGTGCGAAATATGATTTTGGATGCTTGCAGGCAGGACAGATCTCAGGAGCTGCCTTCCCTTCATGGATGTAACCGCAGTTCAGACATTTCCATTTGATAGGTTTATCCCTCTTGAAGAAGCCCTGGCCTTCAAGCCTCTCGATCAAGGTGTTGTATCGGTTCTCATGTTCTACCTCGACCTTGGCAACCATCTTGAATGAGTTGGCCACTTCGGGGAACCCCTCCTCCTCTGCAATGGATGCAAATGCAGGATATAGCTTGGTCCACTCCTCGTTCTCGCCTGATGCTGCGGCTTTGAGGTTCTCCAGAGTTGTTCCAATTATTCCAGCCGGATAGGAAGCGGTTATCTCAACCATCCCACCTTCAAGATGCTTGAAAAACAGTTTTGCATGTTCCATTTCGTTCTCGGAAGTCTCCAGGAATATCTCAGATATTGCATTAAGACCCTCTTTCTTTGCTGCTTTTGCAAAATACGTATACCTGTTCCTCGCCTGTGATTCCCCCGCGAAAGCAGCCAGAAGATTCTTCTCGGTCCTTGTGCCTTTAATGCTTACCATCATCTCACCGATACCTGATTGAAGGCATCATAAATAAAGGAAATGGACCTGTTTGGACCATCAATTTCTCTGAGATAGTTAAAAGTTCATAAACAAACTGAAATACAATGTATATAATCAAGATTGGATTATGAGGAGAGTAACGATTACACCTATCGGATGTGGTGATGAAAAGCTGCTAACCATGATGAAAAATTTTCTAAGCGTCCTTACGGATATGGATGTGGGGATAGGATCAGAAATGGAGATACCTAGGTACGCATACAATCAGGCCAGGGACCAGTATTTCATAGATACTATCCTGGATAACCTTTCCTACAGGCATAAAGGTGGGGATTTTATCCTGGGTATCGGGGATTTTGATATCTATATGAAGGGCTATAATTTCGTGTTCGGTCATTCGAATCTAATTACGGGAGTGGGAATGATGTCAATAATGAGACTATGGCCCAGTTACTATGGTGAGGGAGAAGATAACAATATCTTCAGGAAAAGGGTACTGACAACAGCAACCCATGAGATGGGACATCTTTTGAGTTTATTTCACTGTCGTAGCCCGGGCTGTGTCATGAACGATTCCAGGTCCATATCCGAGATGGACATGAAGAGCTTCGATTTCTGCAAGAAGTGCTCGAAAGCGATCGATGAGAGGAAGTTCAAGGAGATGTGATAAGGACTATCCCGATCAGATAGACCCATTTATTCATCTCATGGTCCTACATGCATCATTTCCCATTCCACTTCGTAGTCCTCTTCGGATTCAAGGTATTCCTTTTCGATCTCGAGGAGTTTATAATGCCCAATCTCCATCTTTGAAAGATATTGCAATGTATTCTTGATATCATCTTCATCGAATCTCTCTGAAAGAGAGATGTAGAATTCTGAAGCGGCCTTCTCTGCTACCATTGCTTGGGCCATAATATCAGAGGCCTGGACATATGGTCTATCCACCTTGACCTCAGGGAGAGGTACCGGGGAGTTCTCAGGGAGTTCGGGGACATCTTCCTGGAATTCCATCTTGTAAATGGATTCAAGATAATCCCTGTGTTTTAACTCCTCTTCCGCAATGAACCTCAACTTGTCCGAAAGATATCCATTTTCGACCTTACCTGCCAGCTGGAGGTAAACATCCCTGCTTTCAATCTCGCTCTTGATAGCAGCCATCATCATTTCCTTTTTACTGTAGGATCCCAGATCCATTTCTAACACCTCATTTATTCTCGATCCTGTTGATAGAGACCTTTTTGGTCCAATCCACCAACATTACCATTCCAAATCCACTATTTAGTTCCGCTGATGAATATCATTGCGCAGGGGTAGCGATCCTCGTTCCAAGCTCTTTGTCCAGCTGGAACAATCCCCCGACATGTCCATCGATGAGTACAAGTTTGTCTATGATATCCTGTGCAGTGGATTCCTCCTCGACCTGTTCAGCAACGAACCACTGGAGGAAATTATCAGAGGCATAATCCTTCTCATCTCTTGCTGTTGATACAAGATGGTTGATCCTTCCGGTAATGTGCTCTTCATGACCAAGGGCTGCTTTGAAGATATCCAACAGGCTTCCGTGCTCCTGTGGAGGTTCTGCTATTGCCATAAGTTTGATCTTACCTCCCCTTTCTAGGATAAAATCGTAGAATTTTCTGGCATGGACCATTTCCTCCTGTGCCTGTGTGTCCAGCCATGTAGATGCACCCTTGTATCCCTGGGCATCAGCATATGCTGCCATGGCCTGATATAGATACGCCGAATAGAGCTCTTCGTTTACCTGTTTGTTCAGTTCATTCAACATATTATTCGATATCATTTCTATTTCCTCCTCTCTTATTCCTACTCGTTATACTATTTCTAAGATTCCCCTTATCATTCAAGCAAGCCGAATTCTTCCTTCTTTGCCTTACAAAGTGGACATACCCAATCATCCGAAATTTCATTAAATGGGGTGCCCGGCTTAACCCCTGAGTTCTTGTCTCCTATCCTGGGATCGTATACATGTCCGCATTTTCTGCAAACATATCTTGCAGGGGCCTCTTTAAGCCCATTTGAGATCTTATCCCCCCACCCATCGTAGGTGGGCGCATTCTTTGATGACCTTCCCCCTTTGATATCCCTGTAGTAAGAATAGGTCAAGGGCTCCACATCATCAATGATCTCTGATTCCATGACCTGTCCTATGAAGATCGTATGAGTTCCAACCGAGAAATGGTCCAGCAGTTTCATATCCATATACCCAAGGGCGTTATCAAGAACGATTGGAGCACCGGTCACTCCGATCTTGTATTTCGTATCCTGGAACTTGTCTATGTCCTTGCCGGATCTAAATCCCCATTTACCGATGAATTTCAATGGAGTGTCCTGACGCAATATGGAAATGGAAAAAACACCCGACCCAAGAATATAATCATGTGTCAGGTTCTCTTTACTGATGAAAACTGAGATGCATGGAGGAGAAGAAGTGACCTGGTTGGCAGTGTTGATCACGAGTCCGTTCAGGGTGTCACCTTTTCTGGAACTGACTATATACATCCCGTAGGTTACCTTGAACAGGGTCTCACTGGCCAAGAATGAAGCCTCCCGGCGCTTGATGTATGGAAGTGTATTTACCCTTTATCCCTTCATGGTCATTAAGATGTGATACTTTCGCATTTGCTCATCAACGATCTGATATGAGGTCTAACCTGTCAAGGTATTCTTTTATCCCCACGGTCGATATGTTGGATGTATGGGTGAGACCGGTACTATGATCACAGAGATCTCCTGGGATCGGGAGGCTAAAGTAATATCCCGACCCAATCGTTTTCTCATGATCGCGGATATTATCGGTGAGGATGGATCGATGATTGGAAGGGAAAAGGTCCATGTCCATGATCCTGGAAGGTTGAAGGAGGTAATCTTCCCTGGAAACCTTGTAAGGGTGAAAAAGGCAATAAAACCCGGAAGGTCCACCTCCTGGGACCTTGTTTCAGGTAGGGTGGATGGGAAGTGGGTCCTTATCAATTCCTCATATCATAGGAAAATATCTGAAAATATCTTGAGGGATCCCGATCTTAGCCCAATTGATAATATCAAGTTCATCGAACCTGAATTCAAGGTTGGAAAGAGCAGAATAGATTTCCGCCTTTCACTATATGATGGTTCCTACTGCTTTGTGGAGGTGAAGGGATGTACCCTTTCGGTGAATGGAAAAGCCCTTTTTCCTGATGCTCCAACATCAAGGGGTACGAGGCATATACTGGAACTGATCGAGCTAAAGAAAATGGGACATAGGGCTTCATTAATGATACTGGTCCTCTCTCCAGGATCAGATCTTTTCTCTCCCAATGAAGCAACAGACCCGGATTTTACCCGGACTTTCTGGGATGCTATCGACAATGGGATCGAGGTCTATCCAATTTCATTCCATCTGGATGGCAATAGACTGATACTGGATAGTGTGATCCCCCTATCAAGAGGATGTTAAAAGAGATCGGCTACCATGACGCAGATCCTTTCAAGCAACTTTTCATCATTGTTGTCAAAGGGAGAATACTGATGGGAATCGATGTCCAGTTCAGCTACTATCGTACCGTTGGAGTATATTGGAAGAACGATCTCGGATCGTACATTTGAACCGCAGGAGAGGTAATTATCCTCAGATGTCACATCCTGGATAAGGAACAGTTTCCCTGTTTCGGCTGCTTGTCCGCAAATTCCCCTCCCGAAAGGTATCCTTACATGCTCTGTCGCATCTCCTGAAAAAGGTCCTAGGACAAGCATCCTGTTATCACGATCATCGACAAGATAGAATCCCACCCAATCATAATGATCGACCTTTTCCTTCAGCATCTCACAGATCATCTGAAGTTTGTTCGGTTTCTTGCTTTCAATGATACCTTTGGCCAAACCGATCAGTCTTTCGATATCATGCTCATTCATGATGTCACCCTTATTTGAATATGGTTCCAGCTTCCTTATACCATAACATAAGGTCCAGATGGGATGGTAGTATACCTATATGTTCAGAATATGATATCATGGCCTTTTCTATCTTCAGATATTTCTCTTTTGTCAGGGATGATGGCACTTCATTGATAACATTGGCCTTGACGAGGTTCTTGAGTATATGTCTGTCAAGTATGGCCAGTTCCTCTCCAAGTCCGATGTTCCTTAGGAAATGACTTGCTTCCTTCATCCCATAACCCTTCACTTCCCTCACAAGCCAGTTTCTGGTCTCGAAGGGATCCTTAAAAACTTCGAGATCAGAGACGATCGTTATTCTGCCATCTTTATAGAATCTGCTCCTGGCCAATTCAATGAATGAAGCTTTTCTGTATTTGAACCGTACGACCCCGACAACATCCAAGATCTGCTGATGATCGCCATGAAGGAGCAGGTCGTTGCATGAAAGATCCTCGATCGCTCCCCAGCATGTTGTCGCCTTGGATTGCGGTGTCAGTATACAGAAGAACAGTTCTTTCAGAATGGCAATTTCATCTTTCGATGCCCAGATCTCCCTGAACTCATTTAACCTGGACTCAATATCTTCTTCAAGTTCGAGGTGAAGTTGAATAAGCTCAGAGATGAACACTTCGTTATAAGAGGGATGCATATCAATGCACCATCAAACCTCATCGATCCTTAGTGCTTTTCCCATTCGATCGAACAATGAAGGGTGTTCCCTGACCTCCTCGTAGATCGATCTCCTCTCACCTTCTGATATGTTCATGATATTTGCCAGTCCATCCAGAACCTCCAGCTCATCCTGGTGGATGTCCTCATCCTGGCATGCTTCTTTCAGTACCCTCTCATAGATGTCCTTCTCCACATCATGGTCCGAGGTATCCTGTGACAACATCTCCAATTCCTTGGGATCGGGTTCCTCTCCTTCCTCTATCATTCCCATGATCTCATCCATAGCATCGTCCGAAAGACCCAATCTCTCCTCGAGGATCATTATCAATCCACTTTCATCCAGGGAAATGAATCCGTCAGAAACGACTCTCTTCATGAAAGAATAATAGATGTATTCCTTCCTGTCCATATTACAACCTCCAGGTCACTCTCGATGAATCATTCCATAGGATTAAACCATTGCCCCTTCCTCATATTTGCTGGGTGACATTGGGTAATGGATAACCGGCTTTGAAATCTCTTGGATCTTTGATCAAGCGAACATCATTTAGAACAATAAACCGGGTCCTATACCTTGTCGTTATATATCTTAGTTCCATTGGACATCGGGCAGATGATGATATTCTCTAGCTGATCCAATGATGAACCCTATGAGTGCTGATGCCCTTCAGGTGCTTCAATGAATGACGTCTATTCTGAAGCAGTAGATATCCTACTTGATCATCCTCCGTTCCTGGTCCTGACAGGTGCCGGGATATCAGTTGAATCAGGCCTTCCACCGTTCAGAGGTCCTGGAGGGATATGGACCAGGTATGATCCGGAAGAATATGGTCATATTGATACCTTCAGGAAGGATCCTGAAAGGGCCTGGGTTCTCCTTGGAGAACTAATATCGGCATCTTTGAATGCCAGGCCCAATAATGCACATTTTGCCCTGGCCAGATTGCAGGAAAAGGGAATTGCAGGCACAATAATTACCCAAAATGTTGATGGTCTCCACAGATCGGCGGGTTCTGTTGATGTTCTTGATGTGCATGGAGATGCTCGGAAGATCTACTGTCCGAATTGTGGTTGCAGAGAGGAGATCGATGAAGAGAATGGTAGTCCTCCAAACCCCTTATGCCAATGTGGTGCTTACCGAAGACCTGATATCGTTTTCTACGGGGAATCCCTTCCGGAGGAGAAGATCGGAAGAGCATTGGAACTCGCACAGAAAGGATCCGACCTGCTTGTTATTGGAACAACCGGTGTGGTCTTCCCTGTAGCTCATATTCCATATTTGGTCAAAGGATCCGGGGGAAGGGTAGTACTCCTGGACCCGGACCAGATCGGTTTCAGAGAGGATATCATAAGTGTTCATATTAGGGAGAAAGCTGTAAAAGGGATGTTGACACTGGAAAAAGGGTTGTTGCTTGGATCATGATGTCCATCTTCCTAAAGAGTTTATATAATCCAAACTGATTGTTCTAATACCCAGATGATCCGGTGAACCTTGAATGAGATCAATGATAATTTCAATGACAACGGCCGTCCTCCTTCTGTCCCTTTATTTCATGGTCTCCGCACCGGTTGGGGGTGAGAATACTCTGGAGCTTCTGTTCTCCGAGGACCTTGAAGATTCCGATGGTGGTTTTATTCACGGTGGGACATTTGATCAATGGGAAGTTGGAAAACCGGGAGCAGGTTCTTCTGGGAATCCAGGTCCTGGGTCCTCCGGGGAAGGGAACAGATGCTACGGCTCCCCTCTGAACAGCACTTACCAGGAGGGGACCTTCTCATTTCTGAGGATACCGGATCAGGACGTGGGGAGCTATCACAATCTGGTCCTTTCCTACAAGATCTGGTTCGATCTTGACCTGTTGGAAGATGAGGAGAACGGGACTGGTGATGGAGCTGGAACAGATCAACTTCTTGTTCAGTTGGGAAATGATAATGATACCTGGACGACTGTAATGAAACACTCGGGGAGCTCCAACGGGTCCTGGATCGATATGAAGATCGATCTATCGATCGTTATTTCAGAAGAACTGAGATTGCGTTTTCTACTGGTAGATGATCCCGATGGAAGAACGGACAATGGGGTTTTCATCGATCTCGTAGAAATTTATGGAGAGCTTAGACCAATGGTCGAGATAAAATTCATCAGTCCCCCTGAAATGGCTTCCTATCTTCCTACAGATCAGGTTGTCAAGGTCCATCTACTTGTGTCCAATGAGGGAAGGACCATACCTCCCCGTACCGATATATCTATAGAGATCTTGGGTCCGAAGGATTGGGGCCCCTACTCTGATAGCATGGACCTCTCCAATGAGAGGATCCAGGACCTTTACATTGATTGGGTACCTGGGGCGGAGGGAATGTACGAATTATTCATCAACTTGACCGTTGATGATATCCAGACCGAAAACTACAGACTGACCGCCAATGCCATGAACCCGATCTTCTATGATGATTTTTCAGTTGGATCCGATTCCTGGAATTCCTTCACGGATATTGGTGATTCCGGATGGTTCACAATTGTTGATGACGGACCCACCATTTCCGGAGGTGAGGACATTCATTTCGGGAGATCAGATGGTGAGGGACAGTTATTGGGTTTCAGTGGTGACTCCTTTTCAGGGATCGTCAGTCCTCCGATCGATCTTGTGAACATGAACGAGGCTTATCTCTATATTGTCCATAGTTTTGGTTTCCTTGGTGAACAGGGGACATCCGGTGGTATCGTTCAAGGAATGGACCTTGATGGTAATTGGATCACTCTCGAACCCGACCTTCCTCATCTACGGCTCCTGGACCCGGATTCCTCAGGACCTCTTGGAGGTGAGTACGGATTCCAGGGAGACCGGGATTGGTATCAGATCGGATTCGACCTGGGACCTGTGGTTGGTGCCATCTCGACAATAAGGTTTGCCGTATCATCAGGGGCTGATGGTGAGGGAAGAGGTTGGATGATAGATGATGTCATGATCGTTGGTGAGGGTTTTGATCCCTATGATACGGAACCTCCTGAACCGATCATGGGGATAACAGTGAAAGTTGTTGAGGATGGGTGGGTGGAAATTGAATGGACCCCATCCTTTGCAACCGACCTGCATCATTATAACGTGTACCTGGGAGAGGGACAACCAGTGCCTGTGACGGTTTCTGACCTGTTCACCACAGTAATGAAGGGAAATGATACCATAATTTCCCTGGATGACCTGGAAAAGGAGGGGACCTACTGGGTAGCGGTCACTGCAGTGGACCGTAATGGGAATGAGGGAGATTATACCCTCCAGGAGGTATTCTATCCCAGTTCTGAAGGCGGAAACCTTCCACCGGTCGCAAAGGGGAGAGTGGTTGGGACCACCAAAGGCCGACTTGGGGACGAGTTTAGGTTCAATGCTTCCTCTTCATATGATCCTGACAATGATCCTATCGATTTTGAATGGACATTCCCGGATGGATCAACCCAAACCGGTGTGGAAACCACCTGGAAAAGCACTATCTCAGGCGAGGGACTCATAGTGGAACTTCGTGTAAGTGATGATTCGGGAGCATCTGGGGTCATCAATCTAACGATATCGATCGATGAGAAGAACACAGGAAACGTCGAGACAGAGGATATTTATAATTTCCTTTTATGCATGGCTCCTCTTTCTATTTTGATCATTTTTGTTGTGCTTGTAGTCACATTTCTTAGAGGGTCAAGACAGAGAAGATTGAGAAGGAGGCTCCTGTGGATGGGCCAGGATGGAAAAGAAGACAGGGGATCTGAAGATACATGGTCAAGTACGGTGCGATCAAGATCGACAAAAAATGAAGTTCGACCAAAGATCGCCGACCTAGTTCCGATCGTGACAGTTAAGTCGGCTCATCGGCCAGAAACAGAGAATAAAGTTACTGTAAAGGAGAAGACCGTTCTTGCCTCCCCCATCCCGGAACCATCGGAAAAGAAGGATCCAAAGGAGAAAGAACCTGTACCGAGAAAGGTACCAGCTCCCGTTATGGTAACTGCTTTGGTCGAATGTCCCTTCTGTCGTAAGACATTCAAGACCGAACTTGAGAGGTCCTCCCTGGATTCCGGAGGCAGCTTGAACATCCATTGCCCGCATTGCGGGAGATCGGGACAGACCTGATCGAACTCTATAATGAGGAAATGGGCCAAGTTCAGACGAAAACGTCCTAAGATCAACGCTTCTGATCCATCGGATAATGCTGATCAAATTTTAGGATAGTACTTCTTGATATATTTTTCATCTATCCTTTTCAGTTCTTCCTTTGGAACGATATTAAGAAGTTTCCAGGCCAATGTCAGCGTGTCATCAATGGTCCTATCCTCCTCAGGACCCTGGGAAATGAACTGTTTCTCGAACTCGTCCGAGAAATGAAGATATGATCTGTCCCTATCAGTAAGTGCTTCCTCACCCACCACTGCTACCAGGTCCCTGAGGTTCACACCCTCGGCATAAGCAGCATATAATTGGTTGGATACTTGATCATGGTCTGCTCTGGTCCTTCCTTCACCAATGCCCTGTTTCATCAGCCTTGAAAGACAGGGCAGTGGGTTCACTGGTGGTCGAACTGCTTTTCTATGCAGATCCCTTGAGAGTACGATCTGTCCTTCGGTGATATATCCTGTCAGGTCAGGTATCGGATGTGTGATGTCATCGTCAGGCATGGTAAGGATGGGGATCTGTGTGATCGATCCCTGCTTTCCTTCTATCCTACCAGCCCTTTCGTAGATCTGGGAAAGGTCAGTATACATGTAACCCGGATAGCCCCTTCTTCCTGGAACCTCCTCCCTGGCTGCCGCGATCTCCCTTAAGGCCTCACAATAATTCGTCATATCCGTTAGAATGACCAGGATGTGCATTCCTTTTTCAAAAGCAAGGTATTCAGCTGTGGTCAGGGCCATCCTGGGGATAATGATCCTCTCGATGGATGGATCATCGGCAAGGTTCAGGAATAGTACAGCCCTTTCAAGGGCACCTGATTGTTCAAATGACCTTTTGAAGAAGTTCGCTTCTTCCGATGTAATTCCCATGGCGCAGAAAATGACAGCGAAATCCTCGCCGGTCCCTCTTACCTTGGCCTGTCTTGCTATCTGTGCGGCCAGATCGTTATGGGGCAGTCCGGATGCAGAAAATATTGGAAGTTTTTGTCCTCTAACGAGAGTGTTCATTCCATCTATTGTAGAAATTCCTGTCTGGATGAACTCTCTGGGATATTCCCTCGCTGTTGGGTTAATGGGCTCACCGTTGATATCCTTCCTCTTTTCTGGAATGATAGCTGGACCGTCATCGATGGGTCTTGCAATTCCCGAGAATACCCTTCCAAGCATTTCAGGGGATACAGGTATCTTCATGGTCTCCCCGGTGAACCTTACAGCAGTGACATCCGTGTCGATACCCTTTGTTCCTTCAAAGACCTGAATGACCGCTTTGTCCATATGGGCTTCAAGGACCTGTCCCAACCTTGTCCTTCCATCAGGGGACCTGACCTTTACCACCTCATTGTACATCGCACCCTCGACCCCTTCCACCACCATGAGAGGCCCTGAGACCTCTGTAACGGTGGAATATTCGATATCCTTGGAGTCAGATCGAGACATGGGTGGGAGCATGTATAGGTCCGTTATTAAAGTTTAGTCTCTTCGCCTTAACATCAAGGTTGCGAAAAGGAATACAACAGCAACGATGACCAGGATAATACCTATCATACGTAACCAATTGTCTCCTCCCCCATCATTCTCGGTTACGGTAATGACCTTTTCATTGTTCTCAAGAAGAATTCCATTTTGACCAGAATACTCCTCATTGGACCTGGCTGTGGCCTTCAATTCGTGTTTTCCTTCTTTTATGCTTCCGATGGGCATCTCCACTTGGATCACCTCTTCTGCTTCCAAGGAGATGCTCTGGGTGTACCTGTAGGTCCCATCCAGGTAAAGTGTGATCACCACATCCTTTGCCATCGAACCATTGGTTGTGATGGATACGATAGCTGTTTCACCATCTCTCTTAAGTTCAAGTATGTATATGTCGGTCATAGGTAGGATCAGTTCGAAAATGGTTCCGTCAGCGGGTATTATGGAGATGTTCTCAAAAGCATTCCCCCAGCTTCCGGTTACTTCATATTCAATGATCCTTACCGTACCAGACGGTTCAAGAAAACCCCAGATCAGA
Source organism: Thermoplasmatota archaeon (assembly GCA_965234725.1). Taxonomy (GTDB): domain Archaea; phylum Thermoplasmatota; class Penumbrarchaeia; order Penumbrarchaeales; family Penumbrarchaeaceae; genus Penumbrarchaeum; species Penumbrarchaeum helgolandense. The sequence goes on along the minus strand of CBDDUX010000019.1, from coordinate 7,310 downwards.
CTAAGTGTCCCTGTGGTCAATCCGGTGAACCTTCCCAAAGTGGAATTGATCTCGATCTCCGCACCTTCGATGATCTCTCCCGAAGGTCCCTTCGCTGTGATCTGGATACGGCCTACCATGCAGATCGATGAGATGGCAGTAGCTCCCGGGGAGAACTCAATACCTGGGAATTCCACTTGGTTCCAGGTCTCCACTTGTATTCCCCACTGGGAGAAATTGGATATGGCGAAGTCCATATCAAGCAATCTTCCTCCATCTTCCAAAATGATCCCAATTTGAACATTAGTTAGATCGGAATCCAGGATCGAGATCTGACTGGAAGATACCACGCCGTATCTTGCCTCTTCTATAGTGACATTGGAGAGTATCACCATTCCAGGACCCGAGGAAACAAAACCCTGGATGGAATCTCTGATCAATGTGTTCTCCACTCTCAAATTTCCTGGACATTGATATGTCTCGATCCCAGTATCAGAGCCTATTATACTTGCGCCATCGAGAACATCTCCGTAACTTTCGATGTATTTTAGACCGTATTGGGAATTGGGGAGGTCTACCAAGATAGATTCAATGTGAACAGTGGCTCCCAGGGCGTATAAACCTCCACCATATGTCCCATTGATCTCCACATCTTCTATGGAGAGTGTTCCACTTTCGCATGAGATAGCTGCAATGGAATTCGAGAAGGTCAGGTTGGAGGTCATTTTTGTCTTTCCTATTTCGAGCTTTCCATTTCCCGCTATAGATGTTCCTAGTCCATCGATTGTGGAATTATATATTGTTACATTCCCCGATGACGCGATAATCCCGGGGATCGTGGAATCTCTGATCCTCACATCATCCACTGTGCTTTGGATCAAACCGGACCTTGTCATTCTCACCCCTTTGAGGGAAAGATCCCCCATTTTTGCATATATTCCAAAATATCCGTTAGAGAGGTCAAGGCAACCGGTAAGGAAAGAGTCCTCAACGGTCATATCACCATATGATTCAATGTAGAAACCGGCTTCCTCTATGTAAGGTCCGATGGAGGAATTCTTGATCAGGATCGATCCTCCTTCCAGGATGATGATACCCTCCCCGGAAAGGATAAGATCGGAATCTATCAACTCCAGGTTCCCATCCACCATTATGCTACCATTGACAAATCTTTCTCCATTCCAGATAGTATGAGTATCGATCGTTATGATCTCCTCTGAATATGGAGTCAAATCTGTCGGATCATCAGAACAGCATTGGGCCGATACCGGACCCATAAGCACTATCACAAATAGGAGAAGGATAGCGGTTGTTGTATTTCTCAAGCGAACGACTCCTTATGAAACGTTGCACCAACTGCAATTGCCTGAACCTTTGCAGACAGAACATTTGCCTGTTCCTTTGCATGTCTGGCAGTCCTCACCGAATGTCTTTCCGGACCCATTGCAGGTGGAACAGTTGCCTTTACCATCGCACCAGACACATTTACCTGTCCCCTTACATGATAAACATTTCGGGTCTCCCTGTTTTCCACTTTTCACTTCTGACCCTTTATCTTTTATTTCCTTTCTATCTTCCTTTGGATCCTTTATCGGTTCATTCGTTCTATCTTGAGGTTTCGTCTTTAATTTGAGCATGACCTTCTTTTTAAAGAAATTGCTCTCTTTATTGTCCGGGTCCAGGGAGATGACCTTCTCGAATAATCCAAGGGCCCCATTCAGATCATCATCTCGGTATAATTCCTTCGCTTTGATCAGAATGTCTTGAATATTCTCTTTGTTCTCATCGACCATGACTATTCTTCCATCAGGGCCTATATTGGAAGTCTGTTTCTCATATTCCTCTATCTGGTAGGGATCGTTCATTCCCTTCGCGAACATCTCCAGCTCCTGATCTCCATTCTTATGAGCTTCCTTGAGAAGGGTCGCCTTGAGTTTCAGAAGCCTTTTCACCTTGTCCTTGAAAGATTCGTATTCAACATTCAAACCCTCAGACTCTCCCGTTAAATGTGGGCTGATCCTGGATACATCGATTCCTCTGTTGGAAAGCTCTGTCAGTTTTCTTGAGATCTCTCCCCTCTTCTTCTCTTCCTTTTTTACAAGGGATTTCAGTTCAGTGAAGTTCTTGAGGGTTTCATGGGAACTCTCCGGATCGTCCATATTGCCTTTGATATCCTCTTCAAGCGCAGAGAACCATCCTCTCTCATACATAGGGAATTCATTCTTGAAGGATTCAAGTGATGCAATTGCCCTTGTGTACTGCAAGATCACTTTTTCGAGTCCCTCAATCGTATTCTCTTTACCTGTGCTTGTCAAGATCGTGTCTATTTTGTAACCCTGGGATTTCCATGTCTTTAGAAGTGTGTTCAGTTCCGTTCTCTTCTGTCGGATCCTTTCCTGTGTGGACACATCCATCTGTATCTGTGACATCTCCTTCCTTATAGATTCGATAAGTTCTGGATTCTTGATCTTCAGATTGATCCTGTGAACCTGATCCTGAATATCCCTGGGATTCATTTCCTTGAGCCTTGCCTCGTACTCCATTAATTCCTTGATCCTGTTCGAATAATCTTCAAATACCTTCTCTGCTTCTTCGATATCATTCCTTAAAGCATTTTCCAGTTTTGATATCTTGAAACCCATTCCTGTCCATTCCTTGATCGCATTCTCTATCTTTTGGGACCTGATCCTCTGGTTCAATATCCTTTCCTTCAGCTCCTCAAGTTCTCCCTCGATCTCATCTATGTGAGTGGGATCGAACAACCTATCTGAAATGGTAGATACATCCTCTTCGAATCCTGTTGCATCAAGTTTGAAGAGTTTCTCTTTAAGGTTCTTCAATCTTGCAGTCTGTCTGATGAATATGTCATATTCCTCTTCTAGTAAGTTCATGTCATCATCAAGCAGCTGCTCGACCATTTCCACCTTGAATCCCTCGGACCTGTATTTATCAAGGCTCTTTCGTATCTCGCTCCTTCTCTTTGCTTCCTCTTCCTGGCGCTTGTTATTCTCCTTGGCTTTTTCGATGGCCTTTTCGATCTCCTGCATCCTCTCTACTACCTGATCAAGCAACCACGGATCGTCAATGATCTTCTCAAGATCATCGATCTGGCCCTGGACCCTGTCGATCATCTCGCTTTCCTTAATGGTCCTTAGCTTGTTCTTTTCCTTTACTTGGAAATCGATGTTGGATTCGTAGATATTGAACTGTCTGTTAAGGTACTCCAGATCCTCATCATTATCGATCATCTCTTCCAATGAGGATGTGGTCAATCCCTTCCTCTTGAACCTGTTGATCCGGGTCCTTAGTGTGTTGAAATCCTCATCCACCAATCTGAGGGAGGATATTACGGATTTGAGCCTCCTGTCGATATCATCAAGCCTATCAAGTCTGAATACCGCCCTTTCGATGTCGTCCAGTTTTTTTAAGTAGCTCTTCCCAACATGTGAGAATTCCTCTCTTTGCCTAGAGATCCGCCCCCGGATACTCTCCGCTTTCTCGATCTGCTCACCTATTGAAATGAAACGTTTCTCGATCTGATCGAATGATCTGGAAAAGAGGCTGTCGTCATTTTCGAACATATATCCCTTCTTTCTCCATCCATTGATAATCATCTTCCATTCATCGATCTTCTTTTCCATCTCAGCTGTGTTATCCCTGATAAGTGCAAAGACACCTTTCCCTTTCCTGACACGGCCGCTTACCTCTTTATCGGTAGGGATCTCCCGGAGGTCCTTGATCTCCCTGATGCACTCGGTTGCAAGAATGAACGCTTCTTCGATATTCCCGTTCTCCAGGTCCTTCCTTGCTTTGGAGAATTTATCCTTGTAGAGATCGGTCTGGATCCCCTTTTTATCGAGCATTCCGATGATCATATCACCTTTCTTAATGACCATATCGAGCTTCAATAATCTTGGATCATCCGTTGCGGAACCGGCCAATTGTAGGATACCCCCTTCTACCAAATCAACAATCCCCTTTTAAAAATGTTCCATCCCTGGTTCGGTTTTTTAAGAATAATGAATGAAAAAGTTTTAATAATTATGGATGAAGGGGTATTGGTTGGACGAGTTGTCCTCAACCCATGTAATTGGGATATAATAAGTGTTATCAAATATAGTTGATTGCAAATAATGACACTTTATATAGGTTGAAGGCCATTACCAGCTATATGATCAAAGATTTCATATCTACATGCCGGACAAAATCTACCCGAAATTTGTATGAAAGGTCAATAAAGGTGTTTCTCTCTCATGTCTACAATGATCATGATCCTAAAAATGACATGGAAGATCTTGCTAAAAGGTATCTGGAAGATAAAAGAAATTACAGAAATGATTTGATTTCATTTATTAATCATGGAGAGGAAAAGAAATATTCTCCAAAGACAGTAAATGCATACCTCACCGGAGTAAAAGAATTCCTTCTCTATCATGATTTGGAGATCAAACAATCTGATCTAAGGACCATTAAAAGAAGAAAACCTAGACCTACTGTAGTCACTAGAGACCTCCAGATAACACCTGAGATCTTACACAAGATAATTGATCATTTCGTTACTATTCAAGGAAAGGCCCTTACATTGTTTCTGGCCTCGTCTGGCTGTAGGATTAATGAAGCTCTGTCTATTACCCTGAAAGACATAGATCTCTCTCAGAAACCACCTATTATCTATCTACGTGGATCAATCACAAAGAATCAAGGCAACAGAACAACATTCATTAGTTCTGAGGCTAAGGAAGCCCTTGAAAAATGGTTAGATCAAAGAGAATCCAACATAGAGAAGAAAGTAAAGAACTACAAGCATTTGAACTTAAATCCTAATGATGACAGAATTTTTCCCTACAATGAGAGAACTGCTTATGCCCTCTGGAATGTTGCCCTCAAAAGATCTGGATATACAGAGAAAGATCCTGAAACTGGAAGATATCTCTATACATATCATGGTCTGAGAAGGTTTTTCAAATCTCAATTGACTGGCCATTTGGAATCAGAGATAGTTGAGAGACTATTAGGACATGAAGGATATCTGAATGGTTCATATTATAGAGTACCAGAGAATGAAATGGCAGAAAAATATCTGAAGGTAGAGAATAGATTGGAAACCAAATCAATTGAGAAAACTGCTTCTAGGGTCAAAGAACTAGAGAATAGATTGGATATCATGAAGGAGAGAAATGATGGTCTGGAAAATATTGTCAATGACTTAAAAGGCCAGAACAATGAATTAATGAAATTATTTCTTGAATTCAAACAATTTCATAACATTCCAGATAATCCTATTATCATTGATAAAAAGACCAGATAATCATTATCAGAGGAATATCAGACTGATAATGGCCTTATCCGGATCCTCATCCAACCATATCCATGGTGTAATTTCCCTTGGATTTTGTTGATTTGAAATCTACCTATGTTGATTTTCTCTTTTTCCCTCAACATGATCATCTTGAGCTCTTTATCATTATTTGAGAAACAAGGAAGACATCCAAGTAACCAAGTTGAAACCCATAGATCCTGAGAAAGTTCTATCTAATTTCATTATCTGGACAAGACCATTCAGAGCCTATTGTCGTAAGGACTTCCATGTTGTCAGTTCCCCCAACGATATCGTTGAAAAATCCGAGAGCTGGGGACCTTCTGTTGATCAGACAGGTAAGCAACGCTCTAACTATGGAGTTTTAGAGTTACAAAACTAGGGAGTTTTGGCTGTTACATGACAGATTAAGCAACTAAAGTAAAAAAAATGTAATTATAATTTCTATTTATTATTATATTTTCTCATAACCTTAATAATTGTGTCAACTTCATTTTTATTTTCACACATTCTAGCAATATGCCTTGCCATTCTAACATCATTGGAATACTTGTAGACCTTTCTTGAAATATATTCAGCCAGATCCGGGTCAACTCCCTCACCATTTACGAGATAGTACACGGAAACCTTTCGGAATTCTTCCTCATCATACTCTTTAAAGGTCAGAGAAATAAATCTTGATTCTAACTCAGATGGAAGGTTTTTTATATTTCCGGCTGCAAATATTTTGGTGTTCAATTGAGCAAAATCATGGTTCCCATGTTTTGTATTTACTACCAATCCTGTTTCCATTAGGGATAATAAAACTGAAAGATCATCGGAATTTCTAGCAAGCTTATCGATTTCATCAATGAGTAAAATTCTTGGTTTATATTCTATAAGGATTTCCGATAATCCCACTTTTGTTGTGGATGATCCTACAACATAGTATGATTCTTTCAATCTTGACAACTCAAGGAGAAAGAGTGATTTAGCTGTCGCTGGAGGACCCCAAAGAGCAACATGGACCTGTTTGTCTGCTTTCATGACCATTCTGATGGTTTGTTTCACATCTTCCAAACCATATATACTATCAAAAAGATTTTCAATAGTCTGTTCGTCTTTCACATATTTAGGAATCTCCCGATCAAAGTTGATCTTCTTATAATCAATAAGTCCTTTTTCTGTTGCATCAAGGTTTATGAACTCATACATTTTTGATTTGTTGGATCTATATCCATATTTAACAAATCCTCCAAGGATCCACTTTTTTATTGTTTGATGGTGAGTTAATACATTATTCCATTCAAACATTTGACAAAAATAATTTTCTGGATCCTTTTCAATTTGTTCCTTCACGTAATTAATGGCGATCTGAATATTTTCATATTCATCTGGGTGATGTTGTAAATATTCTATGGTTTTTTCTTTGATGTCATTATTCATTTAATGGCTCCATGAAACAATTTGAATTATACTATGAAACTAATACTTTTTTCGCTTTTGCGATGCAATATATACTTGAAATGATGTCCTGAATGATGGTCTTTTTCACTTTTTCAATATCATCTTTGCTAATATAATTTTGACCAATTAATAAATCAGAAGTTGGATATTTTTCATCTATATTTTTTTCCAGTGATTTAATTATTTCAGCAGGAACCATACCAAAGGAAATGACCGATTCACTTTTTGAATTCATTATTATTTCAAACATTCCTAACGCAATGTTTTCAACATCCACTTTAATACAATCATCAGGACCATAATTCATTTGTTTAACCCACCTTTTCGTTATGAAAATGGTTACAAACTATAATAACTTTAATCGTATTTGTGTATTTTTAACAAAAAAAATTTTAAATTTAAAAAATATGTTTATTTGACAAAATCTCCATTTTGTAAATGAAGTTACGTAATTTATTAAAAATATTTACATTTTTAAAAAATAATTTATACTTCATAAATTCCATTCTGATTATGTTTAATCTTTATAAATAAAAATCATTATCCCACCCTACCGGAAGATTATCCG
>CBDDUX010000018.1:0-41369 GCA_965234725.1 Thermoplasmatota archaeon | reverse complement strand
GCCATAAATAAAAGTTAACGACGGGCACATTTTTTATTTAACTGTCAAAGCTAGGCTACAATAGCAAGGAGGATTTTATTCCTCCTTTTTTTTTTCTAAACAGCAATAAATGACAGGTCAAATCTTTGTTGGTGAACATCCAATGATAAATTTGATTACTGGCATTAAAAGACCTCCTCTGTTTCCTTCGTGTTAGAGATTACTGGAGAATTGGGGGAAAAAGCAATGAATTAAGAATAAAAAAAGTTGTTACAATTTCTCAACTATCAGTATGAAATCAACTTTTGCTGTTGCTCCCATTGTTTGGAAAGTTGGTTTAATATTTGGAAAAAATCATATAATCTCTCTATTCAATGTATTTATAAAAATTCTAATTTTTCCTGCAAATCCCCATTATTAACCTTCAAATGGTGTATTTTATATTTAAACTCATACCTCCATATTAGTGAATCCATTTTAACCTAAGATAATATTTTTATCTGGACGATGTAACAATATAGCTTTACCTTCAATTTTTCCTCTGCCATACACTCCCAGGATCATCTTATAACAAATTAGTTTTTATCTTTCCCGGCGAACTTGATAAGGAATTTCCTTCCTACTTTGAAGAGAGAGTATAAGGTATAAGATCCCTGATGATGTTAAAATGGAATTTTGGATGATGTCACAAGTATCATCATGAAAAGGATCTAAAATTATCATTGCTATATCAATCAAATAGCATTAAGTATTTTGAGTATGAATATTAATGTAAGCTTGGGTGAGTTATTTATTCTATCTTCATCTCCCCACACCAACCCCTTACCCCACACCCAAGCCCTTTTTTGGATCCGGATAATTTTTCTTACCTACTCCATCCATTTGGAATTGCTATTAAATTGCTCCTCTCCTTTCCATACTACCCATCCTTCAAACTCTCTAAGTTCTTATCTCATTTTCTGCTTTGGATTTTCCCATTTTGGTGGAATCCATTATCTATTTCTTCTTCAGTAGAAAGGTCCTCTTCCCTTCCTTCACGATTTTGAAATGCTTTGAAATTGGACCATCTTCTAAGATCCTTTCACAGGTCATATGATGATCATTGAAGGACAATGAGCCATCTTTCTTTAAGACCCTTTTCAATTCCACGATGTTCTTCTCCCTTTCGGGGAGTCCGTGATAGATATCATGAAGGTACACAATATCCACCGAGGAGGATTTTAGACCTGTTTTACAATCCGTCTCGATGAAATGGACCCTTTTATGTCCCGTTTTATTCTTTATCCTATCCACATGGACACCAGCTCTCGGATTGATGTCCGCTGCATAGTAGGTCCCTCTCTCACCGATCACTTTCAGAGTTGGTTCGATATAGGTTCCGGGTCCCGTTCCGTAGTCGAGGACCGTCATACCCTCTCTCAATGGGATCTCTTCAACTACCTTGCTCCTTGGAGTGAACAGGTCCCTGATCCGGAAGAGTAACCCCATCATCTCGAAGGACCATGCAGGTTGATATTTTGACATTTCATCTCCTCCTTATATTTCGAGAGATGATCCAGGACCTATTCCTCTGCCGGATCAACCCCATCATCGATATCGATCCAGACTCCCTCCTGGGTATCCGGAGGTGAGAGGGCCATATCATCAGAGGATGTTTCATCGTTCTCATATTGTTCAGGTGATGTTGTGTATGAACCGAAAATATCCTTTTCCGGCTCCGGGATGGGAACAGGTTTGGGAACAGGTTTCTGCTCGACAGATATTTTTTCATCACCCACAAGTGAATCGATCAATCTCAACTCTTCCTCGAAAGAAGTGGATCCCTCTGTGGGATCAACTTTTGTAAGACCCTGTTCTTCCTTCTTTAACTTCCTTGTAAGGACTAAAAACGTTACAACAATTACAATCAATAGAACCATGATCCCGATCCCTCCGAAAATGAATATCATCCATTCATTCTCTTCCTTTTCCGGAGAGGATTCGGGGATCACCGGATAGAATACCTCAACCACTCTGCTTGTTGAATTCATCAGGCCCCCCGAATCTGAAACGGCAAGGGTGATCAGATGGATGCCTCTGACCAGTGTAACATTGATATTCTTACCATTTCCGATTTCACCCGTGATATTCGAGGTCCATACATATTCAAAGGAATCCCCGTACTCCATATCTGGATCCGAGAGTATACAAGAAAAAACCTGTGTTCTTTCGTTTTCAAATCTTGATTTTGATACTATCTGCAAGTCCTGTGGAGGATCATTAACTCCAACGATCATGATTTCCAGTTCAATGATCATTTCCAACCTTCCGTATACGGCTTTAACGGTAATATTCTCATATCCATTCCAGTTTGGGGCGGATATAATTGTGATATTACACTTTGAAATGTTCACAGTGAGGTTTGCGGATGAATTTATCATATATTCCGGAGAGTATATATCAAGATAAGGAAAGAAATCCTGAAGAGAGATGTTCAGCATTGTATCCTCAAAAACATGATATGTATTATTTTCATCAATTGAACCGGGAACAATGTCCAGATCCATCACAGAGAAGGAAAAATTCCCGGAATCATACCCACCGTTCCCATCTTTCAATGTGACATTTATCCAGTACCGACCCACCTCATTTTCTCCCGGATTACATGTCAAATTACCGGTAAGGATATCCAGATCAATAAAAGAGGCATTGGAATCAAGGGACCAAAAAAGTGTATCGTTGGTAGGATCGAAATCGATCCCCTTCATCCGGTGTGAAAACTGCAATCCCCAGATGGAGGATGGGATCATTTCTGTGAGTATTATAGGGTTATCATTAACATTTTCAACGATCAATGTGAAATTTACGGATGTATTCCTCTCTATACCATCCGTAACGGAGATATTAATCCAGTATGTTCCCACATCATCATTCGAAGGATCTCCCTCCAGTATGGCTGCGGAAGCAAGAAAGTGAAGAAAATTGGCATTGGTTTCCATATTCCAAAGAAGAGGTTTCGGATCGGGTCCTGTGTCTTCAACTTCGAATTCAAGATAGTAATGATCATCTTCCAGAATTTTTTCAAATGGTTTCGTTGTGATCTCCAGTGTATCCAGGAGGTCGACAACCGTCAAAGTGAACTGGTTGTAGGTAAAAACCATACTCGCAGCTGAAATGGTGATGTTTATCGAATATTCACCTTCTGTACCCATCCTAGGCGTACCACTGAGTATCCCTTCCGAATTGATGATCATCCAGGTTCCCGCATTTGTTACAAGTTTCCACTCATAGGTAGAAGGGAGTCCCCCGAATGTAGCGGATATATTGTAATCAATGACATATCGATCCAGGACATAGGCTATTGGCTGATTTACCCCTACTATCATCGAAGAATAGTCCAAATGCTGCAGGAAAGGTCTATTCTTTCCACCCTCAATGGCCCAAGTATTTAAGAAATCCCAACCGGGTATTTTGTATGTCACAACTTCTTTCATCTGAACGGTCGTCTTTCCTTCCCCTCCTATACTTGTGGATTGACCAGATGTATCAATATCATAGAAACAACCAGTGACATCATGATCTTCATGATAGCATGAACCGATCAATCCTCCAACCTTTTCAGCTCCTTCAACTTTGCCGCTTGAATAACAGAACTTTATCCGTGACCTGGAATCGGAACCGATAAGACCTCCTACCCCGCTGTGACCGGTCACATGTCCGGTTGAATAGCTGTTATTGATATCTCCATATGAATTGCCACCGACAAGACCTCCTATGAAATCCAATCCGTCTACTAACCCATGGGCGGTTGAAAGTTCAATATCACCTTCACTATTTGTTCCTATCAATCCACCGACATAGTTTTTCCCCTGTACACCACCCGTACTGTAGGAATTCGTTACTCTGGCATTGTTGTTCCTTCCAACAATGCCACCAACGAAATTGCCGGTTCCTTCCACATCTCCCTTAAAAAATGAGAAACCAACCTTTCCATAAGAATTCTCCCCTATCAATCCTCCGACAGAGGTCGTTCCTCCAACCTCACAGTCGGAATTGCACCAATCAACCAATCCGAAGTTCCATCCGATCAGACCACCGACCCTTTCAACCCCGGTTACGCTTCCTGATGATGTGCACCGTTTTACTGTTCTGACTTTATTAAGGCCCTTCCAGTATTCCAAAGGCTCATTATATCCTATCAATCCTCCAATATAATTCCCCTCTCCGTTGATCTGGGTATCGGACCTTGATCCTGCCACGGTTCCGTTATAATTTCCTCCGATCAATCCTCCAACAGACTCTATGCCCGCCACATATCCCGAAGCTTCACAATTGATTATCGATCCATCCTTGACATATCCGGCTATACCCCCCACATATTTCTTGCCGCTGGGAAATCCCTGCATTGAACAATCCTTTATCGTTCCATGACATTTACCCACCAGTCCGCCAGTATAATCAAATCCTGATATATCGACATCCTTTAAAACGAGGTTCTTTATAACGGATCCTTCCGATAACGTCCCGAAGAGACCGATCCCATCAAGGTAAGGAGAGAATATTGTTATCAAAGAGATAGTATGATCATCACCATCATATTCAATGGCCGAAAAGCCGGGAATATTGAAATGGTTCATCTGTGATAGATCGATGTCCTTTGTCTGTTTGAATTTTAATCCCAAATACGTGAAGGGCATCATGTTGCACAGATCTTCCTTGCAGGAGATGATATATTGACCGGTTACCGGGATCTTGCTTAGATAATCATCAACATCCAGGGCAAGACCGTTCTCCATCCATTTTTTGAAATGGTGCTGATATATTCCATAGGGAGAATGTGGGACCTGACCGTTCAAGGTTGTAAGGTTGATACAGTAAAAGGAATTCCTGACTTCACCTGTGTTCATTGCTATGAAAGCATCCTCTTCGCGATTTCCAGCAACATTACCATAGAAATAACAATCCTGGACAAGTCCGTAGTTATTACCTATAAAACCTGCAGTGTAGTAATTGTTCCCTGTAACATTTGAAATAGAATGTGAATTGAGGATCTGACCCCTGTTGATCCCCACCAGACCTCCAATTTTGCTCGAACCGGAGACCGTTGCATTCGAACTGCATCCGGATATCAACCCGTGATTCTCCCCGACCATACCGCCCAGATATGAATAGGTGGCGTTTATTTCACCGCTTGCATGGCAGTTGATAATAGTGCCGTCATTGTAACCTGAGATGCTTCCGGCATAATCACTTCGACCAATGTAGATATTCTCAATTGTCAGATTGCATACCCTACCCGTCTTACCAATATATCCAAAAAGCGAGAGGTAGTCCCTGGAAGTCGACATGTTAATCCAGACACCTTTAACAGAAAATCCGTTTCCCTCGAAGGTCCCGTTGAATTTCGGCCCGTCATGTTTTTGTGTATATGAATTTTTATCCGGGGCAATGGGTTCGAATCCTTCCCCCCCATTCCATGATATAGTTTCGGATCCATTGATATCATTCATCAGTATAAAATAAAGATAAGGAAAAGCCGAGATATTCTGGAACTCGGTAATATTGGTAATTTGGAGGGGTGATTCCGGTGTCCCGTCGCCTCCGGAAAACCTTGTAATAATACTCTCAAATCCATTAACGAAATCAACATTCCGATCAGGTTCAACAATAATACAGAGCATTGAGAGATTCACAATTATTATTAAAGCAATCAATTTCAAACCAATATGTTCCCTCATCTCATCTCCTCACTAATCAAGTAAAAATATATCGTTTATTTAAAAGTTACCAAGATTAATTTGTATCAATAATACATCCTTTACCGTTCCTTTAATTTCAAATTGAAAATCATAAAAAGGTGATCAACCGTTCTTCCTACCGGTCTCCAACTTGGTCCTCACCTCTCTAACTACTCTCTTGTGAAGGACCTTCTCATTCTCTTCAAGGAATCTCCTTGCAGCCTCAAAGTCCGTCTTTGAAAGCTCACGAAGGGCCCAGGACATCGCTTTGACCACCATCTCATCATGGTCTGCTTTCAATCTGTCGCATATCATCAAGGTCCTTTTCGTATCGCCTGTTCCACCTCTCGCCTTCTGATTCAATCCAAGGGTTGAAACCAGTGCGGACCTCCTGATCCATCTGTCTGGTGATCCAGCCCATTCCATTATTATCTCATCATTGATCCTGCCTTCCCTCCATGCTATGCCGGAGATGTATCCCGAGAAGGTATCCACGGAAATCCAGTTGTCGAGGCCTTTTCTCAATTCCAGAATATCTTTAAACACCAATGAGGAGTTCAGCTTCTTATCCTTGGATATCATCTCATACGCTACCTGCTGGCATTCGAATATCTCTGTATCCACCAGGGCTTTTACAAGAACAAATTTCTCAAATGAGCTTTCGTTTTTGATCCTGTCCCTGAGAGAGTTTACGACCTTCCTTTGATCCGGGACCTTTACTCCCAAAACCTTGAAAGATGTGGGATAGTAACCCTTGGCCCACTCCCTTCTCTCCTCATCTACCAGTCCCTCGAGTTCGGACCTGATCCTTTCAACCTCTTCCTCTATGTTCATATTTCAATAAATATCATCCAGGATTAAAACCTCTTCCTGAGAGTGTATGCTGAAATATCTAATCCCATCCTGGGTTCTTCTCTTCCAGGATCATATCAACAGCCCTCTCTGCCCTTCTGATCCTGGTCTCTTCCTTCTTGGCGGTGGTGATCCAGTAAATGTATCTCTTTCTGTGGCTGGGTGAAAGGGATTCGAACCTCTCGATGATCCCTCTCTTTCTGAATATCTTTTCCACGTACGGAGGGGCCACTATCTTGCTCCCGGAAATGGAGAGTGATGGATCCACCTTATCCGGGTCCATATCATCAAAAGCCCTCTTTCCCGCCTCTGTCATTCTCCCTTCCTTGATCATTCTCCTTACCCTTTCAATATTGGTCTCCGACCAAATTGAACTCTTCCTCCTTGGAGTGAATCTTACCGTATATCTTTCCTCATCCAGCTTCTTCAAGATCCCATCGATCCAACCGAAACATAAAGCCTCTTCCACTGTTTCATTGTAATCTAACTTACTCTTACCAGTATGTTTCTTGTAATAGATGACCCAGATCTCCTTCTTTGACCTATTGTTCTTTTCAAGCCAGCTTCTCCACTCCTTTCTTCCTTCAGGGAGATAGGTCTCGGTGATCTCCATGTCTGGAAATGATCCTGTTGATAAAAAGAGATTTTCCCCATACATCACCTTTCCTGTGGAAAAGATATATCATATCGTGTGATTGCATGATCATGACAGAGGGAAAGAAGTTCCCGATAGTGAATGCGAGGACACTTTCGGGACACGATGTACAATTTCCGGAGATCGCATCAGGAAAAGTATCGCTCATAGCCGTTGCATTCGTGAGGGGAGCTCAATCGATGCTGGATTCTTGGACTGAGCCTTTCGAGAGAGCTTGCAGGGAGGATGGGGTATACGAAGTGCCAATGATCGAAGGCTCCATATGGAAGCTTGTATCTGGTTTCATAGACAGTGGGATGAGGTCCGGAATTCCCAATAAGAAACATGATAACGTCGCTACTTACTACGGCCAAACAGGGGATATCAGGAAGGAACTTGGAATAACTGACACATCAAAAGGATACGTTTACCTTCTGGACGAAGATGGGAATATCATCTTCGAAGGAAGCGGCTTCTCCGATGAAAAAGGTCTACAGAAAATGTTAAGAGCGGCTGGTAATAGCTGCAAGGTTTGACATTTGGAAGTGGAACATGTCTGAAAATAAAACCAAAACCCGTCTCCATGGAGACCCTCCATACAGGGTCGTCCTCGTCCACGGTGGTCCCGGAGCTGCAGGAGAACTCGAATACCTCTCCAAAGTTCTATCAAAGAAGATAGGTGTGATCGAACCTTTTCAAAGAGCGGACTCTGTTACGGGTCAGATCGAGGAACTGGTAGAAAGTATCAAAAAGAACGCAGATCCACCGATCACCATATTGGGATTCTCCTGGGGAGCCTGGCTCACATGGCTTACTGCATCCAGATATCCCACATTGTTCTCGAAGATAATCCTTGTCAGTCCCCCTCCCTTCGAGGAAAAGGCCTCCTTATCAATAATGGGAAGAAGGATGTCAAGATTATCCTTAGATGAGAGGAAAGAGGTGAAAAGGATCAATTCTGTCCTCTTCTCAGAGAACATGGGATCTGTCCTTTTTGCAAGGTTCGCATACCTGATGGAAAAAGCAGACAGCTTCGATAGAATAGATAACCTCGAAAGACCAGTTCTCGAGCTGGACCCAACTATCAACTCAAAGGTATGGAAAGAAGCGGTCTCCCTGAGAAGATCCGGAACACTTCTCAGGTCCGGAAAAAGTATCACAGGTTCCGTCACTGTTATCCATGGGGATCAAGATCCTCATCCTTATGAAGGGGTGAAAGTACCCATAGAAAGTATGATTCCCAACTCCACATTCCATCTCTTGAGCAACTGCGGACATCGTCCCTGGACCGAGAAACATGCAAGGGAAGAATTCTTTCAGATCCTGAACCTTGAGCTCTCAATATAGATCAGGTCCGATCCCACTTCAATATTAGCTCCCTCCGGAATACCTTCTCAAAGAGGTCCTTCTTGCTTCCATTTACTTTCTCATCTTCCAGGGAGGGATCTGCTTCTGTCAAGCAGATCATATTCACATTATCCTCGAGGATATTCACCGTGATATCTTCGACGATACTACGGTGTGAGCAGTCCAGACCATCAGCGACCCTCAGGATCGAGGCCAGCTTGTTCATTATTACCGAATCCTCCTCGTTCAGGTAACGATAATTGTAATGTTTCTTGGAAGGAAGAGACCCTCTATGGTATCTTGCTATTGATGCTATCAAGTACCGTTCTTTTATCGTGAAAGTCAACCGTGTATCGTTCAAGATCAATTCCATGGACCCCTTGTGATGGGGTATTTCCGGTATACTCCAACCGATATCATGCAGTAGAGAACCGCATTCCAGGAGCCACCTTTCTCTCTCACCCAGTCCATGAAGGCGCATAAGGGCATCGAATATCATAAGAGACATCTTCGTTACCTGCTTTGAATGTTCAAGGTCCTGGTTGTATCCAAGAGATATACTCTCCAGGTCCTTGGTCCCGATCCTGGACCTTTCATGAAGCAGCCTCTCCTCCTCACTCTGGACATCTTTCAATACTGATCCACCTAAGATCATCCTTGCGAATTCCTCAGGCTGATCCCTCTCTCGTAATGCCCTGACAGCGCCCCATATATCATAATCGATGTTGACCATCTCGAAAGACAGCGTATCAATATCGATCAAAGCATACTGTGCATATGCGGTTCCTTCAGCATTCCTTCCCACGCTTCCCGGATTGAGGAAAAGGGTCTCTTTCAAAATCTTTGAGAACTGCTCGTGGGTATGTCCGCATATGATCAGATCGAACGGAGCCTTTTTTACGATCTCTTTGAACCTTTTTTCAGGAGTGGAGGCCTTAAGATGTTCTTCCGGTGAATCCGGACTGCCGTGGACAAGGAGGATGTCCTTATCTCCCACCTTTATGCTTCTATTATCCGGAAGTTCCACAAGTCTTCGGATGTTCCTTTTAGAAAGCTCCTCCTTTGCATACCTAAGGGCCTTCCATTTGAGACCTTCTCCTTCATCATCAGATCCGATCACTTCACGATCGATATTACCAGAGATAGGAACGTGATGCTTTCCCGTGCAGATCTCAACAGTTTCATTTGGATATGCTCCGTAACCAACGATATCCCCTGCATTGAGGAACCATTCTACACCCTTTCCTTCTGCATCCCGAATAACTGCTTCAAGCGCATGTTTGTTTGCATGAACATCTGAAATGACCGCGATCCTGCCCACATTCGAGTTCAATTTCATGGTGATCCGGATCGTCTCCTCCAGTTCTGGGAGTATCCTATCCCTATCGATCCCTTCCCAAACCTCCACGAACCTGGAATATTCCTCATCTCTTCTCTTCTTCAGATGGGATGCGAACTCATTGAGTTCGTCCTCCCTCCCCTTAAATACACCATCTCCCCCATCTTTCGATCTCTCGAGGACCTTTCCGATCTCCTCGATCCATACATCAAGGTCATGCATCTCTCCTGCTGAATCCTGGAGCCGGACGAGTGCCTCCAATTCCCTGGAAAGACCACCCGCATAGATCCCGCTGAAAAGTGCCAGGGAATATCTGAGGTTCTTTGCCGCGATCCTCAACCTGTGCTGTTTCGTGTAAGCTTCCTCAACATGGACACAATCTGAAAGCTTCTTCAGTCCATCCACCCTTCCGGAGATATCATTCCTGGCCCTTTTATAAAGGGAAAACGGGTAAGGACCTTTCTTTACCGCGGGTTGCTCAAATTCAATGAGAGAGGTCCTGATCTCCTCCAGAAATCCGCTTCTGATCGCATCATTAAGAGAGGCTTTGACCATTTCCTGCTCATTGATACGTTGATCGAAATAGAGGTCCCTCATCCCCTTCAGGACCAGGTAATACCTTTTGTTCTCATCAAGTGAGAGCCACTGGTCCAATTTGATGATCCTCACATCGAGGTCCCTTGCTTTTCCAAGACCTTTCATCATCTTCTTTGTCTCTAAGATCCATTCCTCGGCCCCATCAAAGATATCACGGAATACGGAAAGCGCGGTCCTCAGCCTTCTGGAGTTGGTCCTGGCCTTATGAACATCTTCCGGATCCTCTCCTGTGATTGCTCCATCGATATGCTTTTCGAT
The DNA here is from genome assembly GCA_965234725.1 of Thermoplasmatota archaeon. GTDB lineage: Archaea > Thermoplasmatota > Penumbrarchaeia > Penumbrarchaeales > Penumbrarchaeaceae > Penumbrarchaeum > Penumbrarchaeum helgolandense. The sequence goes on along the minus strand of CBDDUX010000018.1, from coordinate 30,646 downwards.
CTGGGTGACATAGCCAAGGACCGATCCAGACCCATATCCAGCTTCCGTAATACAATCTGCTGCAGCCATTTCAAGCCCTACTTGCACCATTGGCCCCTGTTCTCTATCAACCATTTCTGGGAATCTCTGATCTCCTCTCCTTTCCCAACGACTACCTTCTCATAGACACCATCAGGTTTGAGTTTCCAGGAGTTCACATTATCACCAAGATGAGCCTGGAGTATCTTGTTAAAGAGGTCCTTCTTGATCTTTGGCATCTCTATGGGATAGAGGACCTCAACCCTTCTATCCAGGTTTCTAGGCATCATATCGGCGCTTCCGATAATGATCTCGCCGTCCCCATCATTCCTGAAATAATAGATCCGGGCATGTTCAAGGAACCTTCCAACTATTGATGTGACCGAAATGTTCTCACTGATCCCGGGCATCCCGGGTCTGATACAGCAAAGACCACGGACATTGAGGTCCACCTTCACCCCCTCCATTGAAGCTTTGTACAAAGCCTTGATCACATCCCTGTCGACCAGCTGGTTCATCTTCATTGCGATGTATCCTCCACCGTTCTTCTTGTGGAGGGAGATCTCCCTTTCTATCCGCTCGATCATACCAGTCCTGATCATTCTGGGAGCCACGATCAACCTCTTGAAATCCTCCATCGAGGAATACCCCGTAAGATAGTTGAAAAGCCGGGTGACATCCTCACCTGTCTCATTGTCAGCCGTGAGATAACCGATATCCGCATATACTCTGGCTGTTGCGGCATTGTAGTTACCGGTGCTGATATGGGTGTACCTTGAGATCCCATCCCCTTCCTTCCTGACGACCTGGCACATCTTTGCGTGGACCTTGAAATCGTTATGACCATAAACAACATGAACACCTTCACGCTCCAGAGCTCTGGCCCAGTTGATATTGTTCTCCTCATCGAACCTGGCCTTCAATTCTACTATTGCAGCCACGGCCTTGCCGTTCTCTCTGGCATCCAGCAGGGCTTTGATGACCCTGGATTTCGGATCAACCCTGTAAAGGCAGATCTTGATAGAAAGGACATCAGGGTCCTCAGCAGCCTGTTCCAGGAACTTGATCACCAATTCGAAACTGTCATAAGGATGGTAGAGGAGAAGGTCCTTTTTGCTGATCTCGAGGAAAATATCCTCCTCCTTCTTGAAACGGGGGGGTTTGAATGGTAAGAATGGCGTATCCTTGAGGTCTGGCCTATCCAATTTCTGAAGCTGCATGAGGTCAGAAAGTCCAAGTGGAATGCACATGCGGTAAACCTGATCCTGTTCGATGAGCAGGTTCCTTGCAAAGAGACCCAGCAGGTCATCTGGAATGGATTCCTCTACCTCAAGCCTGATCGGTCGTCCGATCCTACGCGTATCGATCGAATCCTCAATGGCGGTCAGAAGGTCGGATGCCTCATCTATCTCTATCTCTATTTCGGCATTTCGGGTGATCCTGAAGGGAAAGCAGCTGATTATCGTCATTCCGGGAAACAGCATATCAAGGTTCAATGCCAGGAGGTCCTCAAGAAGTATCAATCTCTCATTCTTCTTCCCCTCGCCACTTCCGGGGACCTTGATGAACCTTGGAAACAGGTCTGTGGGAACCTTGATCCTGGCATATTTCTCACCCTTCTTCATTCCCTTGATCACCACAGCAAGATTCAGGCTGAGATTGGAAATGAAGGGAAATGGATGTGCAAGATCCATTGCAAGGGGGGTCAATGTGGGAAAAATATGATCCTCGAAATAGCTCCGTAGCTGCTCCTTCTCATGGTCCTTTAGGTCCTTCACCCCGCATATCTCGATACCCTCGGCTTTCATCTGGGGAAGGAGTTTCATCTTCCAGCTAGTATCTGCCTTCTTTATCATTTCCTGGACCCTCAACCGGATCCTTCTAAGCTGTTCCTGTGGAGTTAGACCGTCTGGAGGAGGGCGAAGGGCTCCTTTTTTCATCTGTCTCATAAGGCCAGCAACCCTGACCATGAAGAACTCATCCAGATTGCTGTGGGTGATGGACAAGAACTTGGCCTTTTCCAGGAGTGGATGGGATTCGCTTAATGCTTCTTCCAAGACATGGCTGTTGAACTCAAGCCAGCTAAGCTCCCTGTTGATGTACAATGATCTGTCATCCAAAGAGATCTCATCGGGTTTATCCGGGATCGATGGCTTATGTTCGGCCTTTTTCTTTGCCTTACGAGTACTGGAAGTCATGATCTCACGCGAGTTTGATAATAGGATGTATATGATATTTTCAATTTGCCATAGGTTGTTACAGATCGAAGGAATGGAACATAAGCAAATATGAACCAGGCCTTGATCATATGAACTCTTTATTAATCGGGACCACATTTACTGTCCCATGGATGAAGAGATGTTCTCGGAAGTGGAACCGTTCAGGATCAAGATGGTGGAACCTATCTCCATACCTTCCAGAAAAGATAGGGAGATGTTCGTCAAAGAGGCGGGACTCAATGTATTTTTGATCAAAGGGGAGAACATCTTCATAGATCTTCTGACGGATTCAGGAACAGGTGCAATGTCCGACCGACAGTGGGCAGGATTGATGATGGGGGACGAGACATATGCCGGTTCAAGGAACTTCTACAATCTTGAATCTGCAGTAAAGGACATTCTGGGTTTCGAATATCTCCTTCCCTGCCACCAGGGGAGGGGAGCCGAGAACGTCCTGCATACTGCTTTGATAAAAGATGGCGATGTGATACCGGGAAACACACATTTCGACACTACAAAGGCCCACATCGAACACAATTTAGGAAAGGCCATGGATTGCACGATCGAGGAGGCGGCAGATCCCTACAAGGATCACCCGTTCAAAGGAAACCTGGACCTTGAAAAGTTGGAATCCATTTACAAGGAATACGGAAAAGGGTCGATCCCGTTCATTGTGGTAACTGCTACCTGCAACAGTGGAGGCGGGCAACCAGTATCCCTGGAGAACATGAGAGCGGTCAAAGCACTATCGGACAAATATGGGATCCCGGTCTGTCTCGATGGTGCAAGGTATGCGGAGAACTGTTACTTCATCAAGAGAAGGGAACCCGGGATGGACAAATACTCCATCAAGGAGATCGCGAAAATGCAGGCTGACTGCTTTGATATAATGACCATGTCGGCAAAAAAGGATGCGATCGTCAACATCGGTGGTTTCGTTGCAACCAGACATGCTGATATTTATGACAAGATCAAGAATTTCGGCATCCTGTTCGAAGGTTTCGTCACATACGGAGGTCTTGCAGGAAGGGACCTCGAAGCCATTGCCAGGGGCCTATACGAAGGGATCGATGAGAGCTATCTCTCCTATAGGATAGGACAGGTAAGGTATCTTGGAGAAAGATTAAAGGCAGAGGGAATACCGGTCCTTTGGCCCCCCGGGGGTCATGCGATCTATCTTGATATGAAGAAGTTCCTTCCCCATATTCCCCAGGACCAATTTCCAGGCATGGCCTTCTGTGCGCATCTGTATGTTGAATCGGGAGTTAGAGGTGTGGAGATCGGAACACTCCTGAATGGAAGGGATCCTGCAACGGGGGAAAACAGACCGGCCAAGCTCGAACTGGTCAGATTGACCATACCAAGAAGGGTCTATACACATAGACATATGGACTATGTCGTGAAGTCTGTAAAGAAGGTATGGGAGATCAGAGAATCCATCAAGGGATTCGAGCTGACCGAAGAACCTCCTGTTCTAAGACACTTCACTGCCAGATTCAAATGGGCTGAGTGAGATCGATCCCAAGCTCCTTCCTTGCTTGCTTCCCTATAGATGAACATACAAGGTCGAATGAATGGTCTATCATACCAAGTACCCTTTCATCGGGTATCGATCCATCCAGGATAACTGTGTTCCAATGGCGCTTGTTCATATGGTAGCCGGGTATGACCGAACCATACTCCTCTCTCAAGGCCTCTGCTATGAAAGGATCGCATTTCAAATTGACCCGGGGGACCTTCCCTCCCAGGTCGGTCAGGGCAAAGATCTTGCCACCAATACGGAAGACCAATGTGCTCTCATCAAAGGGGAAGTCCTCTGTCGATCCCTTCTTGGACCTACAAGCCTCCAAAAGACCATCCATATCCAATCATATGACCTCCCTTTCCAGATATTCGATCTTCGATCGAATCGTATTCAAGGCTTCATCGACCTTTTCCTTCCTTCCCGTTATTCTGATGATCACCATCATCGAGCCCTGGGGATATGAACCGACATCAAGGGATGGATATGATCCTTGAAGGTCCTCGAGAACATCAGATATCTGGCTCTCCTTTCCCTTGAAATGGATCTCACGAAAACTCTGATCATCGGGATCGGATTCCGGGAGAAGTAAGGGAAATTCATCCCCTCCGATTATGGCCTTGTATTCTACCGGAACCCCAGGAACGATAAGTATGGAGGTCCTTCCGTCACTGGTCCGACCGAAAAGGCCTTCTGCCATACCCGAGCCGTTCCTGATAGGTCTGAACCCTTCCGGAATGGTGGCCATCTTCCTGATCCCCTTCCCTGAAGAAGGTGTCATTTCCAGATCCGGATATCTCTCCCTCCATTTCTTTATCATCCGATCCTCGGTCTCACTGTGATTTGAAAGTTCAAGTCCAAGTGCATCGGCAACTGATCCCACCGTGATATCATCGTGGGTAGGGCCCATTCCTCCGGAGACCACCACAAGGTCGAATCCCTCCTCAACGATCCCCTTCAACTGTGAGGATATATCCCACTTCCTGTCAGGTACTATCACCCATCTTGAGAGCCTGAGTCCCCTTTTTAGAAGGATCTCGGTGAGGAATTGTGTATTGGTATCTCTGGTCCTTCCAAGGAGGATCTCATTACCAACCACAAGAGTGGCTATCATTAGTATTCTTTCGTCTGTTATTCCCTTCATTCCATCGACCTTTCTACTTTCTCCAATTCCATGTCATCAGCTGGAAGCACGGACATCACCTGTTCCATCTCTCCACCAAGTTCTGCCGCTACCGATTTGACCACATCGGATTTCTTGGTCTTTCCAGGTCTGATCCTGAAATATGATCCTTTGCACATGGCCGATACTGCACTCTCTGGTCCGAACATCACCTTGGGGACTCCTTCCACATAAATGGTTCCAGCAGCTCCTAAAAGTGGCAGTTTATCAACCATATTCTTCTTTCCTCTGATGATGAATGAACCTTTTGCAACGAATTCCCCGGATTGTGCGGTTCGGGAAACCTGATCTGGCAATACCCAGTAAGCTCCGGCAGAACCAACCTTGGCATTCCAGGCCTTGGAATACAATACAGATAAATGGCATCCCTGGACCTTAGAATCCTCTCCTATTTCCTGCTCATTCTCAGCCCTGATAACAACGCTTGCAGCTCCGGATATATCCGCATGAGCGTATATGTCATTGTCCCTCATGTACTTCTTCACTACTCTCTCATTGGACCTGGCATCCCTTCCGGCAATCATAAGTAATCCATCCGAAGAGAAGCACCACCTGAATGTCTCGAACCAGAACTTCCTGAGCTTCTTCTTGATCTGCTCCAACTCCTCGATCCTCTCATCGTCCTCTTTTTTGGCTTTTTCTATCTTTTCCCTTGTCATTCTAAGGGCCTTTTCTATACCTTCTATCTTCTTCCTGGCCTTTTTAGAGGCTTCATAGAGTCTGTCAGCATTCTGGTTGATATCCATTGAAAGAACAAGGTCCACCTCCTCCTCACCTCTCTCGGTGACAACCTTTACCCTAACAGAGACATCTCCCCTATCGTTAGTGGAAAAGGACTGAACAGCGGGAAATAATGTTCGGTCCTCCCTGAATGCTTCAATGGTGAATCCTTTGAGGAGGTCGTCGATCTCCTGATAATGTATGTAAAGGGCATCAGCATGGACTTTTGAAGATACCGCCTCCTCTTCCCTCTCATTCCTGGCTTTCTCCTGACTTTTCAGGAGCTTCTCAAGTTTATCCGCGACCCTTTCCATCTTCCGACCCTTTTCGGGGACCGGTGCGGTCTCCTCGAACATGAAGGTCTCGATCGCCTGGTTTATAGACCCCATTCCTCTGAAATGGTCATCATTCTCTCGGGTCACAGATGCTTCGAATCTGCTCATTGCTACCTTCATATCCCGAGTATCGAAGAAAGATGTAAGGAAGAAAGGTTCAAGGATGGAAGGCTCCCCTTTATGAAAATAGACATAAACCTCCATACCTGATCCGATCTCATCCATTACCTTGTTGAATACAGACCAAAGGTCCTCTCTCTGGTCCGGTTTAAGGGCTGGAATGGAGGTCTTCTTCTCAATTCCCACACGAAAACATATTTCCTCTGCGATCGCAGGGGGAAGATTTGTTCTCCTGATCAGGAACCTGACAAGATCGTCTGTTGATGAGGCCAAGAATATATCGAAATCCTCCTTGGTAATCTTGAAGGGGTCTGGACCGGATGGTGGAGGGGAGAATACCTCCCCTTTCTTCACTATACGTGATGACCAGGATCGAGATGTGAAAGCTGTCTCTATCTCCTCCCCCTTGACGATTATGGTATTTCCATCACCGAAGAGTTCCAGGTAGAGCTTCCTCTCCTCTTCCTCCCCCGGAAGGGGATTGAATGTAAGAACAACTATCCGGTCCATCTCCAACTGAGTGATATTGTTCAGGATCCTGTTCTTCAATGATTTTCTGAGCTTCATAGCAAAATGGGAGGGCTCCTTGGGCATATCACTGCTTACCTGAGGAGAAAAGAAAAGAAAACCTCCCATTCTGAAGTACAGGTCGAACTTTGCATAACTTCCAATTCCCTCATTCAGGGATATGCCTTCTACCTCTTCATCCTTCGTTTCATTTCCAAGTATCCGTTGGATGAAAGGATGGTCACCCCTGCTCTCCAAAAGCTCCTTCCGGATCGCGAATCGGAGGACAAGAGTACCGTAATCAAGCTGGTACGCCTTTTGGAAGAAGGCTCCCTCAAGTACCCTGGCCTCCTCTACCACCTTTCTAACAGCAATCGAGGAAAGGCTCTTCTTCATCATGTGGCCGAGACATAAGGTCACTTATTTATAATCTATGAGTGTTCGGACCTTTCATAGTTGGATTTATAAAAAATGTCGTGTTATACCTGTTATATAATCATTGGTTCAAAGGAGGGTCCTTATGGAGGAAGAAGAGATAGTCGATATTGAGAGAAAGTTGGTTGGCAGGGTCCCATATGCATACGATCTGAAAAAGGGGACCACCACCCTGGAGGCTGACTCGGGTTTTGGAAGAGTAGGAGCGAAGATGGACCCGAGGACAGGAGCCTTGATGTACGAGAAGTTCGAGGACTGGATCACCAAGGAGAAGAAGGAGAGGGAAGTGATTGAAGAAGCAAATATCAGGTTTTCTGATGATTCTTCTGGCATAATAGAATTCCTCGAATCAGAGAAGGTCCATCTTGGGATCGATTCATCGATAAGGGACCACTCCTCAAGAGGGATTATTTCGATCAATAACAGATCTGAGAAGGACAGGATCTGGGATGCTGGAGTTGTTATCCATGAGGAGTCCGGAGTTGCAGAACTGGATTTCAACCAGGTCACTGCCAATGAGATAGAACCCGGAAAGATGGTCTCAAGGACATACGGCATGTACCTTCCAGGACCATCCATTGCCATCGAAGAGGCCATAACCACAGATCCGGACCTTCCTGAATCCAGGGTGATCATTACCGGCAAACAGGCTCATATCGTATTCCAGATCGGGATGAAGAACCTGGCCCCCATCTCATACGGGTCACTGGTCCTAACGAAAGAAATTCCAAAGGAACTCAAGAACATTATTTTCCCCGGAGATATAACAGAAGATGTCAAAGTAGAGGATGGGAGACTTGTCTGGCGTATCCAGGAGTTGAGATCCCTTGAGATGAAGGTCCTCAGATATGAAGCGGACATCACAGCTCCTGGCCAGGATATGATTCCAGCAGGCAATATACAAGTTACTGCAAAGAGTGACGATATCATTTCCAATATCGTTGTGGACTCCTTTGAGGCAATGTGCCGGAACATGTACTTCATCGAGGCTGACGAGACCGAGGAACCTGGAGAGTGGGTTTGTCGTTTCGTCGTGGAGAACACTTCAGATTTCGAGGTGGAGGTGATGATGGTGGAGGTGAAGGATTCCGAAGCGGGGAATATCTATCTGAATTTGGATCGGAACAACATATTCGTTCCTCCGGGTGAAAGATGGGAATCCGATTCCTGGCTGGTCACAAGGTCCGAAAGACCGTCGTTCATAAAGAACCTGGTCCTTAACGTGATCCCGGGACTCATAAAGAAAACCAACTACGAACTCGAAAAGGAAGGAGGAGGTCTCTTCCCGGCCGGACTGATGTTCAAGAAATCATTTGACAAGGCACGAGTGGAGGCGAAGAGGGATACGGAAATAACAGCCCAGATGGTTATCGAGAATACCTCCGGTGCTGATATCGACCACCTCTTCATCAGGGACACTCTTCCTGCCTTCTTCCTTCCACCATCTCCATCTATGCTTAGGGTGGAGAAAGGTGGGATAGAGCTCAGGGACAATGTAGGGATCCATGTTGAACCGGATAATGTTGATCCTTCCAATGAACAGAAGTTCTTCATACGAATCGACGATCTTTCCGAGAACGGAGGAACTCTGGCAAGGGGAGAAAAGATAATAATCAGGTATACCACGACCATCCATAGACCTGAACCGGAACAGACGCTCCGCGCTCCCGCCGAGGTGGATGCAAGGACGATACTTCCGGGACCGGTGATCTCTGCAAAAGATGAAGCAGGGGCTCCAGTAGTTCAGACAATGCAGGTCCTGAGAAGGTTCTCGGTAGGGAAGTCCATAGAACAAGGAAAAGGGACAGGAGAATACCACATAGAGCTCCTTTACCGCAACAGAGGTAACAATCCGATCTCACAGCTGATGCTCCGAGATATCATACCCGAGAATTTCAAGGCCACGAATTATTCCCTTGAACCCCGTCAGGAACCCACTCCTGAAGGTATAACCATCCTGGAATGGGTCATTGATAAGGTCCAACCTGGTCAATCTATAGTGATCTCATATTCCATCACAGGTCAGGGAGAGTTCCATCCAAGGGACGCTCAGATATTCTACAACTCAAGGTAGATTAAAAAAAAAACATTGATGGCATATCTTTCAATGTGTACTAGTTCATATCAGGTCAGGGTCTACCTTGCTTAGGTGGAGGTGCCAATTTTCTTGGACTAACAGGTCTCCTGGGATTCCGTTCCGGGACCTCTTCTTCCTCCTCATCCTCCCTCTTAAAGATCTTAACTGCCATATGTATACCGATATCAAGGATGAATGGAGTGGCAACCAGAATGATCATGGCAATGATCAGATTCCTCATGGAATTATCAGGCCAATTGTCATTACCCTCAAGCTTGAGCTTGATGATACCGAACCAGGGGAGTTCTCCAACAGACTTTCCGATGACCCAATCGAATTCCACGGGTTCTATCCATGGGGGGTCGTTGGAGTAGAAGTCCGAGGTCTGGTCCACTCCCGGATTGTCATCACCCTTTGTTATGTAACCACTATGGGGTTCGGTCTTGTAGGTATAGAAGTTCCTCAGTATCTCCTGAAGGTCAATTACCAGACCACCTGGTCTGACAGTTTCCGGCCATTCGTATGAATCTATGGTGACCTTATCCTTCAGATTGGTCCTTCCCATGGATGGGATGTCGAAACCACCGTAGGAATCATTTTCCCAATCCAGGTCGGTGCTGTTGAACTCCACATAAAGCACCGCTCTGTGAATGATGGCTGTTCTGTCATCATCACCGTTGGGTCTGAAAATTATTACATCCCCAAAGGAATCATACCTCCGATGGTCCTTTTCGATCCCATCGAAGTAAGGGACAAGGTCACTCATTCCGTCCACTTTCTTGACAAAAACAAGGTCCCCCGTATCTATGACACCGACAAATGAAGTATCATCGGAATGCTGCATGGAACCTGATTGAACAACAACGAGTGGCGGCCAGTTGTTCGTATAAGTGTACAAACCCCCCACAAGGAGGAGTAGGACAATAAAGGCTGCAAGTATGTCAAAGAGGAAGGATCTTGCCTCCTTCTTCCACCTTGGGAGCTTTTCCTTTTCCCCATCATCCTCAGGCTCATCCCTTTTCCTTCTTTCTTCGGAGTAGGTGGCCCTTTCAAATGACCTCACTCGGGGTTGGAGTTCAGGTTTTGGTGCAGGCATCATTCCACCAGAAAACGTCAAGGTAATGTTGCATGTTAGATAAGTTTTATCTGGTAATATGTTCAGAAACATACACAGAAAGGGTTAATGTTATATCATCTTGTCCTGCTCCAGCATCTAATGGAAAGAGGTTTACTTGTCTGCGGCAACATGAACATCGACAGGATCTTTACCGTCCCGGAGATCCCGACCGAGGGGCAGTCCACACCGATCTCAGGCGAAAGGACAGTTTTCGGTGGCTGTGGCGGAAATGTCGCAATGGCGGCTTCCAGGATTGGAGTGAAGGTGGAACTTTCCTCTGTAATAGGAAGGGATTTCCCTGAAAGATACAAAAAGGACCTGCTAAAAGCGGGAGTGGACCTTGGACCCGTCTTGGTATCCGAGGATCTGCCTTCCCCATATTGTATCATTCTATCAGCACCTGGAGGAAGACAGGTATATGCATTCAATTTGGGATCAATGAAAGAGCAAAGAGAAATGGATGTTCCTTTTGAACATCTGATGACCCATTGCCATATAGCAACTTCAGACCCGTTGTTCTCAATTAAATGTGCAAGAGAGCTGTCTATGCGAGGAGCATCCATTGCCATAGATCCAGGTATGGAGATCTTCTTCAGATGGGACAAGGACCTCCTATCAGGAGTGCTTCCCTACTGTGATCGGTTCTTCGGAAACCTGGGGGAATGGAAGCACCTGGGTGAACTGATGGGATGGAAAGGAAATATCCATAGTTTTTCCGGGATGGGGGTCCCTTTCTTCGAGGAAGCATTCGAAAGTATCGATGAAGCGGTGATAACTTTAGGAAATGAGGGATCGGTACTGATAAACAAGGACGGGATAACTCATGCGGAACCTGTTGATGTTGGTGAGGTGGTGGATGCAACAGGTGCAGGGGATGCGTTCAGGGGAGGATTCTACGGAGCTTTGATCAGGGGACATGATCCGAAAGAGGCTCTAAGATATGGAAATGCCATGGGTGCCCTTTCCATTAAAAGTGAAGGACCGCAGGAATACAAGGCGGATTGGGAGAGAATAGAATCGCTGGTCAATAATTAGGTCCCGCTCAGCTCGCCCATCATTCATCACAGTTCAGTTAAGTCTCTTTCATCATCGCGGGATAGGGGGAAAAGGATCAGAGGTATTAAACACTGACCTGAACCGGATCATCTGGGGGCCGGGAAAAATCTTCAGACACTTTCATTCTGTAAACTTTAAATAATCACATCCGATTGGCAAGTCACCATGTCCATACTGGGAACCTTCTATGACCTTTTAAGGAAAGGTCCGGTTCATGTGACCCTCCTGGACCCCGACAAGCAGGACCCCGAGATAGCGGGTTCAATGGCAAAGGGTGCCAGCGAAGGTGGGTCTGACCTTATCTTGGTCGGAGGGACAACGGGTGTGGACATTAGAAAGCAGGAAGAGACCCTCTGTGCGGTAAGGGATGCAACTGATCTGCCTGTTGTCATTTTCCCAACTTCAGCAGACATACTCTCCTGCAACACTGATGCAGTTTTCTACATGTCACTACTCAACTCCAGGAACCTGAAATATGTGGTAGGAGAAGCGGTCAGGTCCTCGATCAAGCTATCGAAGATGGATATCGAGGTCATACCGGTCGGATACCTGGTATTCGAACCTGGTATGCTTGTTGGAGAAATTGGAGAGGTGGACCTTATAGGTAGAAAAGACCTCGATCTAGGAAGGTCCTATGCAAAGGCAGTGGAACTCCTTGGTATGGACCTCTGCTACCTCGAGGGAGGTTCGGGTGTCGGATCACCCATACCGGGTCCGATGATCTCTGCCATAAGAGACGTTATCGACATACCTCTGATCGTTGGAGGAGGCATCAACTCCCCGGAAAGGGCCGCATCAGCGGTGAGAGCAGGTGCAGATATTCTCGTGACAGGGACCATGGTGGAAAAGTCCGAGAATATCTCCGCTTCAATCTCCCAAATGCTCAAGGCCATGAGGGATGCCTGGAAGGAGAGAAACCATTGAAGCCATATGACTGTTCAATAACAACACCTCTTGGTCCGATGAAAGCAGTTTTCTCAAAGCAAGGGCTTGTTTCCTTCGGTATTCAGGATGAGGGAGATTGTCCCAGATGGTCTGATCCCTACAGTCATGAGGATGATGACAGATTGGCCGCCTTGAAGACATTCGTAACCGATTATTTCTACGGCAGGGACCCTGGGACCAGAGACATCCCTCTGGATATGACCGGTATTTCTCCTTTCAGGATCAGGACCTACAGAGAGTTGATGAAGGTCACCTACGGGGAGGTGATATCATATGGAGAGCTTGCCTGGAATGCAGGATCACCAGGGGGGGCAAGGGCCGTTGGTAATGCCATGAACTCGAATCCTTTCCTGCTGATAGTCCCCTGCCATAGGGTCCTGGCTTCCAGAGGGAGAGGTAAGTATTCCATCGGAGGTTTCGGAATTGGTCTTGATGTCAAGAGATTCCTGCTCAGGTCCGAAGATCATGACGAAACGGAGATCAAGGGAATTTAAGATCGTTCATTCTAATTTGTGATATCTGTTCCAACAAAGATTTATATCATACTAGTAGATTTAGGATAGCCTAAAACAACTTCAGAAGGAGCCAAAGACTTGAACCCCATAGCGATCCCTGCAAGGAGAAGGACCCTTTCCCGTGTCCATGAAGGAGAGGATGTAGTGGTCATCCAGGTCGAAGGAGGAAGGGGCGTTCACAGAAGGCTCAGGGAGCTTGGGATCGGTTCTGGCTCAAGAATGAAGGTAATACAGAACACCGGAGGGCCAGTGATCGTTTTGATCGGCGATTCAAGGATGGGGCTCGGAAGAGGTGTGGCGGATAAAATTGTAGTGGAATGATCTTGTTGGATCATTTACCATCATTTTAATCAGTTAATTTTAAAAATATGATTGCGGGGGTCCTCAAAGAGAACCCCCGGCTTGGTTCCGGGAAGGGGTGTGCATTTCCCCCCGGAGGCAGGTGCTTGTGGGGTCCTTAGTTCCTATGGGAACGGATATCCCTTCAACTTCAGTTCAGTCATATCTCAAGGCATCCGCGGGGGTCACGGTTGATGCTGAGAAGCTCGGCGGGACAGTGAACACAAGGGTTGCAAATAAGGACACGATCCCAACGAATACTATCTTGAACCATGGGATGAAGAATTCGAAATCTATGGGTCTGAACTCGTCATACCAGAGAGTATATCCAAGGAATATTCCCAGGATCGAGCCAAGTATGATGCCTGCTGATGCTATGAATCCCGCTTCCATAAGGAATGATAATGTCACGCTGTGCCTCTGGAAACCAATGGCCCTCATCATTCCTATCTCGATCCGTCTCTCATGGACCGCTCTGAGGGTGATTATGCCAAGTCCTGCGATCCCCACCACCAATCCAAGACCCATGAAAGCCGAGAATAGATCGAACATCTGCTCCATCGAGCCTGTCATCTGCTTGACTATAGTGGAAAGTACTATCGTCTCCAGACCGAGTTCCCTTTCCAGATCCTTTGCGATCAAGTCGTCATCTACTCCCCGGGATAGATCGAAAAGGAAAAAGTTGGAACCTGTCATGTTGAACTGCTCGACCGCGGCTTCCCGGGATATGAAGATCCCTTCCAGAAGTTCCTGGTCCATCACAGCTGCGATGGTCTTTACTTCCTCTCCATTGGGTGTGATAACCTTGACCCTGTCTCCGGCTTTCAGCGGGAACATCATGTATTCAGGTCCCCAATCATCATCGAATTGAGAGAAGGTCGCATCTACAACAGCGAGGGTCTTATCCTCAGAGATAGCATCCCAGACCTCCTCATCAGAACCGTAGGCATCCATTCTATCCTTGAAGGTCCAACCGGAATTCCTGAAACTGGCATCCACTCCGAAAAGGGACCATTGCATAGTCTGGTTTCCTTCTCCTTCCGGAAGGGCCTTCCCGTTATCAAGGATCACATTCCCAGATGTCATTGAATAGATATTCTCAAAATCATCACTTGAAAGAACCGGATCCTCCGAAATCAGCATCTCGATATCATCTATCCTGTAATATGGTGAGGATATCCCGACGATCTCCACCTCGCCCATCTGCTCCTGGGTGATCCTCTCTATGTTAGCAGAAAGCACACCAACGATCATTGACATAACCGTGATAGTGAACACTATCAAAGCGAACATGAAGATCGTCATACCCGTCCTGAACCTGTTCTTCATGGGATAGGATGAAGCTGTTTTCATGGAGGCAGTAGGTCTCCCTGTCATTGACCATAGTCCGGTGATGGTCGCCATCATCTGATTTGAATTCTGAATGAACAGGACGATAGCTGCGGATACCGCAAATATACCGGAAAGGACGAACATCTCCATGTCGCCACCATACTGATCGAATCCGAGTATCTTGGCCGGGATCATCCACAGTGCTATCAGTAAAAGAGACATGGTAGAATATGCGATCCTTTCTCCCACCACCCTCCGTGCTAAAAGCGCACCTCCGATCAACGCAATGGAAAGACCGGTATAGATCCCCGCAGCTTCTAAATTCTCCAGTCCGAGGTCTTTGAAGAGGACAAGCCCCGATCCGAAGAGTGCAAGCCCGAACAGGATAAGGAATGATCCGAAAAAGAGCATTCTGTTTGAATCCTTTGGGATCCTTGGTTCCGGAATGCTCCTTATGGCTCTGACAATGTTCAGCTTGTTGATCCTGGATGCCGTTAAGGAAACGGTGACCATGGATATGAGCATCCCAAAGGTAAAGGCATGGATCAAGCTGGTTGCCTCAAATGTGAAACTATCCAATATACTGGTCCCGTCCATCCACTTTCCGAAGATGGCATTCATTCCGAATAGGACAACATATGCCACAACAACCCCAAGTATGGACCCAACGAGACCGGAAGCTATCGAATAGAGAGATCCTTCGTAAACGAACGACCTCTTTAGATCCCCTCTTGACATACCAACTGCTCTGGAGATCCCCATCTCTCCCTTCCTCTCCTCACCCAGCATTACAAAGATATTGACAATGAGGATCACACCGGCGATTATGGAGAAGGAACCGAACACCAGAAACATCTGGGAGAACATCTTCATTTTATCCCTTCCCTGTTCGACCTCGGAGTGTTTATCCATCTTGACCTCCAGGCCCAGCTCGTTCCCATCAAGAATACCATCGATATCTTCAGTTACCTGGCCGCAGAATTCCTCCCCCCCTTTGACCCCGCCATCATTGGTAACGAGTATCATATTGACCATTCCTGGAAGATCAAGGACCTCCCCTGCGTTTTCCAGAGGCATGAACAAACAGTTTCCATTCCAGTAGGCTCTACCGTCATGGTCAACGATCTCTGAAACTTTCAGGGTCTTAACACCGGTGCTCGTTGGGATATTAAGGATGTCACCCTTTGAAGCATCCAGAATGTCCGCGGTCCTGGAATCCAGGTATGTTTCTCCGGGCGAAAGTTCCATTGGCAGGTTCTTTCCATTCAATGTGAAGGACCCAAACTCAACAGAGGTGGTGTTATACCCCACCAACTTAATACCGGGTTCAGTCTGGCCCGATGTCTCATCGAAAACAAAAACGTATGTGTCAAGGTATGCAGTGACACCATCCACATGGTCCAGATCATATATCTCCGACATGATCTGAGAGATTGCACTTTCCGGAAACAGCAGCTTCTCTTCCTCCAATCCGTCGGCATATATGACCTCGTCAACTTCGTAGAACATATCGTAATGGACCTTGGTTATCATGTTGTCCATAGTGTCACCTATCACAAGTGAGGATGATATGATAACGGTACCGATCATAAGGCCAGCTATCACAATCACTGACATACCCCGTCTCCTCACCAGTGACCTTGCTCCGATCTTGAAGAGAACCGGATTCCTGACCGCAGAAACCGCGATCGTAAGGAAGGCTGTTCCAATGAGGATCAGAAATACCCAGAGAGGAACGGAGATCCACACAGCGAGTATCGTAGCAATGATCAGAAGGACTACGAGGATCGGAGTAGTGGGATCTAACCGAGGACCTTTAAGCATTTTTCACCACCTCAAGAAGCTTTACCGGTCCCTGTGTCGGAAGCTATCCTTCCGTCCACCATGGTGATCCTACGGGAGGCAAGTTTGCCAATCGTTGGATCATGGGTCACAATTACGAAGGTCTGACCCTTTTCTCTGTTCAATCTCATCATGAGCTCCATGATTTCAGAAGATGTCTTTCTATCAAGGTCACCGGTAGGTTCATCGGCCCATACGATGGCAGGATCATTGACCAGAGCCCTTGCGATCGTTACTCTCTGTCTCTGACCTCCGGAAAGCTCGGATGGCATGTGTTTGGCCCAATCCTTCAAACCCACAAGCTCAAGCGTTCTCATTGCTTTCTGCCTGGCGATCCTTGGCCTCACTCCGGATACTAGGAGTGGAAGCTCAACGTTCTCAACAGCTGTAAGGACCGGCAACAGGTTATAGAACTGGAAAATGAAACCCATTCTCTCCGCTCTGTGTCTGGTCTTCTTAATATCATTGAGGTTGGATAGGTTCATTCCCTCGATGATGACATCTCCATTGGAGACATTGTCAAGTCCCGAAAGGCAATTGAGGAGAGTGGTCTTTCCGCATCCAGATGGACCCATTATAGAGACCATCTCCCCCTTTCTGATCTTCAGGTCCACACCTTTGAGGGCATTGACCTTGACCGTTCCCGTATCGTATGTTTTCCTTAGTTTGTCTGCAATTATTATCTCATTATTTACATTACGCATTCTCTCTACCTCCTCTCTTCTTACTGGTATCTTAATGCCTCCCCAGGCTTGAATCTGGCTGCTCTGATCAGTGGCGGTTGGATTATGATAATGGTCAGTACCACTGTCATTGCCAGTGCTATCATGACGAACTTCACAGGGAAGAGAAGGTCCATCTCGAGGGTCAGTATCTCGAGCATTATCCAGTTGAGAAACAGGCCCGTGATGTATCCGAATGGTATTCCAAGCAGTCCGCCGAAGATGGCCATTGTAAGCCCCTCGGAACCGAATACTCGCCTCAAGTGTCCAGTCCTGGAACCCAGGCATCTCATCATTCCGATCTCCCTCGTCCTCTCGAGGATATTCATCGTGAGTGTGGACATCAGGCCGATGGTTGTGATGAACACTATAAGGGATCCCACGGCTATCATCAGATTGACGATGTTCTGGTTGGACCTGATGTTGTTCTCCTTCATCACATACCAGATCTCATTGGTGACAACATAGCCGTCTGCCATCAGCGTGTCCTCGATCTCGGTCGAGGTGGAATCGATAAGTGAATGGCTCTTCGAGTCGGTCTTCACGACGAAACCGGATACGGTATCGTTCCATTTCAGAATGGACTGGAGGGTTTTCATTGGCATGTAGCCTATCCTGCCGTTCATCATCTGGCCGTTGTTGATCCCTATGATCTCGAACTTTTGAGGGCCCGTTGCGGTTTGGAGCGTTATTTGATCTCCAAGCCCCTTTCCCGAGACCTTGGACATGGCCTTTCCGAGAACTATCACATGCTCCGAACCATCCTGTTCATCCTGGTTGAACCATCTTCCCTTTCCCATTGTTCCCTCGACATCAAATGCAATGGGATCCGGAAAATACCCCTCCAGGTAGATGTCCTCCCCGCCCAGTTCCCCAAAGGATTCAATGAATGGTTCCGCATCCTCAACTCCTTCGATCGATTCGAAACTGGCCTCCATCGATTCGGTCAATGGCCGGCCTCCGTCAGTCTGGCCGTGTGTGAGTATATCGAACTGGAAGTAGTCGAATTCCTGTTCTACGGTAGTTGTGAGGGAGTAGCCTATCGAGACCACTCCGAGAAACATTGCCACTGCGAGGGAAACCTGGAGTATTGTGGAAAGGGACCTTCCCTTCTTCCTCGCCACGTTCCTGAATCCCATCTGGGTTGATCTCGGAAGCCATTTTGACCTCATCAGGATCCTGTCAACGGGGGATGAACCGTAACTTGCCTTTATTCCCGAATCCTGGAGCCCCTCTTTGGTGTTCATTCTGATCGCACTCAAAAGAGACGGCATAGTGGCTGCTATTGTGATGAGTATGCCAACAATAAAGGACATGATCATTGTAGGAACATGGATGCCGAAGGAAGGCACCAATCCATAGAACGAGGTCGCAAGGAACCATACCATCCCAAAGGTGACGAGGATCCCCAGTAGGATGCCGACAATGGAACCGACAGCACCTATTATGAACGAGGTTGTCAGATAGGATCGAACGATCATCAGCCTGGTTGCTCCGACGGCCTTCATCTGGGCTATTTCCTTCCTCTGCTCGGTAATGATCGTATGCATTGTGTTGGAGATCAGGAAAAGGGAGCAGAACAGAGTCATGAATGTGAGTACGTAGAAGAAGCTGGCCATGTCCGAGAATTCCTCATCACCTGGCCAGTTGCCATCCTCTCTAGTTTCTGGTATGCTCGTGAACGCAACGAAGTCCGTATTCTGTTCGAGGTAGTCCCTCACATCATTCGTGGTCTGCTCCAATGCGCTCTTTGAAGTGTCCTCCATATCCAGGGAGACAGAATTGTATCCCGTTGTGTTGGAGAGTAAGGATACGGTATCTATGTCCGTGAAAAAGACGGCTATTCCCCAGCTTGCGTGATCATATGTAAGCGTTCTTCCCTGGCCTGTTATCGAGAGTTCAATATCATTGCCAGTCGCATCCATCACTGTCAGCGTGTCTCCGATCCCTCCTTTGTAGAGGTCGTATCTGGAATTGCCGCTGTCGGTCATGACCTCCATATACCCGGGGAACGATCCCTTTTCCTTCTCGACCTTGTCCACCTTGATGTTTTCGAGGTCTTCCATTCCAACGAAGAGGGCATCGTTCCTTCTTTCTCCGATGTAGATCTTGGTGAAGAAGATCTGCTTGAATTCTGCATTTTCAACGTTATCGATGTTTTCTATCGATCGTATCTGTGGATCCTCGAGGTGTGTGCTGGGCATGTTCGCCCTAACGTTCCACATGTTGGTCTCCTGAATGTCGTCGTTCATCGCCTTGTCGAAAAGGGGAACGACACCGAACATTCCCAGAGCTGCTACCCCGAGTGCTATTGTGAGAATAGTGAATATTGTCCTGGACTTCCTCTTCTTAAGATCGCCCAGTGACTTCCTTGAAATTGCTGAAAACACCTTTATCACCTCAGTGTGGCTATCTGGTCCAGCATCATTCCGCTCGCCACCTCGTTTATGAAAGCGGTCGTAGAGAACAATGCAAGTATTGTGTAGAAAGAGAGAACAGTTACAGTTGAAACTACCCTGGACCGTGTGACAACCATTTTCGATCCCCCTCAAGCAGCTGCAGCTACCCTCCCATCGAGGATCGTGATCTTCCTTCTGGCCTTCCTTGCGAGATCCTTGGAGTGGGTGACATAGATGATAGTCTTCCCCTGCTGGTTCAGTTTCTCCAGGAGTTCGAACATCCTCACCTCTGTCTTTGAATCAAGGTTTCCCGTGGGTTCATCGCCGATGATGATATCCGGGTCATTTGCCAGGGCCCTTGCGATCGCAACCCTCTGCTGCTCACCTCCGGAAAGTTCGGAGGGAAGATTGTGGAGCTTATTCCCGAGGCCAACCAGTTCAAGGTTCCTCTTTGCTATCCTTTCCCTCTCCTTAAGCGATCCCCTGGAAGCGAAATCCATAGGAAGCATAGCATTTTCAAGGGCTGTCAAAGTGGGAAAGAGCTGAAAGAACTGGAAGATGATGCCGATGTTCTTCCCTCTCCATTTTGCCAGCTTGTCCTCCTTCATGTTGTCTATCCTTTGACCATTGATCCTGACCATTCCATTTGTTGGTCTGTCGATCCCGGTTATCATGTTGAGTATGGTCGACTTTCCCGATCCTGAAGGTCCGACGATAGCTGTCAGTTCACCTTTCTCTATCTTGAGGTCCACCTTTTTCAGGGCCTCGAACTCCATCTTTCCGGTCCTGTAGACCTTGTCGAGGGATTCAATTTCGATCATTGACATTTACTTGCACCTGCCTTTTTTGGTTTTGTTAGCCCCGCAGTACTGTCCGCCCTTCAGTATTGGTCGGAGTTTAGTATTGCATTGCTTACAGTAGTGTGTAGTAACCAATACTATATATAATTTACTAGCTCAACCCTCAAAACGTCTTCAGATCCGTCGGATCGATCAAATATAGACAATAATATTAATGATAAACATAGAGAGGAGATGTGTTAAATGGTCACAAGAAAAAAGCGCTCTATCTTTTAGGTTAAGAGCGGGGCGGAAAAAACCGCCCCATTGGAAAATCCCGTTTCAGTGGTCCTTTCTTGGGTTCAGGGAACAGGACCCTTTCATGGAGGCATAGGGTGATGAGTACAGGTTTATGCTTCCGATGATGTCATCAAGTTCCTCTTTAGAGTGGAACTCATAGTTCTTTGAGGGGAACACGTTCAATGTTCCCATTATCTCATATTCACTGTCTATCAAGGATTCCAGCTGTCCTCTAACCCGCAGAAGGTCCATGTAACGGTTAATGTTTTCTGGGGTCTGGGGTCTCATGTGTTTTCTCCTTTCTGTTCGGGATTTGAACGGTGAGTTCACTTCATGTCGAAGTTGAATCAACGTTCCGGGGTTTCAGGGCGGGTGGGATGCCTTCAATTCTGGAGATTTGAAAAAGCTCCCGTCCTAGTATTGTATATATGACTGAGAGAATATGAATCTTTCCATGCTCACAGACAGATCCCCGGATGATCGTTTATAGATAAGTGAAAAGTATGTAACAATTTCATTCTTCGAAATATTGCATAGACCTGTATTTACGAACAAGAACGAAGACAAGAATGATCATAATCAGGACCAGGAGTATGGATATGACGATCGAGATCAACATGGTCCCTTCATCCTTGGATCCTTCTTCAGGTGTCTCTTCCGGTCTGAGGATCAGATCACCGATATTCGTTGTTTTTCCGGCCCTTGATTCTGCATAACCTTTGGTCAGGGCAAAACCCTCCTTCTCAACTATGATACGATAACCTCCATCGGAGACCATGATGGAGAAAGTGCCATCACTTGCGGTCTCGATCTCCTGGCCGTTTTCAAATACTACCAAAGCTCCTTTTACCGGATTGAATGACTCGTCAACAACCCTACCCCGGACCTCGCCTTTGTCGGTGATGGTGAATACATATGAAAACGGTTCAAGGTAATTACCGGCATGGTCCTTTCCCAACACTTCCACCCATACTTCTTGCCCGTACTGGAACTCCTTTGGCCGGTTGAAATAGGCCCTGTTACCATCCCAGATAGGAGGTCCGGACCATAGATTCACAAATATCTCCACAGATGACCTGTTCATCTTCTCGGAGAATTCAACATATATCGGAGTGTCGATCGGAACATTATCACCTATCGGATAGTGGTTCGTCACACTGGGTACGATCGTATCGATTGTGAAGTTAACTGTGTCAACGAATTCGTCTCCCGCAGTGTTCGCTGCCTTGATGGTTATCGTATGATTCCCTTCCGAATCGAACACCTGGAATCTCTGTCCGTCCTTGGTAATAACAAAGAAAGGACCACCGTCCAGGGACATATACGATTCTTGCACCCAGTCGGCATTTCCGGTCTCCCATAGTATCTCAATTTCCCTGGAATTGAAGAAATCTCCCTCCCGGGGTGAGATTATACTTATCGGAGTGATGTAATATTCCACGGTGAAATCGATGTGGTTCTCCCCGATATTCCCTGCCGTATCAAATGATCTCAGGTATATCTGATGTGATCCTTCGTCCAGGTCCTCCAAGATGATCGAGTTCGATCCGGTCACATTCAACCAGGGTCTCTCGTCAAGCCTCAACGATACATTCTTGACATCGAGGAGATCATCTTCCACTGTCCAGCTGACTGTCATTTTCCTTGTCAGTATCACTTCATGTATCCGGGGTGATGTGATAGTTATCTTAGGTCCTCTGTAATCGACCAGGAATTCGACGGAATCATTGAAGGTCCTGCCGAGATAATCCGTCCCCCTTACCTCGAATCTGTGCCACCCGTAATCCCATCTGTAAAATCCATACCATGGCCAATCCCCCTCACCCCAGATTGTCATGTTTCCAACATTCTCCCAGCCTGCATCATCGGGCCTGACCATGAAATTCACAAGAGAGGGGTTCAATCCAAAAAGCTCCCACCTGAATTCTATCTCAGGATAGACCCTATTGAACAGAGAAAACTCGATTGGATAGGTGATTCTGATATCAGGTGTTCTGTTATCATTCACAATGGTTACCGGATTGGACCAGAATCCGGGTCCTTTCTGGAAATTCGGAACTGCAATGAAGACCCAAATACTGCCGTCACCTGTGTTCTGAAATGAAAGGTTTGTTACACCCGGGACGAAGGTATCCACCGGAATTGGTTCTTTCCCCTCTTCCATCCTCAATATGCTTACTGAAACAATGTCTCCCAAGAAATCGTATTTTGGCAGGTCCCAGCTGAGATAGATCATACTATGCGTGATATTTGCATGCAGGACAATATGCGATGAGGGAGCAGGTTCAGCCAATGGATAGCTATCCATTATCTCAGTCCCGTCATCGTGGAGGTCCACAACAACAGGATCCTCTAAGATCCCATCCCGGTCTACATCAATGAAGCACGAATCAGACCAGAAATTTCCTCTCATATTATTGTTTTTTGTAGGATCGAAGAAATTGGGATGATAATAATCACCTTTTGTTTCAAGTCCCTGGAATCTTCCTTCATCCCATCTCATTCTCGTTCCATTGTTGTAGAAGAAATTGTTGGAATAAATATATGATGGACCATGGTCAGAATTGAAGATGGGACCGGTTGTACCTATTACATCATTTAAAAAGAAATAACCACTCCAAAACCGAACGAGATTAGCAACCCTTGTACATTGATAGAAAATATTCTTGAAGATATTCATACTCCCGGTGTGATAGATATTAAAAATGCCAGTGCTCAAACCGTCATCACATTGAAGGAAGAGGTTTTCAGTTATTGACCAAATTGTATCTGATATTTGTTCAGATGATAAATTGATCCCAATCCTGGATTCCTTGAAGGTGCATTTGGAGATATTGACCATTCTGATATACTTTAAATAAATCGATTCACCATCTTCTGTGAAATATGACCCTGTGATATTCACGACATCGGAAAATAGGATAGAAATGGAATTCGTTCCTCCTTCCATGGAGATATTTTCAATTTTTACGGAATTACAGTCCATTGCAATGTACTGTCCTCTTCCAACCATTCCGTTGACCGATATATCTTCCTTATATCGGTAATAGATTGGCAGACCATTGACAGTGTTGTTCTCGGATAGGCCCGGGTCATATGCTTCTTCTCCGGAAAGAACCTTGAAAGAGCAATTCACCAGTTCATTTCTCCATATGTCATACCCGGGACCGCAAACCATTACTCCTACATTTATCAAATTAAATAGCTTATTTTCTATTATATATCCACCTTTGTTCATGTCCATAAGCTCTATTCCTGTCGACCCATTCATTATTGTGCAATTAATGATATCACAAACATTGGAATAGATCTGTGATATCCCATTTTGATTATTTTTCAGGTAACAATCGACAATGGTGGAATCCGTTAACGAGGAACAAGATATTCCTGACCCAATATATTTGACGAAACCACCATAAGATGTGGTCTTTGTCAGACCAATATTTCTCTTGAAAACACAATTTGAGATTATCGCATCTTGACTGTATTCAAAAATCAATCCCTGGCAGCAATCTGACATCTCGGATCCTTGAATGATGATTTCTTTGGAACTGGAGATATAGATGCCCTTCAAACAACCAGTGATCAAGGTATCTGATACATTGATGTGTTCACTGGAGTATATCTGGATTCCGTAATTTGCTTTTTGGATATCCAGAGATGTAAGATCAAGGTTCTTCACATTATGAAGGATCACCTGACCGGGATCCACTTCCAAGGTTGAGTTAAACAAGTCTTTATCTCTGATATATACAAGGGGCTTTCCGTTTACCGTGTTATTGGAGAATGTCGAATTACCTGATGGGGGATATGTGAATTCCATACCAGAGTGAATGAACGTGTTGTTCTCTACTGTCAAGGTATATGGTCTGGAAATGTAAGCACCGTCCATACCATCTGATTCGAAGGTGCAGTTGGTCAAGAAGAGATCACCAGAATGAGTCGATTCAAACAGATCATTAGCACCAATGAATGTCGAATGGTTGACAGCACATGAGAGTCTTGTATTCCTGAGGATCAATCCACCATTATTATTCGAGAAAATACAGTTCTGGATTGAGATATCCTCTGTTGATTCAAAATTGGCTCCATATCCATTGTTTTGATCGATTATGCAGTTCGCAAGGGATACATTGCTTGAAGTCAGGACATTGATACCATATACTTGATTCTTTGATATGACAGCACCTTTAACCATCACATTAATACAATTATTGAGGTAAATTGGAATCTTCACATCGGTGAAGGTTCCGCCTATCATTTTGATATTGCTGCAGTAATAGAGAAAAAGCTGACCGGTATTTTCTGGCATCGACCAAGCGGAGAGGTCCTCGTTCAACTTAAAGATCAGGTCCTTGCCATTGATCGTATTGTTCCTGATCCTGATATCCTTGGTTCTGATGTCATAATAATTGCCCAACGTAATACCGGTTCTCAGGAAGGTAGAGTCAAAAACAAGGAACCTGTCTGTATCCCTTGAATAGATTCCCGTATCAACATTGTTTAAAATTGAGGAATGAATGATGGTCACGTTATGTGAATTGGATGAAAATATCCCATATATACCGCATTCCGAGATCTCCGACCATTCAACCCGGAAGTTCAAGCACCTTGAAAGATATATTCCGTTTGATGTACATTTTCTGATGGTGCAGTTATCCAGATGGACATCATCAACGTCATCAAGATACATTCCAATATTATTACAGGACATGTAGCAACCTTTGACTAATGTTCGGGATGAATCCCTATTAATTGATATTCCTACCTCACAATCATGCAATGTCGAATGCGAAATGATCACATCCGGTGAACCATATAGTTCGATACCATGATCACAATTTTGGATCTTAGAACATTCCACTGCAACATTCTGACCCGAGGTATGGATATAGATCCCTTTCTCACAAGAGTCAATATTCAGGTTGATCATCAATATATTGTCCGAAGCATCGATATGTATACCATAACGGGAATTCTCAATGGAGATGTTCTGAAATACTAAATGGTAAGTTGTTGAGACAATATATATTGCACTGGAGGGACCACTCCGATCAATATCAATAACTAAGTCTCTGATAACGAAAGGATCCTCCTCCGTCCCATTCCCCTCACAGTCATTATCCTCAACATACTCGATAAGGTCATCATCTCCACTGATGTAGATATTATCATAATCATAAGGGGATCTCCCAGACCTCGTTCCGGGTGATATTCTAGTATCATTGCTTTTATCATCAAGATTATTTGATGATCCAAAATTTAAGAAACCAGTAGCTAACAGGATGCCAATTACCAGTATCGAATAGAAGGCCCTCTTCATTCCGATCATCCCGGATGGATATAATATCCTGGCCTCTGGTACTTTAGACTTGTTGTAATATGTGCTGATTCCCTGTCAAATATACCTCGATTTATCCCAATGACCCTGAGGTAAGGAGTGACTTTCAATTCCTCTAGTGTAAAAGAACAAATACGGAACGGGGGATTTAGTCACATGGGCAGGTCCATACACGATGACCACGATCACAATATCGACTATGATGCAGACTACAGACCGGTCTTTCACGATTTCTACGAGCTGATGAAGTGGAGGGTATCAAAGATACTTCTTGTATCCTCTCTTTACGATGCTTTCACGCTTGAAGAAGAGGGCCTGCTCTTCGAACAGATCTCCAGTGAGTACCGGGACCTAGCCCTACCATTCCCCCCTCAGGTGATCCGGGTATCCACTGCCAAGAAAGCACTTCTGGAACTCAAGAAGACCCCTTATGATCTGATAATAACGATGGCAAGGCTGCCTGATATGGACCCGTTCCAGTTCGGAAAGAAAGCCAAGAAGGTCCAGAAAGATCTCTCAGTTGTATTGCTCCTGACAGATGCGGGAGATATTCCCCAGTTCCATGTTCCAGGAGAATACATTGGCATCGACAAGATCTTCTTCTGGACAGGTGACTCGGCGCTTTTCCTTGCAATTGTAAAATACATCGAGGACCAGAAGAACATCGAAAGGGACACCTCGACAGGACTTGTAAGGGTCCTCCTGGTTGTAGAGAACAGTCCACGTTTCTATTCCATATTCCTGCCTCTCATCTACACTGTCATAGTCAGACAGACCAAGAACCTCATCCAGGAAGGATTGAACGAGCAGGAGAAGATGTTAAGAAAAAGGGCAAGACCCAAGATAATACTGGCCGAGACCTACGATGAGGCCATGGAGAAGTACCGGAAGTACAAGGACAAGATCTTAGGAATAATATCCGATGTGGCCTATCCGAGAAAAGGGGAAAAAGATGAAAAGGCAGGTTTCAGGCTTGTCAAGCATACGGATCCTGATATTCCAAAGGTCCTCCAGTCCAATCAGATGGAACATAAGGCAACAGCGGAAAAACTCAATGTGCCCTTCATTGACAAGGGCTCGGAGACCCTTCTCCTTGAGCTCCGTGAATGGTTCCAGAACAATCTGGGTTTCGGTTCTTTCATTTTCCGGACGCCCGAGGGAGTTGAGATCGGACAAGCATATGACCTCAGAGAGTTCCTGGCTTTGATCGAGGGAGTACCTGCGGATTCCATGAACTTCCATGGAAGGGCAAATGACTTTTCCAACTGGTTCTTCGCCAGGGGTGAGATAGACCTTGCTTTAAGTCTCAGAGAGAAGAAGGTATCGGACTTTAAATCCGGAGAGGCTATGAAGAGGTTTCTCGTGGACTCTATCAAAGACTCTCAGAAAAGAAAACAGCAGGGAATAATCATCGACTTCGAGAATCAGACCTACGAGTTCCAGGGAACCATTACACGTCTAGGCGGGGGATCACTTGGTGGCAAGGGTAGAGGAATAGCGTTCCTATCCACCCTGCTGCACCAGTCGAAATTGGATACGCTGATCAAGGAATGTTCGATTAAAGTACCAGACAGTTTGATAATCGGAACAGATGTTTTCAGCTTGTTCATGGAGAGCAATTCACTTGACGAACTTGTGATGGAGGGTCTTTCCGATGAGGATATAAAAGAGATCTTCCTCAATGCCAGTCTGGATGAAGGGACACTATCCTCACTGAGGACCTACCTTGAACATGTTGATGAACCTATAGCGGTCAGATCATCATCTCTTCTAGAGGATTCCCAGAACCAACCCTTTGCAGGGATCTATTCTACCTATATCCTTCCGAACAACTGCGGAGAGGTCGACCAGCGATTGGATGAACTGGCCAAAGCCATCAAACTCGTATATTCCTCCACTTTCATGAAGGAGGCCAGATCCTATATCCAAACAACGGTCCACGTACAAGAAGAAGAGAAGATGGCAATTGTCATCCAGAAGCTGGTTGGAAAGAAGTACGGGGAGAGGTTCTATCCCATGTTCTCAGGAGTGGCTCAATCCTTCAATTTCTACCCGGTCTCACCACTGAAAAGAGAAGATGGGATCACTTCCATTGCCTTGGGTCTTGGCAGGATTGTAGTGGAGGGAGAAAAGGTGATGAGCTTCTCGCCCGAATATCCAAAGGTGATACCGGGTTTCTCAAGTGTGGAGGATATCCTGTCAAATTCCCAGATGCATTTCTATGCTCTTGACATGTCAGATGCATGCTTCGACCTGAGAAAGGGAGAGGACTCCACACTTGTCAAGCTTAGTTTGGATGAGGCTGAAAAGGATGGGACCTTGGATCACCTGGCTTCAACATTCGATGCGAACGATAACAGGATCAGGGATGGAACTGGACGACAGGGACCACGGGTGATAACATTCTCAGGGATACTCAATTACAGGATCATACCGCTTGATCTGATATTGAAGGCTATTTTGCAGATAGGACGGAGGGGTATGGGGAGGCCGGTAGAGATAGAATTCGCAGGCATTATTGATGAGGAAAACAAACCGGAATTCTATATATTACAGATAAGACCCCTTGTCACACAGAAAGAAAGGGCCCAGGTGGAGATAACCGAAAAGGAGGATGCGGGAGCCATCATAAGATCAGATAGGGCCATGGGAAACGGTCTGGTGGAGGGGATCTTCGATATAGTTCTGATCCCCCCGGAAACATTCAACAATACCAGGACCGTGGAGATCGTAAATGAGATCGGAAAGATCAATAAGGAATTGAACGGAAGACCCTATATCCTGATGGGTCCTGGAAGGTGGGGAACCCGTGACAGGTTCCTTGGAATCCCTGTGAGATGGAATGATATCTCCTTTGCAAAGACCATAGTGGAGATCCAACTGAAGGATTTCCGTGTGGATCCGTCCCATGGAACACACTTCTTCCATAATCTCACATCCATGGGGACCCCGTACTTCACGATCCAATATTCTTCCAAACATCACAAGGTTGATTGGGAGTGGCTTCAGAAGCAGGAATATACTCCTTACGGTGACATGGTCCGGCATATCAGAACGGAGAGGCCTTTGTTGGTGAAGGTCGATGGTAAGACCGGGAACGGAGTGGTTGTCCAGAAAGAATTGGAATGATACCCTTCAATACACCAATGATACCGGTTAATATACCTCCTATTCGCTCTTGACAATCTTACTTACCATTTTAAAAAATAAACAACTTCACAAAAAGGTTTTCTTTGACGCAGAATACGGGAAAATCTAAATGGTGAGAATATGTTTCCATGAATAGTCGTAAGATTATAGTTGCGAACCAAACCTTTAAGACTTACTAATGATATTATCATCCATGGTGAAATCAGAGCAGATCCAAATTGTCAAGCATATGAATGTCCAAGATCTAACCAAACAGATAAAACGACTTGAAAAAGACACAATGGTACTTCAGAGACTCTTCTTCATCAAACACAGATACGATGGAAGAAGTGTTGAAGAAGCTGCAAAACTAGTGGGGGCCAGTAAAAATACTGGATATCTCTGGCAAGAACGATGGAACGAACAAGGATATGATGGATTGACACCTCAATTCGCGGGTGGCAGACCATCAAACCTTGCAGAAAAACAAAAGGAAGATCTACGATCCCTGCTCGAGAAACAGGATAATTGGACCACAAAGGATGTTCAGAAACTAATTTCCAAAAAGTTTGGTGTGGATTACTCAATGAAACAAGTAAGAATCATACTGAAAGGTTTTGGCATGAACTATGCAAAACCATATCAGCATGATTATAGAAAGCCTAAAAATGCAAAAGATATTTTAAAAAAACCTTCCTGAAATAGAAGATGATGACATAATTGGATTCTTCGATGAGTCCTCACCACAGACTACATCGAATACACAGAAATTTTGGTCGTTCGGAAAACCAGTGATGAAAAAGAACACAACAAAAATGAGAGCGAATGCATTTGGATTCTACCCATTAAATGGCAATCCAGTCATCGGTTTCAGGGAGCATTCCAAGCAAGAAAGTGTTCGAAGTTTTTTAAAAAGGATAAGGAAAGCAAACCCCAATGGTAGGATCCTCCTCATCCTGGATAACTTCAGATCCCATCATGCACGTACAGTAGTGGCACTTGCTGAAAGGTTGAATATTTACCTGGTTTTCCTTCCACCTTATTCTCCGGATCTGAATCCGATCGAATTCATTTGGAAGGACATCAAAAGGGCAATTTCAAAGGATTTCATTAAGAATCCAGGGAAGCTGAGACGGATCATTTCCAGAGTATTTCTTGAGTGCTCCGAAAAGCTGAGCTATGCGAAGTCATGGATCAAGAATTTCATTCCATCATTCATTAGTCCAGATAGTTAGGTTCGTGACTATAAATGAGAGGAAACATGAGATCTTATATAATTCGAATAATAATGGGTCTTTTTTCCGTATTGTTATTAGTTGCATTAGTGATTAGTATTGAAGAGGATGAGAAGGTAAACCAGAATGAATATGATTTAAGCGAATACATTCTTTATAAATCAGGTAACAACTTCAATCTCTATGTCAGAGAGACAACCCTTCTGAAGATTAACCAGTCAAAAGACCTTCTAAATGTTCCATATATTGAGATAATCCCACATTTATTGAATGAGAGTGAGATTTTCAACATATCGTTGAGATTCCTCCCCAACTCTACATTCGATCGAAAAAGCGGAGATGTATGGCATTTCAATGATAGAGATGATGTGAAAAAAAGGGTAATAATCAATAATAATAAAATAAGGGCACACCCTAAAGAATTAGTGATGAAAAAGTGATATACATCGTTGGTATTTG
>CBDDUX010000017.1:0-9723 GCA_965234725.1 Thermoplasmatota archaeon | reverse complement strand
CAAATAAAGAGGTTTGATTCATCATGTTTTATCCATAATAGAGCTCTATTATTAAGGGTGGAAATTAAATCAATAGAGTTAGCATCTGACCATTCATTAGGTGACATTTCACCATCAATAGAAGGTGGTGATCCGATATTACAATAAATAATGTCATTATCTTGGAATGGTGTGCCTGATGAATTTTCAGGAATATTAAAAAATGGAAGTGACAATATGAACGAAATTAATATTATATTTTTCATTATAACCAATGGTTGAACATCTTTCACGACTTCAGAATCATTTTTTTCCCATAATTTCATGTTTGTCATCTCTTACTCTTATTACTCTTCCAGTAATTCTATTAAATTTAATCTTATCATAATTCTCATTTCTCATCTTTCACAACCATTAATCATCCTCATCATTCATCTCTCTTTCCATCGCTAGGATCTTGCCTCTTACGGCGAATTTCGGGTGCGCCGGGCTAACTTGGCGAGATTCTGCGGAGATGACGAAAGTCGGCTCCGCCCCGCCTGTGTGCAGACAGGCAGAGAAGATGGAGGGCAGTGCTTGAAGATGTGGCAGATACACGCAAGGGCTGAAGCCCCTCGACAACGTCGGAAGGAGAGGGAACCAGGACCCGCTCCTGAGGACCCGATCAGGATCGATCTCTAGGACCTCGGTCCTCCGAGTCTTCTGGGAGGACCTCTCGGTTCAGCTCTCCTTCTCGGGACCTCCCTTTCAGGAATGTGGCCCCTCCTAAGAGGCTCCTCGCGGGTCCTGTATTCATATTTCCTTCTCCCTCCGATACCCTCTATCGAAGCATCATCTCCGGGTTCCTGTTTCGGTTTCGTGAAGAGAAATAAAATAACAACAACTACGATGGCGAAAACAAGGATCACTCCTCCAAGAAGGATCTCCCAACCGCTGCTCTTGTCCTTCTCATCGTCAGGGATCTCAACAGGTCCCAGGTTCATGATCTCTATATCATCATCAGCCACGTTCGTTGCATTGATAGAAATCTGACCTTTATCTCCCTTCTCGAGAGCAAGCGGGGGGGAAAGATTCATTCATTTGGGTCAGCACCTCCTGCTGACTCTATAAGGGGTTAGAAGCGATATATTTCTTCCCCTCTCGGGGAGAGTGAGAAATTTACATGAAAGCAGGCTCATGATCTCTTTTTCTTATTGTATATCTTTTCAAACATTTCCCAGATAGATTCGATGATGGATATTGTATGCGAGGACTGGTTGAAACGGTGTTCAATATGATCGTTTCCAGGTTTGGATACCTTATCCGATGTCGATCTGACATCGGGAGAGAAATTGAAGTTCATGCAAAGATATCATCATACAATATACACATGATCTGTGCAATATATTTCTTTTTACTATGGTTTAGCGCCAAAGCCAAGAACACAATAATCCAGATTTATAATGCTATCCAGATTTCGTCAATCCTATGAATTCAAGAAATATTTGGTTGATCGGAGTAAACGCCAAGGCCACATGTGATACTAATGTATAAATAATCCTCAAAGCCAATCTAAAAACACAGGTGGAAAAGGGGAGGTCACTATGTTGAAAAGTAGTTCTTGATCAACCCGTATACAATTGGTATAATCTAAAAATAATGTGAAAAAGTAATGGATTAATAAATGGGATAAGGAATAGAAAAAGGAGGGAATTCCATGTATGGATCGGGAAGAATTACAATAGGGATTGTCATTACATTGACAATAAGCATTTTCATAAGTGTTCAATCAATGGATGGAATGATCCATGCCAGTCAATCAAAAGGAGGTTTCGATCTGGAAATGGATATGAACATTTCAGATGCCTCGATAGCTCGCATTCATTCAGAGGTTGAGTGCAATCATCATAGTAAAACAGTTTCCCAGGCAGGGGATGTGAATGGAGATGGATATGATGATTTCTTGATAAGTGCTCCTCTGGACGACCAAGTTTTAGATGATTCAGGTAAAACCTATCTATTTTTTGGGAAGGAATCCGGTTGGTCGATGGAAATGAACTTCTCCGATGCTGATGCCTCCTTTATAGGAGAGAATCCTGATGATCAATCAGGCTATTCGGTTTCGGGAGCGGGGGATGTAAATAATGATGGATACGATGATTTCCTGATTGGTGCGACAGGAAATTGTGAAGGAAATACGCAGGCGGGAAAAACGTATCTCATTTTTGGAAAATCAAAAGGTTGGTCTGTTGATATGGACCTGAGCAATGCTGATGTGTCTTTCATCGGGGAGGATCTTCAGGCTTTATCAGGTAGATCAGTATCCCGTGGTGGAGATATAAATGGAGATGGTTTTGATGATATATTGATAGGTTGCTCAAATTATGATGGCCCCGGAGAGGATAAAGGGAAAACCTATGTCATTTTTGGAAAAGCATCAGGATGGACGAAATCTGGATATCTCAAAGACGCAAATGCATCTTTCATTGGTGAGGATAATTACGATTATTCTGGGTGGTCAGTATCAGATACCGGAGATGTCAACGGAGATGGTTATGATGATTTCCTTATCGGTGCATTAGGAAATAGTGATAATGGTGGGTATTCTGGAAAGACCTACCTCATTTTTGGAAAAGCTTACGGGTGGTCAATGGATATTGACCTTTCTACCGCAGATGCCTCTTTCATTGGTGAGAATCCTCATGATGAATCAGGCTATTCGGTTTCGGGAGCTGGTGATGTAAATGGTGATGGTTTTCACGATTTTCTGATAGGTGCCCATCAAAATGACGAGGGGGCCCCAAATGCGGGGCAAACTTATCTCATTTTCGGGAAGGCATCTGGATGGCCAAAGGATTTAGGACTTTCAAATGCAGATGCATCATTTCAAGGACAGATGATAGGAGATAAATCTGGCTGCTCCATTTCTGATGTTGGTAATTTGAATGGAGATAAATACGATGATTTTATCATCGGGGCAAAGGGAAATGACGAAGGAGGATCTCAAAACGGTCAATCGTATCTTATCCTGGGAAAATCCATTGGATGGTCCAATGATGTTAATTTATCAACAGTAGATGCTTCATTCATTGGAGATAATTTACAAGAAATATCCGGTTATGCAGTATCTGGTGCAGAGGATGTGAATGGAGATGGTTTCAATGATATTCTAATAAATGCAATTGATCTAAGTAATGAAGGAGATGGTCAAACCTATCTGATCGCCGGAAGTGGGTACCGTGAACCCAATTCAATATATGGTCTGAAAGTTAAGAATTCCTTTGGAGCTGAGGTCCATACTGTTGATAAAGGAGAGGAGATCCAGGTGGAATTGACAGGGCTTGATAGCAATCCTGCAATTATTAATAGGGCCAAAGTGAATATCTCTTTCAATAATTTAAAACCAAGTATGATAACCATTTCTCTTGTAGAAACAGGAGAGAACTCTGGCATTTACACAGGGAATTACGTTATTCCGACAAGGACAGAATATCTTGAAAAGATAAAATTTTCTTCATTTATAGACCAAAGTAAGTATTATGATGTAACAGTAGATTATCCCTTCCGCCCTAGTTCCGTGTCTCAGATCAAAATATACTCTGACCAATCCTGTGACACGCCAGCTCCGAATATCGATCTCGCTGAAGAAGCTTACATTAAGGTATATGGAACAGATGCGAATATTTACCTGCAGGACAAAGCATTTGTCAACTTGATTTCCGACAAGAATTCTTCGTTCGGATCATTTCTAATTTTGATTGAAACAGGCATCAATACCGGGGAGTATATTGGATCATTCAAGGTTCCATCGTGGATGCAGTTTTTTGAGAACATCACCGTGATATCTGTCAGTGATCTGACCAAGACAGCCATTTTCATGGTTCATACACCCGTCCAGATACGTCCTCTTCTAGATTTTTATTCAGTTGTTGAAGGTGAAGAGTATAAGGTGGAGTATTCGAATTTTGGGTATGAAACAGCTACATGGTCACTGGACTTAGATGCTCCTTGGCTAAATTGGGATGAAGATAATCACATCTTGTATGGAACACCATACAATGATCATGTGGGATCATGGGAAGTTAACATAAAGATTTCAGATGGAAAAGGTCACTTGGATTCACATGAATTCAATATCATCGTAATTAACACTGCTCCAAACATCACAACCGAGAATGTTCTCATCGCAAATGAAGGAGAAAACTATAATGTGGATTATAATTGCACCAATGACGGCCATGGCGATATGAAATGGACCAAGTTCGGAGCATACTGGCTTGATATAGATATGAGAACTGGTGAGGTATATGGCATTCCCTTGAAAGAAGATATTGGTATTTGGAATATTTCTGTTTCTGTTGACGACGGAAATGGAGGGACAAATACCACAAATTTTCAATTGGAAGTTTTTAATTTTAATAGGGCACCAACTATCACAAATACCGATATTACTACCTGCAAGCAGGGTGAAGAATATTATCGTAACTATGAATTATTTGATCCGGACATTGATGACATCCATATTTGGGAGGTAACCACCGATGCGGATTTTCTTTCCATTGACCAAGAGGGCATACTAAAAGGAATCCCTGATAATACTGACATTGGTGTTTGGTCGGTAAACGTAACGGTCATGGATATGGAAGGATTAATGGATTCCCATCTATTCAATCTCTTGGTTGAAGATGTCAACGATCCTCCTACATGGACAGACTTCCCATCAAATGCTCAGATTGTACATGGTATGAACTTCATGTTCGATGTCAACGCCATCGATAATGATAATGATATGCTGGAGTTCTCGATATCATCGAATCCAATTTCGGATATCACCATCGATGAGGATTCTGGACTTATCAACTGGACCGCGGATGTCAATATCTTCTCCAAGGAACCATATAAACTCGAGGTGAAGGTCTCTGTCTCCGATGGTCACGTACTTAATAACAAAACATTTACGATTACTGTTTACCCAACAGAACCGCCAATAGTCGAATTGCTGGGGCCCACAAGCGGGATGAGGACATCATCCGCAGGAACGATCTTGACATGGTCAGGGTCCGACCCAGAGGATGAACCGATAACTTATGATATCTATGTCCACCAAACAGAAATTTACGTTACTGTTCTCCGTGAAGAGGCCCTTTATATCTCTGACCATGCCAATGAAAATATCACCCTAAATGGTTTGGACCCGGGAAAGACCTACTTTTGGACTGTAATCCCAAATGACGGTTGTTCTGACGGTTTGTGCACTTCAGGAGTGATGTCATTCAGAGTCAACTACCAACCCACATTCAAAACAATCGAGGACCAGAAGATATCAGCTGGAGCAAATTTCAAATTCAAGATATCCTGCACGGATCAGGATACGGAGGACATTCCTAATCTGAGATATTCACTGGTGGATGCTCCTGAAGGGATGACGATCAGTGAGGAAACTGGCATGATAAGGTGGACCCCGGAAGACAACCAAGTAATGCTCCATACAGTTTCTGTTGAAGTTTCAGATGGAATAGAAACAAATACTGCAATCTTCGATATAGAAGTGGGTAAAGCGGAGAGTTCATCATCATCATCATTGTTCCTGATAATAATAATCGTGGTAATAGTCGTCATCTCGCTTGCTCTTGGTATCTTCTTCTTCATGATAAAGAAAAAGCAAATGGATGAAGAAGCAAGGAGAAAAGGAGATGAAGAAAGAGAGAAATTGAAGCATGAAAAAGATGAACATCAACTCTCATACGAGGACCTCTATGGTGTTCCTGCTCCTGAAAAAGATGAAGAAGGTATGACTACCTCTGAGTTGAAAGACTATATTCACGAACAGATTGAGGATTTAAAAGGGCAAGAATGAGGTGTCGAATTCCTGCTTGATTTTGCCTATTTCGTCCACTTCCGGAAACATCTTCTCACCATTTAGTTTTTGCCTCTCTCGGCGAAAATCGGGTGCGCCGGGCTAACTTGGCGAGAATCTGCGGAGATGATGCAAATCGGCTCCGCCCTGCCCGTGTGCAGACAGGCAGAGAAGATGGAGGGCAGTGCTTGAAGATGTGGCAAATACACGCAAGGTCTGAAGCCCCTCGACAACGTCGGAAGGAGAGGGAACCAGACCCCGCTCCTGAGGACCCGATCAGGATCGATCTCTAGGACCTCGGTCCTCCGGGTCTTCTGGGAGGACCTCTCGGTTCAGCTCTCCTTCTCGGGACCTCCCTTTCAGGAATGTGGCCCCTCCTAAGAGGCTCCTCGCGGGTCCTGTATTCATATTTCCTTCTCCCTCCGATACCCTCTATCGAAGCATCATCTCCGGGTTCCTGTTTCGGTTTCGTGAAGAGAAATAAAATAACAACAACTACGATGGCGAAAACAAGGATCACTCCTCCAAGAAGGATCTCCCAACCGCTGCTCTTGTCCTTCTCATCGTCAGGGATCTCAACAGGTCCCAGGTTCATGATCTCTATATCATCATCAGCCACGTTCGTTGCATTGATAGAAATCTGACCTTTATCTCCCTTCTCGAGAGCAAGCGGGGGAAGGTCCACCTGAGAGTTCGGATCCATATCAAGGGTGGTCCTGTAGATCACCTCATCACCAAGCTGTATGGCGATTGTCATTCCCTTAACTGGAGCTGAACCGTTCATGAAGACCCTGACGAAATACCTGTCATTGGAATCCTTCTTCAGCTGGAAATCAAGTTCCTGTGAGAGCGATTTGACCTCCACCATGATGCTGGCCTGTGCAATTGGAACACCATTGTATGAACCTGTCAAGGTAAGGGTCCTGCTCCCGATGAAACCGAGATCCGCCTGAATGATCAGGTTCTTTGTATCACCAGGTCTGATAGGTGAATCTACCATTACCGAAAGTCCATTCACCTCATTGATAGAAAGTTCTATCTGATCATAGGATTCGGCACCAACAAGTGAAACCTTAGATGTTACGGTATTCCCTCCTTTATCATAGAGAACTACCATGGAAGATTGGACCAGTATGGAAAAACCACCACCTGCAGGGACGATCCTAACGGTCACCTCTTCGGACCTTGAAAAATTACCAACGGTAACTGTGACGTTCAATCTGAACGTCCTCTCCTCTCCCGAGAGCGGATCGATCACAACAGGAACGTTCAATCTCTCCCCTTGCACAAGGGAATGATCCCTTTCAAAGATCAGATCTACCATTTCCCCTCCCGTAATATCAACAACAAGGTCACCTGAGACTGTTCCTTCCGGTATGATCCCGATATTGAACTGTTCGGCGGAATCCACATCCACCTCCACTGTGCCGTCAGGAAGGATCAAGGAAAGACCGTCATCCTGAAAGTATAACATTTCTATCCATCCGGCCAGGCTAGCCACAAGGACCTCGTTCCCCGAGAACTTGTCGGAAACGTCGACAACCTCCACACCTGCGAATTCAAGCCTGATATTGTCGATATCGGTCTTCCATGCTGTTTCACCAACGACCTCTCCATCAACCTCATATACCTGAGTGACAACGTTGTAGTAACCCGTGACCATCGCTTCATCACCATCATGGCGGGGATTGAAATCTCCGATGGCAAGCCCTTCAATAGCAGTACTTTCACCAGTTGATTTCTTGGCCTGGAACACATCCTTTCTCAAGAAAGCTCCACTTTCTTCCCAGAACACACGGCACCAGCCCGAAAGCCCTGCGGTTATCAATTCATTTCCGTCATGACCGGACCAGAACTCCCCCACCCTGACATTGGCTATGAGGTTCTCCGGATTCCGGAATATAGTCCTTTGATCCCAACTTGTTCCGTTCCTGTGAAGTTGAACAAGAGAGGAATCGGTTCCACCCATCTCGTTCCAACCGGATGTGGTGATATAGATCTCATCTCCGTCCAGGGTCGGATCGGCATCCCCCACATCGATGACCTTTACAGCATCCGGGACCTCAATCTCCACGGAATCCCAGTCGGATCCGGACCTGTATACATACCTCAGATACCTGTCCGGTCCCAACTGATCGTTTATCATCGATCCTATCAATATCTCCTTCCCCGGGGCCGGATCGACATCTGCGACCTCTATATCGAATATCCTTATCCTCTTGGTATCATCATACATAGGGGTCGTGTAGAGTATCGTGTGGGTCCATAGACCACCATCCATATAGATGGCATAAAGATTACCGGAAAATCCTCCAACAAGGATCTCGGGTCCGGGAAAGTTTTCAAGGACATCTGCAACAACGAGATCGAAAAGACCTCTGTCGGTTCCCTGGGGACCTTCCTCCTCCCAGATGGGGAGAGCATTGAAACTGCCATCGGTCTGGGGAGAGAGCATTACCACATTCCCGGAGAAATCACAGAACACCACCTCTATGTCGCCATCACCATCAAGATCTCCGGCTCCCATCCCACCGCTCATTGATCTAGTGGTGTTGTAGATTCTCTCCGAACCAAAATATCTACCCTGTTCCTCTCCATCATTCTCTGCTCCCTGGATAGAATTGAAAGATAGGCTGCTCACTATCAACGATCCAAATATCAAGAAGATGAGGATCCTTCTCAGAACCTCACCCCTACTTCTATTCCTGACATTTCCTCCACATCAATTGTATCGAAGGGGTCCTTTTAATATTCTTTGAGACATTGTTGGAATGAATAAGAGTGATTCCTTTTTTCTATACTCTCTTCAATAATCTTTAATCAATATCTCATGGAGGATTCAATCTTTTGATACTATCCGGATCCTTCCATTTTCTGAAAGAGTCTTGGACCGGTGAAATAGAAGAAGTGATTGACCCCAAACGGGAAGATCTCTCTGGAAATGTGGACTCTCTATTCCTTCCTTTCGTGTTAGAATTGCTCTTCTCCCTTTCCGTATTCGTCCACTTTAGGAAACATCTTCTCACCATTTAGATTTTGCCGTATTCGGCGATTTCCGGCAACCGTTATTCTGGGATGTAAATGAATTTAATTTCAACTATCCACTCATTACCTGGATCAGGTTCGGAAAATAAACCCGCTTTCCAATATTTTGGATATGATCCGCAATTTGAAATGCTGATCTCCAGATCGTATATTGGCAGTAGACATACTCCACCTGTGATGTTTTCCAAATGAATTTTAAAATAAGATCCACATTGCCCAGGAAATGAAATATCCTGAAAGGCTACCTCAATCTCTCCAGTGGTTTTGTTATATATCGAATGATACAAAATGAAGATATCTCCTGTATCTTCATCCGAATAAGATCCATAGTGATCATCCTCTGCGATAAGTGTTATCTCACATGAAATCTGTTTTTTAATTCTATGTCCAGTGAGTTCCTCCCAATTCAAATGTAAAGTTTGACTAGAAGGACCGGTTTCAGGATACTCTGGATTATAACAATATCCCTTTGCTTGGTATTCGTATATGTAGTATTCCTGATCTGGATCATTTGAAGGTTCTTCAATATCATCTGAGTTGTTCTGAGGTCCTTCATCATTAGTAATATTGTCATCAGGTTGAGAGGTATCCTGATCTTCAATGTCAACTGTTCCATCATTTTCTTCATTGTCATCTTCATAATCATTTATTGTGGGTTCAAAACACCCAGATAGAAAAAGGATTGAGGTCAAAAGAGAAAACAATATCACAATATTTTTCTTCATATACTCCTCCTCAATTCTCCTCAAAATTGCCGGTTTCGTCCACTTTAGGAAACATATTCTCACCATTTAGATTTTGCCGTATTCGGCGATACTCGGTAACGATCTCAAAGCCATTCTCCACTTAAGTTATTGTTGTGG
>CBDDUX010000016.1:0-5527 GCA_965234725.1 Thermoplasmatota archaeon | reverse complement strand
GACCAACCGATTTTCATCCTTATGTGTGGCCCGTAGGGTCATGAGTGCTTCTTTTCTATAATGTATGGCAGTCAATAACTGTCAACACTTTTCGACATGCATACCTCAAAGGATAGGGATCATGTATTACTCCATTCGTCGTTTGTTGTAATCATGGAGGTTTGAAAAATGAACGACTGTATGGAAGGAAGCGGCGATACCATAATGCCGTGTATGTACATTAACCACGACCTGGAGAACTACTATGCCCAGGTTGAGCTTCCGGGTGTAAAGAAGGAGGATATCGACCTTGAGGTCATGGAGAATGGACTCTGTATCAAGGGGAAAAAGGGAGATAAGGATATCTCGGGATGCTGGATGCTCGCACATCCCGTAGATGTGGAAACCGTGAAGGCACACTACGATGAGGGACTATTGGACATTGTCCTTCCGATGAAGAATCCTCTGAAAGGTGGAAAGAAGATAGATATCCATTGAAAGGACCTCTCTCATGATTTTCAATATGGACTTTACTCCCAGTGTATGATCTCGATTTACGATCGTTCTAGTATCCGATCCTTCTACCCTTACCATACATTCCGCCATGGATAGTATCACTGCGGAAAATCAGATAATGGAGTAGGGGGTTCGAGATATGATGAAAAGGGAAGATCTGGAGGATATTAAAAAGGAAATGGACCAGATCAATGAGAGGCTTGATTCCCTGGAGAGGGATATCAGATTGCTATCGGCTCCTGAGATCTCCACCGAGGGGGAAAAGGTCATCGAGATCAAGGGTGGTTTCTTCGAAACTATGCAGGCCCTTCGCGCCCTTTACCTCGATCAGGAAGAAGATGCCCGCAGGATCAGGAAGATATCCTCTGACATAGAATCTGGTAAGATCAAGGTGGATATGACCGAGCTTTTCTTCAGGTTCTTCGTGAGGCAGGAGATCCAGAATGCCAGGGTTAAACTGCTTTTACTTTCCCAGAGATTTGAGATAGAACCCGATCTATTTGACCAGCTTGACGATCTTGCAGTAATCATTGACGATCCAAGATACTCGGTCCATCAGGTCATAATAGGATGGAAGAGGTTCGAGAGGACCGTATCCGAGGAGATAAAAAGACTTTCCAGAAGCTGACGATCAGATAGCCGTCGGGACCCACACAGGTTCTTCATTCATTTTGTCCAACCTTTTCTTCATCCAGGTCTGTAATACTCCACCGCCTACACCGAGTAATATGATCATTGTCAACTGAATGATCATCATTGTCAGTGGATCCACACCATCGATCAGGATGAACGTTCCCATTGAAATGAGGACACCACCTGTAACAGCCGATGAAAAAGGTAGGAATCTCTGGACAGGATAGATCATTACCGCAAAGAACAGACAGCCAATGATCCAGGCAATTATCTCGTTCCCTTCCCCCAGGACAATGTTCATAACATCGACCACGGCGAGTGAAATGATCACCGAGATCACCATCACCATGGTCCCAGGTCCCATTATGCCACCTAAAAGAACAAGAACGAATGCCACAAGAATCTCTATTATCAAAGGGATCTCATAAGGAGCCAGAAAACCCCTCATGATCATATATGCAAGGACTCCACCGGCCAGAGCACCGATGGGGAATGAGAGCACTTCCAATATCTCCCTGCCGTAGATGACCAGACAAAAACCTATGAGTAATAGTGGCAAGGCCACTAGTGGATCATCAACGGCTATGTCAAGGAGCATGGTCAGACTTCCTCTATTAAAAAGAAGGGGGATTATTTAGTATTTATTCTGATATTTCACTTTGATATATTCATGGCCCTTCAAAATCAGGCATTCCCTTCCTTCAGGAATCCGATGATCGCAGTATCTATTTTTGCATCATCTCTGAGGAGTACTATCCTCAATATATCCTTCCTCAGTCTTTGAGGCCCTTCATTGGATCCT
This sequence comes from Thermoplasmatota archaeon, assembly GCA_965234725.1. GTDB lineage: Archaea > Thermoplasmatota > Penumbrarchaeia > Penumbrarchaeales > Penumbrarchaeaceae > Penumbrarchaeum > Penumbrarchaeum helgolandense. Next base: position 3,597 of record CBDDUX010000016.1, on the reverse strand, counting down.
TCCTCACTTGTTTCGAAGACAGCCTTGAGCCTCTTGAGGTCTATTCTTTCTCCACCATATGAATCACTGATAAGTGTCAAAATATTCAGATCCGAGTCCAACCGATCGTTCCTTGTCCGGAAGAGCTGTTTTATCATTCCGAATCCTCCACCTTTTATGACCTTGACTATCCTCTCAACGGTATTGTTCATATCTTGTGCATTGGGTCTGGAGCCTGGAAGAACAGCCATCTTCGAAAGCACCAGCAGCGAGTAGTCAATATCGCCTATCCTTGCATATCCAACAGCTGCTTCATCAAAATATTTGACAGCTTCGTCACCCTCCTTGACAATACTGTAGAGCTTACCGACCCTGAATGATGCCTGGGAAGATATTCGGATCAGGTCATCCTTCCGAGATACTCGGATGCATTCCAAATACTGTCTGAGAGCTCCCGGCAGGTCCATTGTCCTTGAAAGTGCCCCTCCCATGTTCAATCTGGTTATCGATTCCCCTCGCGTGTCACCTATATCTGTAAAAATATCCAGGGAATCCGAGAAGAATCTCCCAGCCGTATCGGGATCCCCCAGGTCCATGTATGCGGTCCCAATATTGCTCAGGAGCCTGGCCTCCTGATCCCTGGCTCCGGCATCCCTTGCCAATTCAAGGCCCTTGCCCAGCCTCTGGATCACATCGCGATGCAGACCCTCTCTGAGAGCTCTTTCTGCCAGTCTGTTCAGTACTATCACTGTCAGTTCCAGGGATCTGGGGTCCCTGGAGGACCTTAGAAGTGCTTCAGCCCTGGAACCAGCTCTCTTAAGATGTTTACATGCATCATCTTCATTCCCGAGGAGGAGGGAGGAATCATACCTTAACACTTCCAGACGAACGATGTCTTGTGGATCTTCCGGCCTCAGGTCCTTTGAAAGGGACAATCTTGCAACAGGAAGGAAACCCCTTCCTACCAGGTAGTCACCATGTTCGAGAAGAGATCCAAGAAGCTCATCTTTATCAGAAAGCTCGGAAGTGAGCATCAGGAACTGTACCATATCCGTATCTGAGGAACCTTTCCTGTAATGTTCCCTTACAGATCCTCTGAGTTCCTGAAATCTCTCCCGTGACATTGTTTCCCTGATTCCTTCCCGGATGGAATCGTGAAGGTCCAAGGATCCGTCAGGATAGGTGATCAATAGGGCCCTGTTCGAAAGGTCCCTTACCGTAGATATCACATCATCAATGTCAAGGGACCGAGGGTCAATGGGAAGATCAAATGCTGAAAGCAGTTCCATCAACTCATTCTCTTTTTTACCCAGCTCCGAAAGGACCCTCTCCCTCAGGAATAGTTTGAACGAGTTCATGAGGATCTCCGAATCTGCCCCGGGGTTCAGAGAACACAGGGAAATTGCAAGAGGATGGCCTTCGGTCGTCCGGTATATATCCTCCATTTCATTTTCCGGTACTGAAAGGGCTTTCATCAGGTCGATCGAACCCTCCATCTCCAAACCGGATAACGTGATCTCCAGCAGTTTGTTTGTTGAGAGAGCCTCAGAGATGGTATAGAGAGGCGGCCTGACCCGGGATAAGAGGATCAATGTCCAACCATCCTTCCTTGAAAGATCGACAAATATGGAGAGGAGGTCACGCATCTCCTTTCCGCATCTGTGAACATCATCGAGAACCACGATCGATCCGGAAGAAGCGTAGGACTTTGAAAGGACCCTTGATCTTCGGTACTTGTCCCTCCCGCTCAAGGATCCGGTCCTATGACCTGATGAATGTGATTCCAGCTCGTCCAGGAGGATGTCGGGGGACATCCAGGGGTCCAGGTCCTTCCAGATCACAGTCTTCTTGATCTTCGTAACCGCTTCTGCAACAAGTGTTGTCTTGCCTATCCCCGCGATACCTATTATCGATATCAGGTTCACCTTATCCTCCAATGCTCTTGAGATCAGACCTATCTCATTCTCCCTGCCAAACACATCTCCGACCATTGGTATATTCCCAACGGGAATCTCCTTTTCTCCTTCCATGAGTGAGTTGAGATCGCAGATCTCATCATCCAGATATCCGGATATCACCTCGTAATGGAGGACATTCCTATGCAGAAGTGTGGATATCTCCTTCCGCAGTCTCTCGAAGGTCCATTCAACGAGGGCGCCTTCAAGATTCCTTACAGAGATCAATCGAGGGGAAATATCCCTTATCACACTCTGTGCCTCATTTATTCCTTCTTCAGTAAGGAAGTAGGCCTTTCTTCTTCTCTGCAGACCCTTGATATGCTTCGTCCTGGACCGGATATATCCTCTTCCTGAAAGTTCGGAGAGGGATCTGGATATGTTGTTCCGCCTTATCCGGAATTCCCTTGCCATTCCTCCCTGTGTGATGACATCCGGAACGGTTACCAGGTCCTCTGAACCCAAATGACCATTCAATAACAGAAGCAGCTTTGCCTCAAGTGTGATCCGCCTCAGGTATTCTTCCTTCTGTTTCATGAATAAGCGTTCCAAGATACCCTTCCACTTACAAAAAGGTTGGATTGAAAATGATACATAATGGCCATATTTGATACCATTTCAAAGACATCTTTTCCTTTCTTTTATCAATAACAGGAGGGATGAGAGAGGTGGAGTGAAAGAAATGAACGGAAAATGGGTTACCACCGGAAGCATATTGATCCTTCTCCTGTGCATCCTGCCTGTTGGAGGAAGCATCACATTCAGCGGAAACCATGCGGTTGTCAACGATAACAGAGACCAGGATAGAATGGATATCGGTGCATGGGGAACTGGGGATACTGCGGAAGTCTATATCGCTTACGAGGATTACTCCGCAGGACCAAACAACCCCCACATCTTCTTCCAGAGGTCCATCAACGCAGGGAACGGATTCCAGGCAGCTCAGGACCTTCTGGTAAATCCGGACGGGGATGATAAACAGCTGTATCCTGCACTCGATGTATTCACATACAACGATTCCAGGACCATTGCACTAGCTTACCTGGACAACTCACCGGGAACCACCTCTATCGAGTTCTATATCATGGTCCAGACATCAACAGACGGAGGAAGTACCTGGTCTACGGCAGTGCAGGTCACGGACGATGCACATGCGGGATACCCCAACAACAAAATGAGGAACATCGAGATCGCTTATGACCACAAAGGCAACATTTTCGTCGTCTGGACAGAATCAAGCAGGGTAATGATGGCTTATTCAACAGACGATGGGATCACATGGTCAGCTCCGCAGAAGGTAAAAGATCAATCGGATCCTGAAAATCAAACTTATACACAGTTCAATCCTACTGTAGCATCCGATGGGGATTATGTGATGATAGCATGGGATACGGATGCTCTTCACAAAATGGATGTATATCTCACCAGATCATCAATATCTAACCTGGCTGAATATCCCACATTGAACTTTGATATACCGGTAAGAATGCCAAAACCTATTGTATGGCCTATGTACAGAACATATTCTCCCAGGCTTGTTGCAGTGGAAGATACTGCTTACATCGTATGGTGGGATTTCTCTACAGACTCTAACGGAAACGACAACCAGGATACTTCCATTGACAGACCATGCATCAAATTCTCCAAATCAACCAACGGAGGA
>CBDDUX010000015.1:0-6557 GCA_965234725.1 Thermoplasmatota archaeon | reverse complement strand
CTTGTATACGAAAATCCATCATATCTGGGAGGAACTTAGTGAAGTACTGAGATTAATTATTTTATAAAGCTAGAACACGACAAAATCAAGAGTTATGAGTTCGGCTTGGCTTTAAACATTAAATATATTCATCTATCAACACCTTTTAATCGGTCCTTAAAATACGCCCCCAATCCCTCATCCACACAATAAACATAACATCCCTTCATGCCTCGGGTCATCAAGGTCCTATACGTATTCTTGATGATGTTGTCGGCGATCCTCTCTGCTTGGTCAGGGTCCTTCCTGAAGAGGCCCTTGATTCCCTTTAGAGATTGGTCGGTCTTGGCTCTCTCAGTGAAATCGGTGACGATCCTTCCGTCTTCGTATCGGAGGTCAGGACCTATTATTACTCCCACGTAATCGAACTCCAGGCCCTGGGATGTGTGGATGCAGCCGATCTCGTTGACGGACTCGGGATCGATAGCCCACGTTGATGTGTTCCCCAGGTTCCAGCTCATTGAGAAGCTGTGTTGGGGTGAGGAATCGTTCATATAGAGCAAAAAACACATATGCCCGATCGAGGCCCCACATCGAGGCTTGAACATATCAATAAATATAAGAAAAATCTCAAAAAATATTGAGTGCAGAAAACGTATGTTCACAATCACGTTGACCTGTAATGAGACCTATTTTGCCCGCGGCGAGGCCCCGAGTGTGGCCCCATGTGTGGCCCCACGCCGAGACCTGGACCAAAATAAAATGAAAATTCAGGTAACATTCTTCAATCTTCTCTTGAGGTATTCTTGCAGACCTTCATCCACACAGTAAACATAGCACCCCTTCATACCTCTGGTCATAAGGGTCCTATACGTGTTCTTGATGATGTCGTCGGCGATCCTCTCGGCTTGTTCAGGGTCCTTCCTGAAGAGGCCCTTGATGCCTTTGAGGGACTGGTCGGTCTTGGCTCTCTCTGTGAAATCGGTGACGATCCTTCCGTCTTCGTATCGAAGGTCAGGACCTATTATAACTCCGACGTAATCAAACTCCAGGCCCTGGGATGTGTGAATGCAGCCGATCTCGTTGACGGATTCTGGATCGATTGCCCAGGTTGTTGTATTCCCCAGGTTCCAGCTCATTGCGAAGCCGTATTCCGGGATCTCTATGTCGAAGACATTGGGATTGTTCTTTCCCTGGGAGATCCAGTTCCAGCAGTAACCTGCAAGCAATCTTGCTTTGTTGTTGTATTGATTTCTTTCAAAGATCAGGTCCTTCAACTCAGTGGGGTCCTCAACGATCCTGAAATCGAAATCCCCGTCGAACCCTTCCTTGTTGGCAGTCTCCCTAATCTCAAGAACATCATCCAGCCAGGCGAGGTACCCGTCCGATCCACCGCATCTGAACTGGGATGCAAGCTCCATCTGGAGGTATTTTGCATTCCTCTCCCCTGCGAACCTCATGATCTCCGAGGTCTCCCCGATATCATGGATATGTATCTTCTGCCCCTCGTCTATGAAGAAGATGGAGAACTTGGAGGCGTCAATTATCTCCTTGATCTGGTTCTCTCCGTAATTTCTGAACATCCCTGATTTCTCATTCAACCTGTGAGCCTCGTCAACGATAAGAGCGTCGAATAGGTTCTCCTCTGCATTCACATAGGTCCCGGATCCCTTGAAGAGGTTATCGATATGAGATTTGGTGAAGGACTTCTTCAGATGAGTGGAGTAGACGTTCCTGGGAGCCGAGTTCTTGCTTACATAATTGGTTACAAGACCTCTTTTCGTCAATTCCACCAGAAGGTTCACCGCCACCACGGATTTCCCGGTACCGGGTCCTCCCTCCACGACGATAACTCTCTTTCTCATGTCCTTCCTCGATTGCACCGCCCAGTCAACTGCTGACTCGTAGACTATCTTCTGGTCGTCGATCATCACGAATTCCTTGTTGCCTTTCAGAAGGCTTGTAAGATGATCCTGAAGTGATTTGGAAGGTTTCAGCTTCCCGTTATCTATTCTGAAGAGAGTATCTCTATCATCCCCGATCCTGATATATTTCCGTATGAAATCGCGGAGTTTCAGGACCTCTCCTTTTGTGTATAATGGGGCCTGTTCGATGTAAACGGAGTAGGAAGAATGTTCTATCTCGGGATAATCCTCCTTCACGAGATTGTGGAGGTAGGCGCATGGCTGGACTCTGATTTTCTCTTCCTGGACTGTCTCGTTGAAGTCCCTGAGGAGATGCATGTAGGACCATGCCTGGTAAGAGGGATGAACGGTGCTGTGCCATCCCTTTCCGAGAGGTGTGCTTATCAATCCGTCCTTTCCCTCGATGAGTTCGACCTCGCTCCACCTCTTCAATTCAATAACGATAACTACGGACCTGTTATCCTCATCGGATCCTGATATGAGAAAGTCCACCCTCTTCGATGTAGAGGGGATCCTGAATTCGATTGCGATGCCGGCGTTCCCGGGGATGTCATCGGTGGAGAGGACCTTGAACATGTACTGCATGGAATCGTTCCATGCGGATAGCTCCTTCTCATTAGGTTTGCCGATCTTCTTTTTGTAGATCTCGGAGATTTCGCTGGCAATCGTATCGTTGAGGACCGAATCGAGGAATCCCTGCTTGGTGGATTGGTATATCAACATCTTTCTCTATCCCGCACCTTGATGGGGTAAGGGGGATGGAGAATATAACTTTCCGGTGGGTGCGGGATGTGAGAGGTCCTGATACCCATGATATAGGACCTGTTCCTCGATTGCCCATCTGTGGCCCCAAGACGAGGCCCCACCCCGAGACCTGAAGATAAACTACAATATTTGTAAGGTCCTCACCGGTACGATCAGTTTTCCGTTCAGATAGATTCGAAACCTTCGGGTCAAATAAACATGATTATCAAGTATCCGGATCCATCAAAAGCCACTTCCAAAGTGGAACAAGTTCTATCCCGTTCTCATCCGTTCCTTCGGTATCCTTCGTTATCAATATGATCTTTGAGTTTCTGTATTTTTCACGGAATTCCAGCAAGGCTTCCTTTTCCCTTTTATGTATGTCATCAGTATAGGATACATTGATCCCGGTTATTTCTGATCCCTCCTTGATAACGAAATCAACCTCACGCTTCCCTTGCCAGAAATAGACATCTTTCCCTCTTCTCCTTAACTCCACCATTACTGTATTCTCAGCAAGTTTTCCCAGATCATCGGAGAATTTGAAAGATACGGCATTCCGAAGTCCGGTGTCAATGGAGTAGCATTTCAGGTCCTTTTTCAGTGTTGTTTTGATCTTCCAGGAAAAGAAGGGAACAACCATCAGGAGAAATACCTCCTCGAAGTACGGGATATATTTCTTTACTGTATCGTAATGAAGGTTCAAGACCCTACCAACGCTGTTGTGGGAGAAATTACCGCATATGTTCGTCATCATGTAATACCCGATCTTCTTCACAATATCGGGGTCCGCATTGAAGCGGGATACGATATCCCTTGTCAATATATCGTTGTACAAATCCACAAGAACCGATTTCGAGGCAAAACTGTCCAGGTCCAGGGTTTCCGGGAAGCCTCCGTTCTCAAGATATTCTTCCAGATGATGGATCGTCCTTTCCCTGTTGGAGATTTCCATGGGTCCTTCCACATTCAGTGCCGACAGATATTCACTGAAGGAGAAAGGTGTCAACACCCTTGTCAAATGCCTTCCTGTCAGAGTCCTCCCTATATCTTGAGATATCAGAGATGCAGAGGATCCGGAAACGAATATCCGATGGAACTTCTTCCTGTCATAATGGACCCGGATGATCCTCTCCCATCCCTCGATGTTCTGGACCTCGTCAAGGAACACATATGAGATATCGGGATCGATCTGAAGAGAGGATGTGAGTGCCTTATCCATATCGGCTAGTTCGGGATCGTCGAAGTTCAGGTACAGAATGTTTTCCGGTTTGACACCGCTTCGTATCAATTCGGATATGATCTGATACATCAGAACCGTCTTGCCGCATCTTCTGACCCCGATGATATCCTTGATGTGCGGTATCTCCAGTTCTTCTGTCATCCGGCTCAATGCGGTCCTTTCCGTTCCGGTGAAATTCCTCAAATGATCGGGTTTCTCCCACCAGATGTTCCACCTCCTTATCGAATCCTTCATGGAGATGATATTTCAATCTGACTTTATATATATTTCCATGAACGTGTAAGATTTAAGAGCATATTAGTACATGGACGTGGTACAAAGTATGAAGAACAAATCGATTCTCTTTTTATGGATGACTCCCGGATCGAAGGACTACTGAAGTTACCTGAATGGTTTCGAAGCATTCCACCCAACGGTTTTTTCCTGTTATCGATATGTAATGGATAGAGGAATCCCCGCTTGGTGGATTGGTATATCAACATCTTACTCTATCCCGCACCTTGATAGATAATGGGAGGTGGAGAATATAACTTTCCGGTGGGTGCGGGATGTGAAGGGTCCTTACCGCTTTAATAAGGACCTGTTCCTCGATTACCCGATCGAGGCCCCACCCCGTGACATTGAAAAAATGGTTCTATGAGATCAAACAAACAATTCAATCTTCTATTCTCCTCTAAAGAACCTTTCATTAAAAAAAAAGATATTCACTTGAATAAAAACTGATAATACCGGAATTCATCAGATAATTCAAAAAATATTGCAGAATCCGTTAGACTATATCAAAATATGTAAAAAAGATGCAAATATGGGTAAAACTTATATGCATCATTGCTTATCTCATCGTCAAGGTGATAAAATGCTTGTAGAATTCAAGGTGAAGAACTTCCTTTCGATCAAGGATGAGGTAGTATTGAGTCTTGATTCCACTTCCAGCAACAATCTGGAGGATAACCTTTTTCAGGTTTCAGATTATAGATTGTTGAAAACGGCAGCGATATACGGACCGAACGCTTCCGGAAAATCCAATCTAATGAAGGCAGTTAGTTTTGCACTGAATATGATCAGGAATTCCCAGCAATTCAAGGTCGATACAAAATTTCTTTGTATCCCGTTTCTACTGGATGAAGGATCCAAACTTGATCCAAGCAGATTCGAATTTACTTTCATTAAGAATCAGACAAGGTACACCTACGGATTTTCCTGTGACGAAAATGGTTTCATCGAAGAATTTCTTTATTACAAACCGCAAGGGGAGAACAGGAAGATATTCTTCAAGAGGAATGAAGGGTCTAGCAATGGGAGATTCAGGTTTTTTTTCGACAAGAATGATCAAATGAAATGGGGAAAGGAAACCATCAAGCAAAGATTATACCTACCAAAGGCAGTCAATGATCATAATTATGAAAAAATGACAGAGGTTTATGATTATCTTGTTAATGACCTAGTTGTTGTGATGCAGGTTTTCGATCCATCCTGGGGATATTTCACCCGTGATAGAATAATGAAAGATCCCAAATTCAAGGAATGGTGTTTGAACATCATCAAGAAAGCGGATTTTGGAGGGATAGAGGACATAAGGATCAACAGGGAAAAACGGATACTCAAGGGTTTTAATTTCAATCTGAATGATGGATCCATATCATCAGAACCATTGGAGCGAAAAGAAGAGGATTATTACGATCTGAACTTTGTACATCGGAATGATATGGGGGAAGAGATCCTTTTCAAGGAAGATCTGGAATCAACAGGAACGAATAAAACATTGAATATGATGGGTCCGATCTATGATATTATGGAAAACGGGAAAACCCTCTTAATTGATGAATTCGAATTGAACCTTCACCCCAATATAACTGAATTCATCATAAGATTGTTCCACAGCAAGCAGAATAAAAGAAACGGTCAATTGGTGATTACGACACATGATACAACACTTCTCAAAAAGGATGATATCTTCCGCAGAGATCAAGTCTATATTTGCACAAAGGAGCCGAACCGTTCGACGAATCTTTCATCCCTTATCGAATTCGACCTTAGAGAATCCATCAATTTCGAGAATGCCTATCTGAATGGCAGACTGGGTGGCCTTCCTTTTATCGACGAATCTGTTTTCGAGGGATAGAATGACCAGAAGAAGGCCCTCCAGATTGAAGCGAACTGGTAAAATATGGATATTCTGTGAAGGTTCCACTGAAAAAAGGTATTTTGATGACCTCAGGGTGACAGAAAGGGTTAAAATGCAGATAGTTCCCAGAGAGGCGGGGGTTACAAGGGCAGATCAGATAATTGAAAAGGCAATCCGATTCATGAATAATGATTTCAATATAAATGAGGACCTGTTCGATGAGAAAAGGGACCGCATCGCCTGTGTTTTTGACAAGGATGATAATAATACCAAAGAGGTATTTGAAAAGATCAGAAAGGAATCCAAAGACCCTTTGATACTGGGTTATTCCAATCCTTCTTTCGAGTATTGGTTATTGTGCCATAAAGGATTTTACAATTCATCATCTTATGATCAGGATGATGTCTACCAACTCGTCAAGGATATTTTCGGATTTGATCCAAAGAAAGAATTTAAATTATATGATAAGACAAAAAAAGATATTAAGAATGTGTCTGAGAAATCCAAAAGACGAATCATGACGAAATGGGGAGTTATCCGA
>CBDDUX010000014.1:0-85681 GCA_965234725.1 Thermoplasmatota archaeon | reverse complement strand
GTCAAATATTAAAATGTGGTCAAATCAGTGGTTAAACTGTCAAAGTCGGGATATAACCTTGACAACAGGGAGATTACGGAAAGTGAAACTTCTCCCTTCTATCCAATTATATTGTATGGCAATATCTGCAGAATCTTCAAGAATGTAGATATATTTCCAAATAATTCTATTAATTCAACCTTCTCCTTTTGATCAGGACCGAGATCAATATCAAGCACATGGTAAGTAGAAGGATTAAAAGAGCGATATCCAGCATACTGAACATTCTATATCCTTTTTCATCCTCCTCGATTTCAGCAACCCTAGGATCTGTTCCATTTATGTATTCCTCAAGATCTGTGAAACCGTCCTCATCTGCATCATTTTCCCCTGAAGGGGTCAATGGATCAAGATCGTATTCGACCTCCCATCCGTCAGGCATTGAATCATCGTCAGTATCGGCAAGATCAAGCAGGGTTCCTATTTTATACTCCCAGAAATTGCTCAATCCATCATGATCGAGATCGTGTCCGCCGTCTGTCCTGTCTCTTGGATCCAATCCCAATTCTATCTCCAAAAGGTCAGGGATCGTGTCCTCGTCCCAGTCGTAATCGACTGGGAGGACTGTTATATAAAAAGTCTCACTTGCCTTATTACCGGCTAGATCCTCCGCTGTCACCACCACTACGTTTTCACCCTCTTCCGATAGGATCCCCGACCACACCGACAAGTTGCCGCCAAACGGAAGGCCTGACCAGTAAATCATGGCTATGCCGATGTTGTCCGACACATCGGCCTCTATGATCAATTCCTCTCCCGAGTATATCGTCACATCATCTATAGACCGTATCTTTGGAGGCAGGCCATCCCTAATGCCTGTGGTTAAGATAGGACCATCGGCAAAGTTGCCCGAAGTATCCTCCATCAGGAATATGTAATGAATGCTCCTAGTCATTTCCTCCGGCACCTTGATCATATAATTGAAAAACATACCACCTGTCCTCAGATCAACAGTGATCCTGCTTCCCTGATCGAACCAGTACTGGACACTTACCTTTTCCAACCCGATATTATCAGAGGCATCGCAACTGAATCTGAAATAACTACCTGAAAGGGCCTCTAATTCGCTTTCATCGGAGTTGAATACGGGCGGATCGTTATCCCGAATGGATACATTCCTCCATCCGGTGGCACATGTATTGCCGAAGTGATCCTCTAGTTCGAAACAGTATTGCAGATCCTCATTCGTATGGGGAAGGAGAACTTCATGGAAGAAGAGTGAACCGTTTCCCATTTTCATTTCAATGACATCAATATCACCCTCTCCAATTCGCATGGTCAATCTAACTTCAGTTCCTATATGATCGTCTGCGGCCTCCACAAGGAAGGTGAATGGATCCCCGGTTGTTCCCTCCTCGGGAGTTATATCCTCCAGCAAGATGGGAGGCGTATCATCGATTATTTGCACCGTCATTGGAACCGTTGAATTCCAGTTTCCATGAAGGTCCTTGGCAGAGAATACGTAGTGAAGAATATCCCCAGGCATTCCAGTTACAGTAATTCTGTGGAAGAACTGATCATCATCGCTTCCCATTGTCCTGTTCCGGTGATAACCCTCGTTTATCCAGTATTCCAGGTAAGCTTCTCCAACACCCCAGTTGTCAATAATGGTTGTGGAGAATTTCAATTCCTTATATGATCTGGTTACCGATGGTGTAAAATCCTCTAAGAATCTTGGTAGGAAAGAACCTCTGACAGGAATTATCTTCTCTCCTGTCGAATTTTGATTGCCCTTTGAATCAAGGGCATAGAATCGGTAGGAAAGTGTGAACTCACTATCTGGTAGGAAAGTGGTCAGGGAATAGAGGTCATCACCTTGATTGAAAATTGTAAAGTTTGATGACGGTCCCTGATCCAGACTGAAGATGAGATTGACCTTTCTCAGTATGCCATTGTCTTTTACCTTCACGGAGAATGTTAGTTCCTGGCCAGGGACAATATTTGTGGTCGTCAAGTCCTCGACGAATTGAGGAGGTTCGGCTTCCTTCACGGTTATCCAGTTAGAGGTTGTTGAGGTTCCGATGATGTTATTGGATGTGACATAATAGGAATATGTTTTTGTCACATCAACATCGTCATCGATAAAGTATGTAGAGGGGGAACTGTCGAGAAAGGTCTTGTGGCCGGTCTCGTATCCCCTTGAAATATTGTACCCGAGGATTGGACAGTTACCGTCCCAATCGGGTTCCAGCCATTCCAGATAGACCTTTCCACCCTCCATTCTTCCGGTAAGGTTCAATGGTGGAGCTGGTGGCAGTTCTACCATCGAACAGTTCATGATGCTTATAAAATAATCAGTAGCACCCTTGAAACCGCTCGAATACGATCCGGATAATGTGGGGAAATCGCTGGAATATGTGGATCCCGTAATACAGGCTGTTCTTTCATCCAGGAGATTTATAGAACAGGAAAGATCATCACTTGTCCCCCCCAGAAATGAAGAATAGACCAGATCACTGCCATCGGGTAGTACCGAGGAAATGAAAACGTCGAATCGGGTAGAAATATTGACATCGTAGGCTCCTTGAGTGCAGGGAAAATCCTTTGACATGGTCCTACCCGTTATAAAGGCAGATCCCGTTGAATTGACTCCGAGATCCAGTATGTAATCATATTCTAATCCCCCTATGAATGTGGAATAGATCAGGTTTTGCCCCCAGGGATCAAGTTTGAAAAGGATGCCGTCCCATCTCCTGCTCAGATTGGTCTGGAAAGCACCTTCGGTTGTCTTGAACCTCCATGATGAAGTGCTTCCCCCAACGTAAATATTCCCATCATCATCGAGAGCGATACATTTCCCCTCTCCAATGCTCATGTATGTTGAGAACTCCAGATCGTTTTTTGTGAGGTTGAAACACAGAACGAAAGGATTGACATCGGTCTTGTTGGCGTTGTAGGATCTGTCATAAGCCCCCTGTGTTGTGGGCATATCGGTGGAATTGGTCCTGCCGGTCAGGTAGACCAGGTGGTCTCCGGAAAGGACCATATCCGCTGGCTCATCAAAACCTGACCCACCGATGAAAGTCGAGTAATCAAGCCCGCTTCCCGAAGGGTTGAGAACGAAGAGCCCGATGTCGCTGATACCACTGAAATCCCTTGAATAGGCACCAGATGTGGTTGTGAAGTTTCCCGTAGAGACAGTTGCGGCAACAAAGGCCCTTCCATTGTTGTCGACAGATACTACCGGAAAGGTTTCGGTCCCGTAATCCCCGACGTAGGTGGAATATTCGAGGTCGGTCCCGTTCACATTCAAACGCAGAACGAAAAGATCATAGAAACGCTCATATCCTTTCTTGAATAGGGACCTGTCATAGGCACCTTCTGTTGTCGGGAAATCAGTTGAAAGTGTATGACCTGCCACTATGACATCTCCGTCACCGCAAAGGGCGATCGAATAACCATAATCCATATCAGCCCCGCTGATGTAGGTTGAATAGGAGAGGTTCTTCAGAGTTGGGTCGATCTTGAAGACGACAATATTATCAAATGTGCTCCAGTTGATACAATAAGCACCTTCTGTTACCGGAAAGTCAAGAGACCAGGTGGAACCGACAGTATAAACGTATCCATCCTCGTCCACAACGGACCTTCCGATGCTGTCGACCCCTGTTCCTCCGATAAATGTGGATTGCTTTAGAATGGGGTCGATGACTACTGCTCTCGAGGCATCATACTCTCCCAATTCAAATGTGAAGGTATCCTCCTCGATCACGAGGAATTCGACATCGATCTCTTCTTCCGGAAGGTCCCTGTAATATGCTTTAAGGCCTGTATCCTCGACTGACATTCCATTTTCAAGTTGAATCTGCAATGCATTCCCGTCAACCGAAAGAGAAATATGGCCCGACAGCCTCATCATGATATCCGAGGGATCCGAGAAAGGTTCCATCGTGAATTCGTATTTTGGCCCGTCCCCGACAACATCCAGATCGATTCCAGTCCATAAATCCTCATAATGGACCCCTGAGAATCTTCCAGCACCAGTGACCCAATCCCTTTCGTCGTCTCCCTTAAAATAATTGCTTATACCCGATAAAAGGTCAAATCCAAGAGGATCTGCATGATTCGTATCTATGAAATCATAACGGAGAACATTGCCCCTAACTGTCTCATCCGTAGCGGATTCTATCAGGTTCACCATCATGGATGAAGGGGTCAAAGAGATCTGCCCGAATCCTGTTTCGGCAATGAAGGAAATGGTATCTTCCCATTGTCCCAGATTCTCCACGAATTCCGATGTACCATACTGCTCGCAATTCAAAACAGATTGTGGTTCATTCAAGAAGGGGGTTCGGTCCGTTTCCTCTATCGATTGGACTGGATAGGACAATATCAACATTAACAAAATGGAGACGGTTGAGATTACCGGTTCCACTCTAATAGACCTCATGGATCATTCCTCCTCCCACTGCATTATCTCATCATCATCAAGCTGTCTTCTACCCGCTATAAGAAATCCCGATATCAGGATGATCATGATCAACAGAGAAGCGAAAAGGGAGATTCTCAGATAGTTGTCCCTCTTCTCCTCGTTTTCGGAAATTCCCGGAATGAGGATCGGGTCTGACTCCCGCATTGGACCTTCACCTATCTCGTTTTCAGCTGAAATTCTGTATACGAGGGATTCTCCCTGCTCGCAATGGAGATCAATAAAGGAGGTTAACCTACCATCTACAACCGCGATCTTCTGAAGGGAAAGATTATGATCCGATCTGTACACATTGAACCACAACTGCCCCGATCCCTCGTATTGGTGGGACCATTGGAGAAGCACCGAATCTCCAACTAACCTTGCAGTCAATTGGTCAGGGGAAGCGGGTATGTCATCCGTACTTCCATGAACCTCCTCACTTGGTTCCGATTTCCCGGCATTGTTCATTGCCAATATCCTGTAGCAATATTCGATACCCGGTTGAACGCTGTTGTCAACGTAATTCGTTGTATTGGCATCGACATTTCTCAGGTTGCCAAAAATCCCACCAAGTTCTCTCCGCTGAATGGAATACCAGGTGAGATTCAACCCTCCATCGAAAACAGGAGGTGACCATGAAAGCATCAATCCCACACCGCTGGGCCTGATTTCCAATGATACCGGGCTGTCGGGATTTGAGAGGGGGACGGCTGAAAGATTGATGCTAGGCTGTGATGTGCCGTATTCACCCAATGCCAGCAACCGGTAGGTATAGATCGTTTTCCTGGATACATCTAGGTCCTCATAGGACCTCCAAGACTGATCAAGGTCTATTGTTCTCTGAGAATCCTCATCAGTTGAAAAACTGATCAACCTGTATCCTATTATTGACCCGGATCCTAGTTCAAGGGGGGCTCTCCATTCCAGTTTGATCATGGAGATTCCGGGTTTGACAGTAAAATTCCTCGGAGGAGAGGGGAGCCCTAATACCTGACAGAATACAACATGGGACCTTCCAGATTCCCCCATTTCATTCACCGCAGTCAAGTAGTAAAGATGAACCACATTTTCCTGCAGGTCCAGGTGCCTGAATGATGTCACATCTCCCGGCAATGTTGTTAGCAATACTGCTGTCTTTGTCGATGTTCCATGGAACAGCCTGTATTGTTCAACCCCCGAACCACCATCATCCGAAGGACCTTTCCATTCAAGATCTATAAAACCGATCCCTCCTTTCGCATTCACATATAAAGGTGGACCAGGTATTGTCAATTGAACCGACGAAACAAGAGGAGTCCATTCGGATTCCCCGAGATCGTTTAAAGCCGATATGGAGTAATGGTAAGTCACACCCGTCAGTATGTTCGAATCATGGAATAGAAGATCCTCTGCCTCAGAGGATGAATGCAGGTCCATTGATGCTTCATCCAATCCCCTATAGATGAAATATTTCTTGATATCCAGACCCCCGAAGGATTCCGGTTCCTCCCAAGTAAGGATAACCTCCTCTCCGATAATCCTGGCATATGGATTTCTTGGAGCAGAAGGTGTGTCCCTTGAGACTGCAGTAACTGTATCCGAAAGATCAGACTCTCCGTTGATGTTCCATGATGTGAGGCAGTAACCGTACTGAGTTCCCTGTTCAATATCCATGTCAGTATATTGGTCCTCATCCGGAGATAGATTGGCGATTAATCTTTCACTTCTGTAAAGAGAGAATCCGGTAACGGGAATTCCACCATCGAAAGAAGGAGTATCGAAGAATACGGATATCTCCCTTAACCCTATCTCGGTTCTGAGGTTCTCTGGTGGATCCGGAATTGTAGTTGAGACATTGCTGACGGTCCTACTTGCGGACCCCTCACCAAGTTTATTCAGTGATCTAACAAGATAATGATATTCGATTCCGTAATCCACCTCGTTGTCGATGAATGAAGTATTGGTCATATTGAAATTCGACAGTTCCCATGATACCCTGTCCAGCGACCTGTATATGTTGTAGCTGATCTCACAGTATCCACCGTCATCGACCGGAGTCTTCCATTCAAGGGAAATATTCCCATCATTGCCTCTGCAGAGGAGTTCAATAGGTTCACTTGGAAGGGTCTGCATGGTAAGCACTGAAAGGAACATCCCCCCGGTGCCGTCGTGTGAAGTATTGTAGGACCCTTCGGTAACCGGAAATCCTGGTGATCCCGTATTTCCCAACAAGGTCATATTGTTTTTATCCGTAAGAACGCTTGAAATCGCCCACTCTTCCCCGGAGCCGCCAAGATAGGATGAATACCTGAGATCCGAACAATTGTTGTCGAACTTGCAGATGAAAACATCGGATTCCCCGCTAAAAACGCTACTGAACGCTCCGTTGGATACAGGAAAGTCGGGGGAAATGGTCTCTCCGTAGAGATAGACATTCCCGGCCTGGTCAAGATGCACCCTTTTCGCGGTCTCATTATAGGAACCTCCGATAAGAGTCGACCATTCGATGGATGATCCGTTCCAGAGCATCTTTGCAGAAAAGGCATCCCGCCATCCGGAGAAGCTGGAGCAGTATCCCTCGTTTCTTAAAGGGAAAATGGCATTGGTTCCCCACATCTCCCAGGTGTACCCGCAGTAGATTATGTTGGAATCCTTGTCAAGCAGAAGATCCTCAACCTTGCATTCTCCAACAAGGCTTGAGAAAATTGTGAACCTTGAAGCTGGATCATACCTGAGTATAAAACCATTAGTTGTGATGCCTATTTTACTTAACTGGAAGGAATGCGGGGTTACCGGGAAATCACTCGATGATGTCCATCCCCCGATCACAACTGTGCCATCCTGGTCGATCTCAATTGCACAGGGGACCTCACCGTAGTATCCATCCCATACCATTGAGTCGATGAAACCGGTAGCATTTGGATCAAGGATTGAAAAATAGGCGATCCCATGAACACCTCCCAGGGGTCCATGAGCTCCAGGCAGATCATGAGAATGTGAATCGCCAACGAAATAGACACAACCGTTTTTTACCTCCATATCCCGTACGAAATCTCCTCCATCACCACCGACGAATGTTGAATAGAGCAGTTTATCACCGGATGCATTGAACTTTGAAATGAATATGTCCGAATTTAAATAATAGTCCTCCTGAACCACTCCGGGTGTTGTTGGAAAATCGGGTCCGTATGTCTCACCAGAGACATAGATGTTCAGAGATTCATCGATGCGGATCCTTTTTACCATATCTCCATACCACCCTCCCAGAAACGTCGAGAAAACAAGCCCTGTCCCAGAACTGTTCAATTTTGTAACAAAGACGTCCGATGCGTTGTATACTTGATCATATGCTCCAGTTGTGTTCGGAAAATCCGGTGAGTTAGTATTTCCTGTTAAATAAGTGCAGTTAAATTCATCCTTTACCAAGTCACTGGGGTAACACCCCCGGCTGCTCCCTATCACAGAGGAGTATACGAGGGGATCAATCGTAACGACTTCTCCTCTATTCTTCTCGATCTCGAAACCGTAACCTGTTCCATCGATCGCTTTGAAACTAACAGGAAGGTTCAATGATGCATCGGAATAGGCGATGAGATTACCGTCGTTTATCGAAAGATCATCCGATATGAGCATTTTCATTTCAAGGTCCGTTATTGATAATCCTTCGATACCCTGAACATCTAGGTGAATATCCTCGGGATTACCGTTCTCCTTGAGGACAAGGTCATACTTCAGTCCCTGATCATTGAAGTAATATCTTAAATCTATATCAGGCCAGACATCCTTGTAAGTTACTTCCTTGAAGCTCCTTGCTCCAGTTATCCATCCGTCTGGATCGTCTCCGATGAAGAAATTGGATGGAAAATCCATTTCTGAAGACCCGAATGGTTGGGATCCAAAGGATCCTTTGAAAGATACCCTTAACAGATGGTGGGCCTCCCTGAGGTCATAGGAAATTCCATCACTCTCAATATAAGCGAATCCAAAATCGGTCCTGGAAGAAAAGAGTATCCTTTCATCCCACTGTCCCATATTTTCCGTGAAATAACCGGAAACCTCGAAATCTTCTGTCTTACCAATGTAATTCTCCGATGAAAGTGGGAATATTTCAATTGCTTCTCCTGGAAAGAAAAGGAGTGAGGATATGATCATTGAGAAAATGCATAAGATAGTCTTTGCTGAAAGTAGTGGCTTAAACGACACCATATTCATCCATCCATCTTTAGTATTAAGTCAAAACAAGACCGTAAGTATATTAATGAGATTGTAGGTCTTTTTTATTTTATTTAACCTCTTTTGTACGGATTTTGCACGTGAAACTATAAGATTTGGTCAATATTAAACAGATCGATCTACCATTAAACTGATTAAAAGTTCGATTGCTGTTAGAAAACTGTTATCAATGTAAAACTGATCCGGTGATCATGACCTTTGCTCACGTTTCGATCAGAGCCTCTGATATGGAAAGAACCTTGGATTTTTACACCAATATTTTAGGGATGGTCCTCCAGAGAAGAAGAGAGATACCTCAAAATAGAGCCGAAGTAGCTTTCTTAAAAGATCACCGTGGCGAGTTTTCCCTTGAATTGACCCATTACAAAGATCAGTCGGATTACCAACAGGCGGAATACATGAAGAGGACCTTCGACCACCTTGCCTTTAAGGTCGAAGATCTTAGAGGTCTTGTTGAAAGGATCAAGGAAGCAGGATATAATGTCACAGATGAACCTTTTGAACTTTCACCCGGAAACTGGTTGGCATTTATCGAGGACCCGGATGGGACATTGATTGAGTTGATCCAATCATGAAGATCTTTTTTTATCAAGGTCCTTCAGTTTCTTTTCAATGGAATGTACTATCGTGGATAATGTCTTTATCCTTGCATATTTCTTGGAATTCGCCTCCACCAATGTCCATGGAGCTCCTTTTGTATTGGTCCTGAATATCATCTCATTTTCACATTCCAGATACCTGTCCCATTTACCTCTGTTCTTCCAATCATCCTCGGTGATCTTCCATCTTTTATAGGGATTGTTCATCCTCTCATTGAACCGGTTCAGCTGCTCTTGTTTGTCTATCTGAAGCCAGAATTTAACAATAACAGCACCGAAATCCAACCATTGCTCTTCCATTTCATTTATCTCCTTATAAGCCCTTTTCCATTCCTGTTCTGAACAGAGTCCCTCCACCCGCTCCACCAATACTCTACCATACCAGGACCTGTCGAATATGTTAATTCTACCAGCTTGAGAAAGTTCTTTCCAGAACCTCCAGAGATAATTATGTGAGAGCTCTTCATCCGTAGGGACACTTATAGGTATGACCTTGTAACCTCTTGGATCGAATTTTTGTACCAATCTACGAATATTCCCTCCTTTCCCCGCAGCATCAACACCGGAATATACGATCATTACCGGAACTTTTCTCTTGTATACTTCAGTTTGAAGTTCCATCAACTTTCCTTGTAATTTCTCTAATTTCTCCGAATATTCCTTCTTTCCGATTTCTTTGGATAGGTCCATTTTACTTATGATATCGGGCACTTTTCCTTTGAGTTTAACCGTTCTTTCGAATCCTGGAAGACCATCAGCTTTGTTCGACAATATCTCTGTTCTTCTTCTCTCCATTATTGAGGTCACTGTCCTGAAAATTTCAAGACTTGTCATATCCGGGTCCACTGCTGGAAGAGGTTTCCAGGGTGCCCATTCAGTTGATGTTCTCTCCAGCATCTTCTCGTATAATTTTCGGTATTCATTGTAATGTTTGTGTCTTTCCCAGTGATCTGGAAGATATCTATAGGGACTTAGTGGTTCTTTCTCCAGCTTCCTTAACCTCCTCTCCTGTTCATCGCTGGAAAGATGGAGAAAGAACTTGATGATCAATGTACCATCATCACTGAGCTGTCTCTCGAAGGAGTTCATATGAAAAAGGAGCTTTTCGAGTTCGCCTTCAGAGATATCCCCATTTACCCTATCCTCGATCGCACCTGTATACCAGGACCTATCGAAGATAGAAATATTTCCCCTTTTCGGAGTCTTGATCCAGAACCTCCAGAGGTACGGCCTAAGGGCTTCCTCTTTTGTTGGAGCTCTTATCGGATAGGTCATGTAGTTCCTGGGATCCATGGCCATCAGCATACTGTTAATGCTTGATGACTTACCCGATACGTCCCAACCCTCGAACACCATCATAATTGGTATGCCCATTTCTTTTGTCTGTCTGTGAAGGACTCCAAGTTTCAAAGAGAGATCATTGATCCTTTCATTGAATTGAGGTATCGTCTTTCCTTTGAAATCGTCAAGTTCTTCCAGCATAGTCTCAGTGGTGCATTGCCCTTCTTATGGATAATACTAACTCTCTAAGGATTGGCTATTATCGCTTCCTCGCTGATTTCCGATTATACAAGATGATCATTCCTATGAAAATGGATGTTATTGCTGAAATGGAGACGACGATCCAATATTCAGGTCCCCTCTCTTCAGAAGCCTCGGTAATATCCATTTCAGCCTCATTTCTATTCTCTGGATCAGTTGTGAAGAGTAGTGGATAGGGGTCTATTGCACCACCTAACAATTCTTTCGCTCGGTCTACAACACCATCCATATCAGTATCTTTCCCCTGCCAGTCAGACCAATAATTCCCCATTCCTTCTTCGGACCAACGTGTTGTATCTGTTCCATCTATTGCTTGATCGCCATTATTGTTGTTGTTTTCGAAAGTGTTCCTGAAAATGACATTTTGACCCAACGGGGATGAAATGTGTTTAGTGGTTACTACCTTGACTGCTTCCTTGGTCGTATTGACGAAATAGTTGTCCATTACTTTGTTCCCAAGAGATGTATCAAGAACAAGGCCGTTATCGTTGGATTCGAATCTGTTTCCATCTACAAGTGATCCTGAGAGGTGATTTCCAACAAAACCGTAAGAATTCTTGTAGAAGAACGATCCTTTGATACTGGCATCAGTTACATGAAGGAGGTTAACACCATATGAATTGTATCTGAATCTGGTATCTTCTATCCGCACCCTATCCATATTTGAAACCAGTATCCCATTGATATTCGAATCACTGTAACAGTTGGATATTAAAAGGTCCCTCCCTCGGATGGAACCATCCAAGGACCCTATCACACTTATCCCATCTCCATAATTGAGGGTGCCAAAACATTCCTCCATAATAATGTCCGAGCAATTTATCAATTGTACGCCTGCTCCCTGACCTATAGTGAATGAATTTGCATCCGTAAGGACATCCCTTAGGACCAGGTGGTCCGAATTGTTGATGAAGATCCCATATCGGGTGTTATATGAGCATATGCATCCAGTAATTGAAGAATTATCTGCCTCCATCATTATTCCGTTATGGTTCTCGATGAACGAGGAATCGTGGACACGGATGTTATCAGATCCGATGATCTCCAGACCTATGTTGAAGTAATAGATATAGGACCTTTCTATCCTTATATTTGAGCAATTCTTGATGAGTATTCCAGAATCTGTAACATTCAAAGGATCCCCGATGTCCAGAAAATGGGTCACAGCGACCTCATAAATGAGGAGATGAGAGGTCACATTCTCCAGGATCACTCCTGTACCTGATGATACATTGATCCACCATCGGTATACAAGAAAGGGATCATCTTCTCTTCCAGATCCTGAAACAATACCGTTTTCAGCGGTAAGATCTTCCTCACCGTTAATGGTTATGGGATCGAACTTAATGAAATCGGGATTGCCGTTGTCCTCCTCTCCTTCAACAATGCCTGCAACCAAACAGGCCTGTATAATTAATACCATGATTATGGAGATCTCAACTCTCATGTTCTCACCGGTCAAGGTTGTTACAACTATATTATTGGATTTGTGGTCGGACAATAAAATGGAGTTGGAGCCAATTCTGATAGGATCAACCCTTTAATGATCTGAGAGCAGAATGGAGCAATACCTTGACTGAAGCCTCCCAGGATGATTGCGAATTACGATTCAATGCTATTTCAATAGCCTCAGGATCGATCTCGAATTCAATATCCTTGAAGTTTACATCCATAAGGACAAGCCCTGTTGGGGGCATAGTCCTTATCCTATCCTTCTCTGGGGCTGACTCACCTCTCAGAAGGATCCTCAGGGTCTCAATATCCATCTGACCATGGGTAACTCGCAAAGCAGCTCCAACCATCCTCCGTATCTGATTCCAGAGAAATCTATCCCCAACAATATCTATTACCACCATCTCCCCATTGCCCGCGAGGTCCACAGCTTTTGCCCTTTGGATGTGGGTTTTTGGGTCCTTTCCATCCTCCAGTCTGCAAAAATGTGTGAAATCATGGAAACCAACGAATTCCATCACTGCCGAATCAAGACCCTTCAGATCTTCAGATGTTATTTCACCCGGTTTCAAATGATATCTGTACCATCTGGAATTTGCCCACCTAACATTTTGATGATCCCTAATTTTTCCAGAAGCGATACACCACACCCCGTCCATATTTGCATTCAATGCCCTCATAAGCTCAGATATCTCCATTTCGGTTTCCAGAGCGATCACATTTCCCAATGCGGATACTCCAGCATCCGTCCTGGATGCGAACTCAATAGGCCACTTGCCAATTTCATATTCACCAATGGTCCTGAGAGCATTTACTATGACCCCATCAACCGATAGGATATCATCTTCCGCTTGCCTCTGGGACCCGTGAAACCTTGAACCGTCATACCCGATCTTGAGAGCATACCTCATGTTACCCGAATGGAGGTGAAACAAATATACCTTTATACGGTTCAGGAGGGAAGGTGGTGTGGAACTGGATCATATGTCGAGGTTTGTTCCAATAATTGTGGAACCTAAATACGAAGGAAATGTTGGGTCAATAGCACGGCTCTGCAGGAACTTCGGCATTGAGGAACTAATCCTCGTAAATCCTCCAGAATTCGGTGATCAGACCATTGCCTATTCAATGCATGGCAGGAACATTCTAGACGGTGCTACTATCATATCTTCCTTCAAAGAAGCCACTGAACTTGTGGATACGATAGTTGGAACTTCGGGAATATCCGATTCAACGGAGAAGAACTATCACAGAAATCCGATCCTTCCGGGAGAGCTTGTGAGGTGGACAAGAATGACATCAGGCAGGATAGGACTCGCATTCGGTAGAGAGGATTTTGGATTGATGAACGATGAATTGGATATCTGTGATCAGTTGGTAACCATCCCAGCAAATCCGGATTACCCTATCCTAAACCTCTCACACTCGGTTGGAGTCATCCTATATGAGCTCTTCAAAGATGAGGATCTCCAATATAGGAGAAACGCAAGAACGATAAATGGAACAGAGAAAAGGACTTTATTGGAACACTATGACAGATTAATGGAAGTATCCAATGTTCCAGATCATAAGAAACCCATAGCAAGAACGAATTTCAGAAGAATGATCTCCAGATCCTCGATGAACTATAGAGAGTTCAATTCTCTTATGGGAACTTTCTCCCGGGCGATGGATTACAAGAGAAAGAATGTCATCGACCGGAAACAACATTGAACTTGGGTGGGGCCTGGGAGGAAGGACCTACATGGATCGGAGCTGTTTGGGAAGGATTCTGAATAGATGGTGGTGAGGAAGGCCTGTATCTTACCTGAGCATAGTAAGGATGCTGGGCATATTGAGTGAGCTGGCCTTTCTTCTTTCTACCCCTTGAAATTAAAAAGACTACTACGATCGTCATAATAATAAGGACTGCACCAAGAGAAGAGAATATCATCAGGAGGTCAGGACCAGATGAGACGCTGGAACTTACATCACCGGCCGAAAGTATGTCTATCACAAGGTCTATGGTGTCAATTGCAGACTCTCCACCGGAGTCATAAACACTGACCTCAATGGAATAGATCCCGTTCAGAGGTGTCTGGGGAAGCGGAACCTGAAGTGAAAAGACACCATCATTTGAGATGTTATCCGGGTAGTTGCCGTCATCGAACATCCTTTCTCCATCTGACCCACCAAGTCTGCTGAGGTCAGCCAGGACAAGATCGATATCGTTGTATCCGTCTGGATCATCAATGGTGGCAGTGAGGATAACATCTGATCCAGTGTTGTTTGAGGTCACCTCTCCGGGTTCGATGTCAAGGAGCAATATAGAAGGAGGAGAATTGGTGATGTCCTTCATAATTGTAATTGTAAGGTCCCTTTGGTCAGAAGCCCCGGATGGATCCGATACGATGACGGTTATAGTATCTGTTCCTGGGAGGGAGGGGGCCGTATAGGTCACTTCCTCACCCTGTCCGGTTATTGTTCCGGTAATGGTGTAATACTCGAAGTCAAGGGGGTCATCATCTTGGTCGAAAGCAACGACTGTCACCTTTGTGGACCCTCCTATACTCAGACTCCGGTCATCTGCATTGAATGATGTTATTACAGGGGGTCTGTTGGGAATCCCCTCTGTTACTTCTACATTTGTCCGTTTTTGGTCTGAAGCTCCAGAAGGGTCCATGACCGTAACAAGGAAGGAATAGCCTCCAGCCTCATCTGGTGCTGTCCACTGCCATGTTGGTCCGGAACCGGTAATTGACCCATCATCTATCTCCAATGTGTAACTTAACTGGTCCTCATCGATGTCGGTAGCGGTAACAGTTAAGGTTGCGGTCGATCCGATTGTAATGGTCTTAGGATTAACGGTGAAGGAAGTGATGACGGGTCTGTGATTGGTGTCAGTATAGGACCTGGCTGATATCACCGATTGGTATGCATCAAGGATACCCCAACCATAATTTGCATTGTATGAGGGGGAAAGCTCCGGAAATGTCGGATCTCCCCTTGGCTCCGAGGATTGATGGAGTATCATCTTTACAGGGTTCCTAACTGAGTCTGGTCTGATGGAAGGATTTGCTTCCATCATCAAGGCCACCACGCCTGATACGTGGGGTGTGGCATATGAAGTTCCGGAACCAGAGGACATTCCAGAAGCACCTTGAAGATTGGATGTTGTTGAGTGGGAAGCGAAGGAAAGATCAACGGAGGGGGCGGTCAGATCAGGCTTCAGTTCATCCAATCTATCCTCATCACCATCATCGATCCTGGGACCTGAGGTGGATCCTGACCAGAAAATATCATCAGACCTATCCACGGTACCCATATGATCGATACCACCAACGATGATCGATCCGTCAGGCCAGGAGGTATCTGTCTGGTCCTCATATGGACCTGCAGAGTTGCCCGCTCCCTGGATGACGACAATACCTTCTTTGACCACGTTATCAACTGCAATGGCATTGGCCCCATCTGGAGGACCTATGCTAAGACTAAGTGAAATGATGTCCACACCAACATATCCATCACCCCAATCAGTCCCCTGGTTATCAACACACCATTGTAGTGAATCAAGGAAACCGCTTGTTTGAGGATTCGATGCTCTTGGAGCACTCGTGCCCATTTTGAGGTCTATCAATCCGGCACTTGGTGCAACCCCAACAAATCCATCTACTTCTCGCCCCAATGCAATGGATGCCACTCCTGTCCCATGACCGTTCCTGTCGTCAGGATCAAAACTTCCATCCCTTGGTGTTAATGGTGATTCAGGCAAAGTAAAATCCACCCCGGCGACGAAAGCTCCCTCAAGCATCGGGTGTTCATTATCAACTCCTGAGTCGATCACAGCAATGGTCACACCCTTGCCGGTGTATCCAATATCATGGGCGGTCTGTGGGGAATATATTGATGATTGGGAGGCTTTTGTTGAAGGAACAGAAGTATCCATGATGAAATCAAGTTCCCTTTGAGCTTCTATTACGGAAACACCATACATGGAAGAGATCTTCTTTATCTCACACATTTTTGGAATGATGGCTGTAAATCCATCTATGATACTGAACTTTGATTGAATTTCTCCACCATTCCTTTCCACAGCATCAACAACATTATCCAATTCCTTCATCTCGGATAAACGGATGATCACAGGGAATGGCCCAGGTCCAGAGATCGAATCGTCGATAAGGTCCCCATCCACATCAAAGGTGAACCGGGATAGTGTTTGAAAACCCTCTGCTCCAGTGTCATGATCAACTGAAATACATAGGACCAGGAATGCGATTACCATGAGAAGGCCGGTTTTTGAGGGCATGATCACAACACTCCATAAGATATCAGTTCAGGTATATGGCGTCGACCACAATGGACCTAAGCTTCAATACCTTCTGCTGACCCAGCTCTATAAAGGTTTCACCGTATATCCCACCCTCCACTTCGGATGGATAAGTCACGATGGTCTTCTTTGGAGGTTGGGGCATCGATATCGGTCCATCCTTCTTCATTTGAGCAGCCTGAGGTGTATTGACCTGAGTGGATGTAGAAGTTTGTGGGGAGGGGGTAACTATCCTTGCCTGTGCTGGTTGTACCGGTTTGAACTTATTTGCCTCGCTCGCCGGAACAGTTCTATTGATCTGTGGAGGACCTTTTGGGGTGCTTCTGTCCAGAAGGTTCAATACCAGGATCAAAGCGAATACTCCCAGCAATATCCCTCCTACAATGAATCGAAAATTGGGGGGGAAGAATCCGTCAAGGGTCTCCTCAAAGTCCTTGGAAAAGACCGGTGCAATGATCAAAACCCCAATATAGAGACCATAGAAAACCAGCAACGCAATTGGAAGAAGAGGTATCTTACCGCTTCTGGAGGAATAAGGTCCTGGTCTGGCGGGGCCACCTTGAACCGGCGGGAACCTGGGGTCAGCCATCGAATTCAGGTTATCATCTCGGTGGTTTTAAACGTTTCTAACAGAGAGGTGCATAAATAAGGTTATATCATATGTAAAAACTCCCGCAAAACCATGGGTGACGCTCTCAACATCGCCTCGGTCCTTATAGACCTGTTGAGGACCATCATTATTCTGATACCTGCAATGACGGCAAATACATTCGCACCATTCACCGGAGGGGGAAAACCTGTCGATTTCGGAAAAACAAGAAAAGACGGGAGAAGATATCTGGGAGATGGCAAGACCTGGAGAGGTTTTATAGGTGGTTCCTTAAGTGCCACAATACTTGGATTGATCCTTCTTCTCGTCCTTCATCTCCTGGGAATAACAGATGTCTCAAACAGCCTCTGGGGACCGTTTCCTCTATCTTTGTTCCTAATTTCATCTATGGCATTGGGATCTTTGATCGGAGATATGATCGGCAGTTACATCAAGAGAGCATTGAAAAGACCCAGGGGGACAAAAACTCCTCTGCTCGATCAATGGGATTACCTTATCGGGACTGCGATCTTCATTCTTCCTTTCTATCCATGGTG
This sequence comes from Thermoplasmatota archaeon, assembly GCA_965234725.1. Taxonomy (GTDB): domain Archaea; phylum Thermoplasmatota; class Penumbrarchaeia; order Penumbrarchaeales; family Penumbrarchaeaceae; genus Penumbrarchaeum; species Penumbrarchaeum helgolandense. The sequence continues at coordinate 67,971 of CBDDUX010000014.1, read as the reverse complement.
GTATGATGACCTTATCGCTGACAATGGATGGATCGCTCTTGTGTTATTCCTTTTTGTAGCATGGCTCGCCCATACTATCGCCAACTATATTGGATACTGGATTGGTGTAAAGAAGGAACCTTGGTAGAGCCTTTGTAGCATTCAGATGAGATCAGGAGCAAAAATGATTTATATTTTACACCTCGATCCTTAAAAAAGGGGATGGCATGCCCAGATGGGAGATTCATCTGTCAGTTGCATCCATGGCTGTCCTTGTCATTTCAACTGGATATGCCCTTGGAACCTACCAGAGTGGGTTATCTATCCTTGACATAGATAAAGGCATCCATCTCATCTTGGGACTGGGTCTAGGTTGTGCGGCGCTATTCCTCGGTTCAGTCCTTCCTGACATCGATGGAAGAGGAAGGATCAGGTGGACGATCGGCCCCATCTTCGGTGCTTTCGGGATCATACCTCCTTTCATTGGAAAAGTTTCAGCCCAGGGTATTTCCGAGGCTTTCAATTTCATCTGGAACGAGGGTTCCTCATTATTCCTGATCCTGACCGTTATTGGATATTTTCTGATAATCCTTCCTCTTAAACATAGAGGCTGGATGCATTCAGTTACACCCGGTCTGATATATGGGTCTGCATTTGGGTCCTATGTATTCCTTTCAACATCACTCGGCCTGGAAGTAGCCTTCCTCGTAGGAACCCTGAGTATACTGGGATATCTCTGGCATCTCTCCCTGGACGGAGAGCTCTCCCTGTAGGAAATCATCCTCTATCACTTCAGCGATGATGGGGCTGGATATTTGAATTGGTTCTTCAGGAATTCCAGTTCTACCCCTCCTTATGAGTATGACCGGGATCAGGATCGAGATCAGGGTCAGAATTATTAATATTACCAACAATATTGTCCAGGATGGATCTGCCCCTCCAACATTTCCTTCAACTGGCTCTGAAGTGCCTTTGATCCTTAGGACCATCTCCTCCCTTGATAGAAGGACCCCTTCATCCTCAACGGTGATCGTAATGGGATATTTTCCGGGTTCACCTTCGATCATGATCCTTCTTGAATATACCCTGTCCCCCATCACCCTATCCCCTTCAAGTCCATCGTCAAGAAGGAATATGAAACCGTCTCTGAACAATTCTGAACTTGCCTTTACAATGACCTCAAAGGAAGTATCTACTTCCACCTCTATCAGGACCTCTTCTCCAGAATCTATTGCCGATGAGGAAATGGAAGAAAAAATTCGAATATCTGCAATGACCTCAAAATCAAAGTACCCCTGGTCCACACCCCCATTTGAGTCCTGAACCTCCACAAAGATCCTGTATACACCTGGCTGTATGTCCAGGGATGGTTCGAATCCTGCAGAATATATGCTGTCTCCTGCCTTATCATCCGCACCTCTCCCATCATCTTCCATCAACAAAGCAATGGGGCCCTCAATAGGATCCAGATCAGCAATGACTGAAAGTTCATCTCCCGGAAGGTCCGGATCCTGGACGGAAGCGGTGATCAGAAGTCTCAGGTCCTGACCGGATATCATTGATCCGGGTTCAATAATTACTTGATCTACCTTAGGAGGCGTATTTGTGTTCGAAACCGAGATCTCACATTTGGCCGTATTTGAGTAGATCGAACCATCGAAAGCTCTTGCATTTATCTCATAGATTCCATCCCCTACAGTCCGGGAATCCCATTCCAGGGACCATTCCTCCTGTCCATCTGCTTCGGTCCATTCCAAAACTGTCTCCTCTGTTGATATTATCTTGATCTCGACCTTCTCCACCGAGATATCGTCATTTGCTGTACCTGAGATAGTTACGATACCTGTAATGTTCCTATGACAATCGATCAATACCTCGGGGGGAAAATTATAATCGGAAGACCTAACGGTCACCTCTAGGGAATCTGTTGACCATCCACCATCGTCATCCTTGACCTCCAGTACTGCTTTGTAAATTCCTTCCTCGGAATAACCACCATATTCAAAGGTCAGAACCCCTTCACTCTCATATTCTCCGTCGCTGTCAACGTCCCACCTGATCTCCTCTATGCTACCATCCACATCCTCGGCGGTTCCTGAAAAAGTGATCGGCGATCCTACCCTGACCTCCATATCATTTCCTGCAAATACCTCTGGGAGCTGGTTCTGAGGGAGATAATACAAATATTCAAGGAATGAGCCTCCTTCTCCGATCAGGAGCTGAGTTCCATCGGCACTGGAAGAGCCAGATATTAAAATTGAAATGTCCCCTCCAGGTCTAATTGTTATCTCATCCAGAGGGATATCGATCTGGTAACTTCCTTCACCACCCTGAAGGTCAAGTTGGTCCGATTGACCGATTTCAGAGGCCCCTTCCGCTTTGAAAGATATTTCATAATCGAACTTTCCCGGTCCCGATGAATCTACGATCAATCGGATGGATAGAAACGAGTTCAGAGTCCTTGTTTCCTGAAAAGGATCAGAGATCCATTCTCCTATCCTGCCCCCCATAACCGACCTATATCCTGAGGGACCTGGATCTCCCATCAACCTGGAATTATTTGTGAGAAATAGGGTCTCTTTTAGCGAAGTAACATCGGATACGTTGATAGTTGCTTCAGCATTATTTGAAGATTCCTCACCACCATTGTCCCTGACAACCAAGGACGCCGTATAGGAACCTCCTCTCTGGTATCTGTGCTCTATCTTGGCTGTATCCACCCAACCACTTACCATCCCATCTCCGAAGTCGAAATTATATGCCACAACGTTCCCTCCTCGAATATTGGTGTCCTGAGAAGAGGACCCATCCAGAAGGAAACGCGTAGTCGTAGTGCCTTCCGTTGGGGACACTTCAAGCTGTGCGATAGGGGGTGGATTGATGCCCAATACTGTTAGGGGTCTTTCAGCTCCATTGTTGCTTTCGTCTGACTCAGCTATTTCATTATCAGGATCCGCAATAGCTGTTATTGCGTGGATCCCGGGATTTGCCACCCAGATGAATGATGCAATACCAGAAGAACCAGCAGGTACACGTATCGTATCCTCACCAATCATTTCCCCCGTTCTCTCAGGACCATCAAGCAGTCTTACAAGAGCATCTTCAACAGACCTGCCACCAGTGTTATTGACACGTACACTGATCTGAACATTATCCCCATTTTCCGGAAGGTTGTCCGAAAATGAGATAGCCAAAGGAACAATGGAAAGATCTGGAGGTGAGGGTCCATCAGTGATGTTCACCTCCCTCTCCTCTAATACAAAATTCATCCCGTTTATTGAAGTTCTGGCAGAGATGACGCCTGAATCACCCTCCTCTCCTATGGGGACTATGGAGAATGACAAGCTGGGAACTGCACCTTCCACACTTGAATTATAATAGGTTTTCATGGTGGTCACCCAGCTGTCGCCTGACCTGATAGGTCCGATCAACTGAGGATCGGTTCCATAAAGGTCAGCCTCCATCTCGATATTATCTGGCCTACCCCAATCGTTGGGGGTCCTGATCTCGATCTCATGGATATCCTCATCGGAATCATATCCTGTCTTAGTGAACTTTCCACGTGCAATAATATCCACAGGATCGCCTGAAGAAACCTCTCCTGGAGCAGAGAGGTCCAAGGATAGCAGGTCCAATGCCCTCTTCACGGCACCGTATGCATCCACCTGACCCCATCCAGACCTGGCATTGTACTTACTGTCCACTGATGGTTGTGATGGCGAGTAATCCTGTTCTGCCGTATCCCTCATGATAGACTTTATCTGAGCTGGTGTAAGATCAGGATTGGCCTGAAGCATCAATGCTGCCAGGCCTGATATGTGTGGGCAGGACATTGATGTTCCTGTCTTCTCCACGTATTCGAATAACGAATTATGATTTGGGGCTCTGATATCCACACCTGGAGCGCAAACATCGGGTTTGAGTTCGTCTAGCTTATCCATATCTCCATCGCTTTCCCGTGGACCTCTATTCGAAAAACCCTGTACCGTGTCATCATTCCTTCCAATAGTGCCCTGGTCACCATATGCACCGACCGTGATCACTTTATCAGCAGATGCAGGACTGGGCAAACCTTGTGTACCATCATTTCCAGCGGCTACGACGACCACAACCCCTTCATCAACAAGACGGTTTGCCAGCTGTGAGGTCGTATCCCTGCCGGAAGTTGGAGAGGTGGTACCAAAGGAGCAGGAAACAACCTTTATTCCCCTTTCTTCATGGTTATCTATCAACCATTCAAAAGCCTGATCGGAGTTCCCTAGGAAAGATCCGAAAGAGATGAATATCTTTAGATCCACAAGACTCGCTCCAGGGGCCACTCCCCTGTATGTTTCTGAGGAACCTCCAGTACCCATGGCCGTCCCTGCCACATGGGTGCCATGTCCGTCGCTATCATTTGGATTCACCCCGTAAAATGTGGTGGTTCCAGTGAAATCAGCTCCATATTCATATTTTCCAATGAGTGATTCATGATTATTATCCACACCTGAATCCATGATAGCGATCGTTACACCTTCTCCTGTGATCCCGAGGTCATCGGCGGAAAAGGGTGAATATAATGAAGATGGGCCTGCTCTTATTGTCGGAGATGAAGTATCCAGGAACGGGACCATCATAGGACGGTATTCTATGAAATTGACACCTCCGATCAGGAGATCCTCATAGTCACCAGACTCCCGAACAAGGAGATAGATGGCCGTTGTATGGGTTCCAACTCGCAAGAAGACCGGATCAAGTCCAATTGTCTTCGCCCTCCCCATAATAGACCGGACATCATTTGCCGATACAGGACCAGCCATATGGACGTTTATCCCGATCATTCCATCTAATGAATCAAGTTTATCTCCGCCATACAGGATATCATCGATCCTGTCACCGTTTGAATCCCCATCATACCCATCAAAGGATAGTGGGATCTGTGATAGAAGTGGCATGATATTCTCATATGGATCCATGTCCTCCTTCGAGCTGGTTGCGATATGCGGAATGTTCATCAATAAGATAAATAGAAGAATAATGACAGGGAGCATTGACCTTGATCTCATTGATTTCCTCCGGAGGTAATACTAGAGCGATAGTATACTTATAGATAATCCCTTTCAAAGGTTCCAGACTGGTGTCCATGAACCACTTTCAAACAAGTTACAACAACCTTAAATAGACCGGATAGAATGAAGGGCGAGTTCTTTTAAAAGGAGGCTTGCTCCCATGAATAACGAACAGGAGAATATGAAAACTGGTACAACGACCCTGGGTATCGTCTGCAAGGATGGGGTCGTTATGGCAACGGAGCACAGGGCGACCATGGGAACCCTCATAGCACATACAGAGACACAAAAGCTCTTCAGGATCGATGACCACATTGGTTTGACAACTGCGGGCCTTGTAGGGGACGCCCAGAACCTTGCCAGGTATATTACTGCAGAGGCAGAACTCTACAGGTTAAAAAGGGACCAGGCTATGACGATCAAGGCAGCTGCTACCCTCACGGCCAATATCCTTTCAGGAAGCAGATATTATCCATACTGGGTCCAACTATTACTTGGTGGGTGGGACAGAGAGGGGGGACATATTTATTCCCTTGATGCAGCTGGCGGGTCAATTCCTGACAAATACTGTGCAACAGGATCCGGATCACCTTACGCTTACGGAGTCCTTGAGGACAACTTCCAGGATGGGATGACCACGAGCCAGGGTATTGATATTGCCATCAAAGCACTGACCGCCGCAATGAGAAGGGATAGTGCTTCGGGTAATGGCTATGATGTAGTAGTCATTTCAAAGGATGGTTGGAATCCACTCTCTCCCAAGGACCTTGAGAAGAGGAAGCAAAAATTAAATATCAAATAGGTCATAAGAGCCGCCGGAACGGGTTTTTCCGATCCAATTATCCATTATTTACCAAATATCGTATTCGCCATTGAGGGCGATGATTATTATCTTTATATGAAACTCCGATCCTGAAAAGGGTAGTAATATCAAGATCAATGGTTGGATGGTAACCCTTTTATTGAATTTCAAGGGGTGGTTAAAACGAGTTATGAGGCGCTTATAAAGCGTATCAAGGCAGATGTGGAATCGATCGTACCCGAAGGAGTGGAGATCACCGAAGTGGATTTCGAAGGTCCAGTGGTAGTGATCAAGACTAGGAACATGGATGAGTTCGTTTACGATTCCAATCTGGTAAGAAAGCTTGCCCAAGGTCTGAAAAGAAGGGTGGCCATCAGGCCCCACAGTTCCCTGGTAAAGGATGTGAACGAAGCAAGTGAGATCATCAAGGAGATCATCCCCGAGGAGGCGAAGATCACCGATGTCGCTTTCAACCATGATTCCAACGAGGTCACTATTGAGGCCTTATCACCTGGTCTTGCCATAGGAAAACATGGTACCAACTTAAATGATATCAAGAAGAGAACTGGTTGGGCTCCTGTTGTGGTAAGAACACCACCAATAGAATCCAGGAGCGTAAAGGATATCAGACAGTACCTGAAGGACCCTGATGTCACTGAAAAGAGGAAGAACTTCCTCAAGAAAGTTGGGAGGAGGATCTTCAGGGACATCCCTGATGATGAGAACTGGGTCAGAGCCACAAGTCTTGGAGGCTACCGGGAGGTGGGCAGATCCTGCCATATGTTGACAACAAGGAACTCCAAGGTGTTGATCGACATAGGGGTGAACGTCGGATCCAATGACCATCCCTCCCCATATCTTCAGATGGCAGAGGTGCAGCCATTCGATTCCATCGATGCACTGGTGATCACACACGCCCATTTAGACCATTCCGGTCTTGTACCTTTGATGTACAAATACGGATATGATGGACCTATCTATTGTACAGCCCCTACAAGAGATATGATGGCCCTGTTGCAACTTGATTACATCAAGGTGGCAGTCGCAGAAGGAAAAAGGCCGCCATACGAATCCAAGCATGTCCAGGATGAGATCCTCCATACAATTCCGATAAAATACAATGAGACCACCGATATTGCGCCGGATATCAGACTGACCCTTCATAATGCTGGGCATATCCTTGGTTCAGCCTCCCCTCATTTCCATGTGGGAGATGGATTGTACAACATCGCATATTCCGGAGATATCAAATTCGAGAGGACCTGGCTCTTTAATTCTGCTACCAACCAGTTCCCAAGGTTGGAAGCCCTTGTTATGGAATCCACTTACGGTGGAAGAAGAGATTTCCAACCAACCAGAAAAGAGGCAGCCACTGAACTCAAGACAGTGATGAAAAGGACCCTTTCCAGAGGAGGAAAGGTACTCATCCCGGTCTTTGCCGTTGGTAGGTCCCAAGAAGTGATGATTGTCCTTGAAAAACAGATGAAGAACGGCCAGATCCCAAGGGCCCCCATCTATCTTGACGGAATGATATGGGAAGCCACTGCAATCCATACTGCTTATCCAGAGTTCCTTAACAATCAGCTCAGGACCCAGATATTCCAGCGTAATGAAAACCCCTTCCTTTCTGAATTTTTCCAGAAAGTAAACTCCAGGGATATGAGAAGCAATATAATCCATGATCCCGAACCAGCAGTTGTCCTTGCAACATCTGGTATGCTTAACGGTGGTCCCGTCATGGAGTATCTGAAGTACTGGGGATCAAGTGGGGAGAATACCCTGGTCTTCGTAGGTTACCAGGCAGAGGGAACCCTCGGGCGAAAGATCCAGAAGGGTATGAAAGAATTAATGATCTCCGAGAAGGGGAAACCCATGTCAGTTAGCCTCAAGATCGATGCCGAGACAGTGGACGGTTTCTCAGGACACTCGGACAGGAAACAGCTCATCAATTATATCTCCACAATGGACCCCAAGCCAAACCGGATCATTATCCATCACGGAGATGAGACAAAAGAGATGGACCTGGCCTCCTCGATCCATAGAAAATATGGAATAACCACAACCATACCCTTTAACCTTGAAACCTACAGATTGAGGTGAGAGGCTGGAACCTCCGATCGAGGGATATTTAAAACTCGATCCAGAGGACCCTTATAGGGGTCCTGGAACATATATCTTGATCTTGGACTTCGAAAAGGACCGGGAGGTCAAGGTTGGTTCACTCGGTCCGTTAAGGATCAAGAAGGGAAAATATGCCTATATAGGTTCTGCTAAAGCCGGAGTCTGGAGAAGGGTGAGGAGGCATCTGGAAGGACCTGTAAATCTCAGGTGGCATATAGATCACCTTTCAATTATTTCCAGAGATAAGACCGTCTTCTTCAAGGAGTATGGTCCCGGTGATGAATGCGTATCAGCTGAGTACTTTTCAAAGAGATTCACATCTGTCCCAGGTTTCGGCTCTTCAGATTGTAAATGCGGGTCACATCTATTCCTTATGGATCAGTTAAAGGAAAATGAGTGAGAGGACCTCGAAAAGAAGGAGTATTGACCCTATACCTATCAACAGGATCCCGCCTACTATCCTGATATCGCCCCGGTTCAGCTTTCTTCCCAATTCCGAGGCACCGGACCCGAGTATAAGGAGCGGAACTGTGAGACCGAGAGAATAGGAGAGCATTGTCATAGCTCCCATGAAGACCCCTGTCCCGATGTCACTGGAATCGAGGCCAAGCATATTGGCAACGGCCAGTGATGCTCCGGAGGCCTCGACGAAGCAGATCAGGGAGACCAATATCCCAAGTCCTACCATGGAACTCCTCTCTCCCTTACCTTTTCTAGGACCAAGTTTTGTCAGTAGTAGCAGGAACCTATTCTTCAGACCAGGTGCCATACCACTGCAATCATCAATATTTTTCTTCCCTGTAATTCCCATGAATCTTAGTCCGGTGGCGATCATAATGCATGCAATAATAATGTAAACAACAGCCTGGAACCATGGGAATGAAGAGAGTCCGGCAAGGGATGATATCGAATAACCGAAAGCACCGAGTAGCCCACCTAGAATTGTAAGTATCAGGATCCTCGGGAGGGAGAACAGCATAGAGAGACCGAGTCCTTCTCTGACTCCCCTTGATTGTCCGGCCAATCTTAGAATGAGAAGCGGACCGCAGGTCAGGTTGCATACTGTAAGACCCTGGACCGTCCCCAGCAGGAACATCATAAGGAATAGTATGATATTGGCTTCCATCGGATACAGGGGTTGAAACGGATAGGTCCACAAATCCTTATCGGTGATGTAGGATACTATTACCAGAAGATGAAGCTCCCGTAGACTAGAAGATGTCCTATAAGGAAGCCAAGGATCGCACCACCGTTCAATGGAGGCAAACCGGCATGAGCGCTCCCCTTCAATACCCATCTGATGAGAATTGCATAGCCGAAGAGCATTCCTAAAATAGTAAAGAGAGCTACTGAAAGTGGCCCTGATAGACCAAGCAGTCCATCAGCTTTTGGAAGCCATGCAAATGAAGATATCACCAGTATTCCAGGGATGATAACGTCTCCAAGTCCCATGAAAAGTGATTCCCGCTTTCTCTTCGGATCCATCAGGTTGGTCTCATCCTCGTACCTGTAATCAAGACGCATTGGAAATACTAGAAGGATTGGCATTTTAGATTCTACCACCGAATCTGCAAGCGATATCATGTGTTTTGTCTTGTAGACGGAAATGGCATCGTACACGGCAAGTAGAACCATGAGAAGGAGAGTGAACAATATTGGAAATGAGGTCCCCATCATCGCAACGACCCCGGCTCCCATAAGGATCCCGGAAAGATCGATTATCCACCATTTCGGGATCTTCAGGAGGAGAACCATCATACCGACAGCTATCAGGAATGCTGTTACCTGAACCCATACCTGCATTCTCTCGGTACCGTCGAACCTTCCCTGGAGGACCGCACCGTCGAAGATGAGATAAATATCCCCACCAGGTCCATCCTGAATGACGGATATAGGTTCATCCGTAAAGGAGTACTCATCTTCTGAATCGGGGGTTATCACTCCGACATCCTTCCCCGAGAGATATATTAATCTGTAATCACTGATCGATCCCAGTTCAGGTCTATTCTCATGGATATAAGATACATGGTAACCGTCTAAAACCGATCCAGTGGCGTAAATATTGGTCATCGTTCCGAAACCGCTTCCATCTATCGATACGATTTCCACTATAACATTGTGATAGGATGGATCTGACCTTCCTGGCAGGTTAAATGGATCATTGGTGAAATAGAGAACACTCTCACCTCTTGCTGTAATCCAGGTTCCGTTCTCTATCTTACTTACTCCTCCCGATGTCTTGATCAGGCCGCCCTCACTTCCTGAGAGTACCATGTATTCGATAGAATCATCCACATGATATTGGACCCGGTCATCGGACCATCCGAAGATAGGATAAAAGGGGCCTTCATTATGACCGATGTTTTCTATCCAGGTTCCAGGTTCTATACTTCCCGGTTCGAAGGCAAGAACGGACCAGCGGCCTTCCACACCCTCCCAGAAAGAGATCAGATAATGGGTCCCGTTTGCAAATGCCGCGGATACTCCGAGGAGTTCGAATGTGGCGTTTGGCGATTCGATGATCCCAAATTCTTGAGCAATTCCGTCCGAGTCTAATGTCCAGTAGGAATTATTACCATGGCCCTTACCGGCAAAGACCCACAATCCGTTACTAAAACTGGGATCGAATGTGCTCTCTAGACCCTCGGTTTTCCACACTTCCTCATATTCATACTTCTTTCTTTCAAGGACATGGAATGACGAATCTGTGACAACGATGATTCCCTTTCCGGGGTCGTCAGGATCAAGGGGAAGAGCTCCCCTGATACCATCAATATCCAATTCATATTCGTCCCATACCTCCGGAAATCCGTTGGCGATAATATCCACCAATGGGGTAAGAATGTAAAGCGAGGATAGAAGGACGGCTGCTGCAAAGAGATACTTCAGCTTGAACCTCCTCCTTTTCAACAATTTTCGAAGGACCAGAATGAATACCGCAAACCCTATTACAAATCCTAAGAAAACGAAAGCGTAGAGGGGATTATCAGCATATTTGCTCATCTCAGAAGTGATTCCCAGCGCATCAAAATAAGGTCCAATCCAAAGGCCTAAAAGGAGCGTGACGACAATCAGGATCACCATCATGGATATTGGCATAACAGCTTTGATGGGAGTGAATGATGAAATCTCCTTTTCCATTTCAGAAGGACCTTCATCCTTCTCCTGGTTTTCTTTCATGGGACCAATCCTTTCAATATTACTGTTTATAACCTATCTTCCTGAGGAAGTCCCTTCTCCATTCCTGATCCTCGGGTCCCTCTACACCGAGGGGTTTGTTTCCATCTATTACACCCATTATTCCTCTTCCCCTCTCATTCTCAGCTATAAGGACATCTGTTGGATTTGCAGTGGCACAGAATATCCTACACACTTCCGGTACAGATTTGATCCTCTGGAGGACGTTGATCGGGAAACCGTTCTTCATGAAGACAATGAACGAATGACCGGCTCCGATATTACTAGCATTCCTTTTTGCCAGTTCGATCATTTCTTCATCATTACCGGTCCATCTGACCAGGCATTTCATGGAAGCTTCGCAAAATGCTATGCCGAACTTTAGATCCGGATTGGTGTTCACCATTGCCTCGTAGATATCCTCAACGGTCTTGATGAAATGTGATTGTCCTAAAATGAAGTTGATATCGTCAGGTTTCTCCACAGCGATACTTTGGATCTCCATTGCCTCACCTCTAACTTGAAGTCGATGCTCGATAGTTAAGGTTTCTGTGTCTCCTTGTTCCTGATACTTTCAAGGATATCCACAGCTGAAGATGCAGTTATCGTCCCAGAACCGATCATCATTAGAACCACCTGTTCGGCCTCTTCACCAGCAGCACCTGCCTGGATCGCCAGGTTCCTGGCATGCAGTTTCATATGTCCTCTCTGGATCCCCTCCTGAGAAAGAGCCCTTAGGGCAGCCAGATTCTGTGCAAGTCCGACAGCTGCCAGTACTTCTCCAAGTTCCGAAGCCGTTTTTATTCCCATGACCTTGATCGCTGCCTGGGCAGCCGGATGGACCCTTGTTGCTCCGCCCACCAATCCGATCGGGACCGGGATCTCGATCTTACCTACAAGATTTCCTTCCCTATCCCGGGAATAATCTGTCACGGGTCCATAGGTCCTGCCAAAGGAGGCATATGCATGGACTCCCGCTTCAACCGCTCTTGTATCATTACCTGTAACCCTTACAACAGAAGAAACACCATTCATGACCCCTTTATTATGGGTGGCCGCCCTGAATGGATCCAACTTTGCCATTGACTGTGCCCAAAGTATTAGTTCAACACCATCATCCCCTCCAAGGTCCTTCTTCGAAAAGACGGCGCTGGCTCTGGCAAGTCTGTGAACTGCCAGATTCGAGATTATCCTTAGAACCACGTTTCCACCTGTCAGCCTCTCCACTTCAGGTGCAACGGCTTCTGCCATCGTATTAACTGCATTTGCTCCCATTGCGTCCCGGCAGTCAACAAGAAGATGTAGTATGATCATGGGACCCATTTCGCCATCAAGTCTCCGGATCTCGATATCCCTGCATCCTCCACCCAATCTCAGAAGCATGGGATCCTTTGAGTTGGCGATATCAATGAGACCTTCCTTTGCTCCCTTCAGGATATTCATCGCATGATCAGGGTCATCGATGTTTACGAGCTGAACCTGGCCGATCATTACAGGATCGGTGGTTGAACAGGTGAAACCCCCCATTTCCCTGGCAAGTTTGGCTGCTTTCGATGCTGCAGCAACAACTGATGGTTCCTCAATTGCCATGGGTACAAGCCTTTCAATACCATTGATCATGAAATTCGTCGCTATACCTACTGGAAGTTCGAAAACACCTACAACATTCTCGATCATACCATCCAGTAATGGCATGTTCGATGATCCTGTCGCAAAGCCTTCAAGGTCATCGGAAGTTAATTCTGATGATCTGGCTACTTGATCTATTCTATCCTTCAAACTCAATTTGTACAATCCAGGTATTTCCGAACCCATAAGATCACCGGTCTGTTCAGTGTGGCTCCACGATCGCTCTCTTGAGCTTTAAACCCCTGGGACAATCAACAATGGCCCCTATCTCCTTAATTGCAACTTTTCTCCCCTTCAATCCGGAAGGGATGGTACAAAGGATATGATTTGGACACCACTTCCTTGGACAATCCGGTTCGTCAAGCACGACAAGTGCCGCTTCAAGGGCCTTTCTGCTCGGGATCGACAATTCGATCGGGAGTTCCACTACCTCAACAACCCTTACCTTATCCCCTTCATGGACCTTACAAGCATGTTCCACATCACGCACGGAGACAACCTTGTACTTCCTTCCGGGTGTCAATTTATGGCAGACAGCTTTTAATCCGCAATCCGTGCATTCTTCTGCTGGACCAGTATATCTGAAGATTACGCCCTCCTTTGCAAGTGCTCTACCGGCCAAAGTTATAATTCCCATCATTCATCAAACTGCCACCAGACATCACCGATATATTTATCTTTGTAGTTGGAATCTTACAATATTAGCGTAAGTGGGAATGACCTGCCCTTTAAATGGAAAGGGATATAAATAAGAACTAATATCGGGAGGAACCTGAAGCCAAAGCCAGATATCATCTGGCCGCCGCAAAATCTCAAATTGCGGGCCGGTTCAAAGCATCCCTGCGATGACTGGCTGCTTCTGGAGGGATTAACTTGGCCGAAAAGAAAAAAGGCAAAGGTCAGAACAAGGATCAGGACAAAGAGCATGGTCCTGATTTCAAGTTCATTGTTCGTATGGCAGGTACCGATATTAACGGAGAGAAGAAGATCATTGATGGCATCACCTCCATTACAGGTATCAATTACAGGATCTCACACATCCTGACCAAGGAGCTTGGTGTCCCCAAGGACAATCTCATGGGAGACCTCACCGATGATGAGGTAAAGAAACTGGTAGAGCTCATAGATGATATTCCTACTCTTCTCCCGCCCTGGCTTCTCAACAGACAGAGGGACCTGGAAACAGGTGAGGACACACATGCCATAGCTTCGGAACTTTCCATGGCTGAGAAGGAAGATATCAACCTTCTGAGGAAGATAAGGAGCTATCGCGGAATTAGGCATGAAACTGGCCAGAAGGTCAGGGGACAGAGGTCCAGATCCAACGGAAGGACCGGAGCTACCGTCGGCGTGTCCAGGAAGAAAGCGATGAAGTAAGGAGGTGTTAAGATGGGAGATCCAAGGAAATTAAGGAAAAGATATGATACACCTTCACACCCCTGGCAGGGAGAGAGGATCAAGGAGGAGAAGGAACTGATGATCAAGTTCGGTCTAAAGAACAAGAAAGAGGTCTGGAAGGCACAGTCCTATCTAAGGGACCTGAGAGGCCAGGCCAGGACATTGCAGGCTCATATAAGGACCGAAAATAAACAATCCATCAAGGAAGCCGATCTTCTCCTGAAAAGATGTTACAAATTGGGCATACTCAACGAGGGTGCTCCCCTGCAGGATGTCCTTGCAATAGAGATCGAGACCGTTCTTTCAAGGAGACTTCAAACCCTTGTATACACAAAGGGCTTGGCATCGACTCCAAAACAGGCAAGACAGTTGATATCACATGGTCATATCATTCTGAAGGACAGAAGAGCGACAATTCCTGGAATGCTGGTTCCCAAATTCGATGAGAGGACATTAAATTATGATGAATCCTCGCCATTTGCATTCGAGGAACACCCCATGAGACCAAAATCATCCATCCAGTCCGAGGGAATAGAAGGCGTTTCACAGGTCCCCGAGAAGATCAGCATCGAGGCACCTTCATCCGAAGGAGGTGAGAACTGATGTCCGAGAAATGGGGAGTCTGTCATATCTATGCCTCCTACAATAATATCCTGATCACACTGACCGACCTGACCGGCGCAGAGACTATTGCAAAGGCTACTGGCGGCATGGTCGTAAAGGCTGCGAAGGACGAAGCATCACCATTTGCAGCAATGAGGGCCGGAGAGGTCATAGCCGACAAGGCAAAGGAAAAGGGAATAACCAATATCCACATAAAGGTCCGAGCCCCGGGAGGGAATGGACCCTCCTCACCGGGACCTGGTGCCCAGGGAGTTATAAGGTCCCTATCAAGGGCAGGTTTGAGGATCGGCAGGATAGAGGATGTTACCCCAATTCCACACGACGGGACAAAACCCAAGGGTGGAAAGAGGGGAAGAAGGGTCTGAACCAGAGGTGTGAGGATGAAGCTTGAGGTAAGGGAACTCACCGATACGAAATGCTCGTTCGTTGTGGATCAGGTGAGACCTGATGTGGTCAATACAATCAGGAGGACTCTCGTATCCGAGGTCCCAAAAATGGCAATAGATGAAGTGGAGTTCCATATGGGACCGATCAGAGATGAAGAAGGAAACGAGTATGATTCCAATTCTGCTCTTTTTGATGAGATGATCGCCCACAGGCTAAGCATGGTCCCCATTCCTACCGATCTTGAAAATTATACCTTCAGGGACAAATGTGAATGTGGTGGCTCTGGCTGCCCTCACTGCACCATCATCTATGTGATGAACAAGAAAGGACCGTGTACAGTTTACTCCGGGGACCTTCAACCCCTTGGCGATATGAGCCTGAGGATCAAAGAGGAACTCATCCCTATTGTCAAACTCAAGGAGAAACAGGCCCTGCTGATCTATGCAACAGCGGTCATGGGAAGAGGAAAGACCCATACGAAATGGCAGCCGGTTACCATCTGTGGCTACATGAACTACCCAAAGCTCGTGATCAATAACGATGTGAGGATCGATGATGTTGAGGCCATAATCAAGGTCTTCCCAGAAGGGGTCCTTGGGATCGAAAAGGGGAAGATAGTTGTCAAGGACCTTAAACCCCTTGAAGATAAGGACCCGTCCTATTACGAATCCCCCATTCTGGATGCTCTCGATGGATCTGAGAAGAAGATCGTTGAGTTATCCCATGAGGAAAATAAATTCGTATTCAATTTCGAAACTGATGGCGCCATCACTGCGAAGGATGCCCTCAATCATGCACTGAATTACCTCTCTGATTTCTACGAGGAACTGAGAGAGGAGATATCAGGACTTGATGAAGCTTAAATATTCAATGGACTTTCTGCCGACCGGAGGTATCTTACCTCCGGACAAATTTCATCCGCCCGAACCCGACTGCCTCAAGTCGTGACCACCAAAAACAATTGCGAGGGTAGCTCAGAACTCTTTGACCACGGGTCAAAGCGTTCACGGAATGGACACCTTCGGTAGCCCAACTTGGTCATATCCGGGAACAAGTTCCCGGGCCGTTGACCAAGCTGTGGCGGTCACTTCACGATCACATGCATCCGCCCTGAACCCCGACTGCCTCTAGTCGTGACCACCAAACTATTGCGAGGGTAGCTCAGCTTGGTCAACGGCGCTAGATTGAGGGTCTAGTCCTTAGTGGTTCCTGTGTTCAAATCACAGCCCTCGCACCATTTTTCTCTCGTCAATTTTAAATTGATACAGAAAATGGTGCTTGAAAATGATTAATTGCGACCAAAAATGATGATACTAAAATGTTAACCGTTTTTGGTCTAAACCTTAGAGTTTGGATCATCGTCAATTGAACAACAACTCTAAGGTCACAGCCCTCGCACCATTTTTCTCTCGTCAATTTTAAAACTATACGAAAAATGGTGCTCTAAATTGTTAACACTCGATGAAAAATGATGATAGGTGATTCTGACCGTTTTTCATCTTGACCTTAGAGTTTGGATTACCGATGATTTTAGTACAACTCTAAGGTCACAGCCCTCACACCATCTTTGTTTTCACTAGTTACTCCTCTCATCGATGAAAATTCTTATCAATATCATTCCCCCCTTTTTCCGATTTTCTTTTCACTGAGGGAATACCTTTCATCATCTTTTCCGTTCTTTCAACTTCTTGAAGATCTCCAAGGTCCCTGAATATCCCGATAGCATCCATGAAAAGGCCGATCCTTCCAGGTCCTTCGGATTCAAGGGATGCAAGGTTCCTGGTTGCCTCTGCGATCTGCCATTTGAACCCTAGTCCCCTTGCAAGTTCCAGGCTCTTTTGGAAATGTATCTGGGATCTATCATTATCACCATTTTCTCTATGGATTTCTCCCAGGTTATCATGTACGATGGATAGAGTATGGGAAAAAGCCTCCCTTTCACATATTGCAAGAGCTCTCTCATAGGCTGACCTTGAACCTTCAAGATCATCCATCTGGGCAAGTATGATCCCTTTGTTGATCAAACCTCTGGATACACCCATGGCATCATCCAGGAACATGGCGAGGTCCATTGACCTGTCAACCTCTTCCAGAGCATTGTCAAGGTTTCCGATCATCCAATGAACTACGGCAAGATTGGACCTTGCCTTGCAGAGGCTGCACCTGTCTTCCATCATCTCGATGGAAGAGGATATCAGGTCTTGGGCTTTCTCCGGTTCACCTCTTCTTAGGTAAATTGTACCTATTGCATTGAGGCATCTTCCCACAAGATCTCTATCACCTATCCTGTCAGCTTTTTCACGGGCTTTGTTGTATATCTTCAAAGCACCCTCCCAATCACCTTTTACTGATAGACACCACCCATTGAAGATCATGATACGAGTGATTAAGGATGGGTCCAGTGCATCCATCTCACTAGAACGGTCGATCCTTCCAAGGATCTCTTCTGTATACTTCTCAAGGTCATCGGTCTGGGACCTGCTCATCATCTCCTCTCCAAGATCGGAAAGGGCGGATAATCTCTCACCAAGGGATCCGCATGCCCATAGATGGTGCATGTATTCCCTTAGGAAATTGATCCTCTCAGGTACGGACATGTCCATTCCATGTTCGAGGTCGATCAGCTCTCTATAATGTTCCGAGATCACCCTCTGGATCTGGATCCCCCTTGCCCGTGGCATCAACTCAACAAGGATTTCTCCGATCAGCTGATGTACGGACAATTCACGTTCATCCCCCTGCAAGATACCGTTTCCCATCAAGCTCTGGAACCCTGCCTCGGATATCATAAGATCACCTGCATCCATGTCGAACAGATCCTCCCGTGAAATCGGAGAACGTAGAAGGGAAAATATGTCCAACATATCCCTTTCTGTCCTGTTCAAGCAATCCAGTACCTCCTTCCTTATGAAAGCCCTGATACTCCTGCGGGCTTCCAATGGTCTTTCATTACAGGTGTAATGGATCAGCAGATTGACATAGAGTGGATGTCCGGCGGTTAGCTCGAAAAGATTATCTCTGAAATCCATTCCCGCGTTCTCGAACAAGGTCATCACATCATTCTTTTCCAGACCACGCACTTCAATATGAACAGGGGGTGTAGGTCCAAGAATGGACCTGGGATCCACATCTATGGATTCTCTGGAAATCAGAAGGACCTTTAAATTTTCATCAGCGATCTTCAGGAGCACGTCCAGTATCCGGCTTTCTTTATTGATCGTAGTGAGATTGTGGACATCATCCAAGATAAGTAGAAATGGTGACCTTGATGATTCCTGCTCAAGGTTACTTTCAAGCTCAGACAGGGTAATGGAACCTTTTTCCTTCAGAAGATTTGATAATGACGACCTTCCGATCCGATCCATCCGGATAGCCAGATCATTGATCAAGGTGGATCCATCTCCCGGAGGACACACGGTAAGATAGAGAAACGAAAGATCTGGTTGCTGACATTTCGCAATAACTTTACCCACCAGTGAGGTCTTCCCGGTACCCGCAATACCTTTTACCAGTGCCAGACCGGACCTGCTTCTGATCCATGAGTGGATAGCCGATATCTCCTCTAACCTCCCAGTGAAGTTCTCTGAGAAGGGAGGACCCTGGGGAGACTTGTAACTATTATTGATCGAGGTCCTCTCTGTGAACCATTGATCGATATCGACCGTTCTTTCCGGATCTGTGATGACTGTAAGGGAAACAAGGGAAAGTCCAGTAGCTTTGGAGACATCCTCAAGATCACCACGGAACTCCTTTCCTCCCCTCCTGCAGGAAATATTCTCCCTGGAAAGAAGGGTCCTTATCTCCCTGGAAGCTGATAGTCCTTCATCATCAAGGAAATATACCTTCTTTTTCCTCCTCCCTCCTTCGACCCTGCTGAGTTTGAAAGTTATCATTTTTCTCTTCAGCATCTGTGAAAGGACAAATGAGATGTAGCTCCTTTTGGTATCCAGAATTCTTGCTATCCCTGGCTGAGTAACGGATTCCGGGAGGATATCATCATCTCTGTACCTGTTGAAGTCAAGCAGGTGAAGCAATATCCCTTCCTGGGCCGTGAGTCCATGATCCTTCAACCCCACTCTTATCGGGATCAGGAGTGAATTTGACCGATATAAACCTGTTCGAGAGGTTATTTTTTAAGGACCCGTTTCTTCTTCTTCTTTTTCACCTTTGGTTTACTGACCACATATTCATCATCTTCAGGATTCCAGGGTTCCATGTGAAGGACCTTCTCTTCTTCAATATCATCTTCCAGCTCGAATTCTTCTAATTCTTCTTCAACCTTTTTAGGTTTTGGTCCTCCCTTTGCGATAATGACCTTTGCAGGTCTAAGAAGATGTGAATTGTGTATGAAACCTGATTGAAGGACCTCAAGAATGGTCCCTTTAGGTACACTTTTATCTGTCCGAAAAGAGGTTGCCTCATGGTATCTAGGATCAAAAATGGAGCCCAGTGGCTTTTGTACTTCGGCTCCCATAGATGATAAACGATCCATGGTCGCTTTTCTGATCATCCCCAATCCTGAGATGATATTTCTGACTTCCTTTATCTTCTCATCCTTCCTTGCTTCCTGGATGGCCCTCTCGATATCATCAAGAGTCGATATCATCGAGAGGAGCACGTTCCTCGTTCCTTCCCCCACCATTAGATTGACATCGGTTTCCTGTCTCCTTTTCAGGTTTTCCATATCCTTGTATGCTCTTTCCATCTTCTCCTTGTAAGAGATAATGTGCCTTTCCCTCTCGGAAATTGCCTCTGAAAGCTTCCTGTTATCTTCTTTCAAAGCTTCGATCTTGGATGAGAGTCTCTCCAACTCCTGCTCGTGGTCCATCTCGAAGATTATCTCATCCGAAAGGTCCGTATAACAGACCAATTCCCGGATTATTCCCAGCATTCTCTGCTTGTCCTTTTCCTGGACAGGGGCCGTTTTTCCTTCCTTGAGACAGTCAGAACAAACGGTAAGCATGTTGGATGGGGTTGGTTCCATTCCCTTTTTCGGAGGAATGTCGAAGACAATATTGACATTCTCCCAGGGGACTGTACGTCCACAATAACGGCAGGTGAACTCGTCCCTTTTCCAGATCTCCCTCTTGGTATTCTCATCGACAGACTCCACCAGCATCTAAGGTTCCCCACAACGGTCCTTCCCATGGAAGAAATCTCTTAGAATATATAAGAAGCGATAAAAGTAGATAAGAAATGAAAAATGACCTCTTTGACCATAAGGTCGAGCTTTAAGATCAGGCAGAGATCGTCCTTCTTATCATCTTTAGGACCCAGAGGATCTCTCTCAAGGAGATCTTTCCGTTTTCATCTTTGTCAGCATTATTGAGGATCCTTCTGATCTTGACGACCTTTTCTTCTCTCTCACCAGAGCGGTCGCTGTCAATATTCTCTCTTATCCGCTCTTTCTTCTCAACCATCTTTGTCTTGACATATTTCATGATCAGCTGCATGGCATGAGCCTGTTCCCTTCTGGACAGTTTACCGTCATTATCACCATCAGCGGCGTTGAAGATCCTCTTGAGGGTAGCTTCGTCTATTTTTCCGTTCATGAATGCGTTGAGCTCCCTGAGGGTCAGGTATCCGTCACCGTCAGCATCTGGTCTCTTTATTTTCTGGACAGCTTCCTTTACTCTGACCTTGGCAAGGAGGAGTCTTGCCTTGATTAACTCCCTTCCGGAGATGAGACCGTCATTATTGACATCAGCTTCCTCGAAGATCCTTTTCAATGTGGTATCATCGTACTTCTCGCTGAACTTGGCGTAGAATTCTCTGTATGTGACGGAGCCATCTGCATCCCTGTCGATCCTCTCATTTTCAGCCTTTTCCTTCCTTTCAGGTCTCTCATCTTCACCGAAAGCATAAGGAATTGTGCTGATGAGGAGTACCGCGAGGGAAACCACAGCGACAGATACGATAATCTTGCTCTTCATGAAAATACCTGGATGGAAATAGCATGAAGAGATATTTAACTCATTTTGTTGAAAAACTATCTAAAATATTCAAGGACCAGAGGATGGTGTAACCGGTGAAAGCTGGAAAATAACACGGAATATTAAACTATTTCAGGATTATCAAGCTTTAGTAATTTACTTTGATTCTTTCGATCAGATCAATTGTTGATCAAGTTCAACCTCAGGTTGCAGGATCAATATCGTTCAACGGGACCTGTTCCACAGATGGCTCATCCGGTAAATTCTCTTCTTTTTTTCTCATCATCAAGAATACAAGAATCCCAAGTGCGATGAGAATTACAATGATTATCAACACAATTACTATGATCGGGAAACCACCCTCATCATCCTTCTTCTCCTTAATCAGAGGATTCGTTCCATCTCCATCAGCATCGTTATCTGCAGAATGTGTCTCTAATGAATTCTGATATTGAGGATAGTATCCTAACTTAAAAATAAAAAAAAAGGGAGCTCCTTTCGAAGCTCCCCTAAGGTCCGTTCAAAGAACCTGCTTACTCTTCTGCTTCGAGGTCCTCACCGCAGTACGGGCATTCCTCTGCCTCGTCATCGGTGACGGACTCTCCGCATCCTGGGCAGGACCTGCCGTCTTCCTCTTCCTCTTCCTCATCCTCGTCGAAATCCTCTTCCGAGGGCTTCCTCATGATGAAGATAAGGGCTACGAGGACCAAGAGGATAAGGGCAACAAGAATGATGATGGTCATTGGACCTGCATTCTCATTCTTTCCCTTGAACTCATACTTCTCCTCTGAGGACTTGAGGGACCCGTTCTCATTTGTGAAGTAATAGGTCTTCTTTCCCTCTCCGAGGTCATCAAGATCGTCGCCTGTAAGTGTTACAGCGAACTGCTTCTCTGTAGCATCCCAGATCATGGTGAAGTTCAATTCTTCATCGTCGGACTCCACAATAATGAGCTTCACAACGAAGGTATCCCAACCAGTATAGTTACCGGTTCCGTTCATAACAGGAAGTATCACCATGAGATCATCATCGTCGTCGAACTCCACATTATCGAAGTCGAGGTCCTCCCATGCAGCAACACCGGATGTCTCGTCGTAGACCATGTAGGAAACCATGATGTCGTAGGTTTTTCCAGCAGTCAGATTTATCGGGTCTAGTGTCGGAACGATGTATCCGGACATCTTCCCAGATTCGGAATAGAGAAGTGCCTCTGGAACATCCAATGCAACTGTATAGTCTCCTTCCATGAGGAGCACGCTGAAGCTTCCATCATCTCCGATAACAACCGTAGTCTCGCCGATGGTAAGGGTCACATTGGTCAAATTGACATCCACACCAGCGATCTCTTCGAACTCCACGGTCCCTGAAACAGTGTATGATCTCTTGGTAACCAATACTGTCATCGTATATTCCTGATGATCGATCCCGTCGGTGGCATTGACCTTGAAGGAGGTCTCACCGGTCCAGTTCACTGCTGGTGTTATCGTCAGGGCAAAGGTCATCCAGTCGTATTCAACCACAATATTTTGCGCCATCGTTGCATTGACTGTGAAGTTGAGATCGGTGCTGTCAGGGTCCTTGAAGAGAGCTGACAGGTTGGCTGTTAAGGTTTCATTTCTGTAAACCGTGATGGTATCGTCTATCGGTGCAGGGATATCATTTACAGGAATGATCTCCAGCATTGCTGTCGAGTTCATGTAAGGGGTATCGTTAATCCAGGCAGAAATGGGGAATTCCACGGAACCTTCTTCCAAATCAGCAATGACCTTTGCCATACCGTCGGAGTTGTCAGTGTCGTTAATGGCAATGGAGAAGTTATTGTCTGTCCATGTCCAGATAGGGGTCATTACAGAGACATTGGTCTCGTTCTTTGCCCATTCCCATCCTAGAGACACAACGAACTCTGCAGGACCATCGGGATCATAGAAGAGGTCCTGAGGATTGAAGGATGTCTCGATCTCAACTTCATCGACCATTTCCTCAACCATTATTGTCCTGTCCTCTGCTGGCATGAGGTCATCTGGCGTGGGTTCGACCATGACAGTGAGGGTGAATGTCACATTGTGACCGGGCATATCGATACCGTCAGTGACAGCTATCTCAAGATCCTGTTCCCCGAAGAAATCCTGGGAAGGGGTGATCGTGATTGTGTCCTCATCCACAAAGATGATCGTGAGGTTCTCGACAGCTGACATGTTGATGTAATACATCAGCTCCTGTTGGTTCACATCATCGAAGTGGTCATCCAGGTCCACATCGACGGAACCATCCTCCTGCATGTAGATCGTATCGTTTGTCATTACCGGAGGAAGTTCCTTCCATAGAACGTTGAACAAAGTATCATTCTTGGACTCGTTATATCCCCAGATGTCATAGAGATTGAAATATAACTTGTATTCACCGACCGGAAGGTCCAGGGGTATCATGAGGTGGGACCACGCAGTCACGTTGTGATCACCATCGGTTATGTTCTCGGGGGCGGGTTCGGGAATATCAAGGATAGAATCATCCACCCAGGACATAGTATCCACATGGAAGAACTGGACTTCTGTTATATCGGTATCGATCTCGGAGAACAACCTGTTGAACATCAATGATATATTCACAGTATCCATTCCACTGTTCGTAACTGTCATGGGGTTAGCGGAGATCTCCTTGATCACATGTGTTCCATCCAGAACCTGGAAGTGTGCTTCCTTGGAACCGAAAAGGTTGTCTCCGGATGTTCCGTTGAAATATTCGACCGTAACGTTTACGATCCAATTCCCAACGGTCTGGGTTCCATCAAGGGACCAGGTGTAAGGATTTTCCAATGGGGTCACTGCAGATGTCCTGTTATAGCTATAAAGCAACACTGGTAGGACCGCAGATCCTTCTTCAACAACGGTTATTGTGAGATTAGAAAGCTCAAGGGTATTATCCACAGAAGCCAGAGAATATGATATATCAACATCAACCGTTGAGGTGCTGTATACCCAAGTGGGATCCAAAGATGCCGACACAACCAAATGGTTGTCCACAACGACATCCGCATCGGCAACTGCGGGAATAAAGATTCCCAGCAGGGCCATTCCAACAAGGACGGTAATAGCCGAATATGCCATCACGACCTTCGATCTTTTTTTATCCATCATTTTAACACCTCGGTGTATTAATTATTTCTTTCATTGACACGGCCAAAGACATGTGCCACAAGGCGCCAATGAAAATAGATGATATATAAGAGTTTTTCGGAACAATACTTTACAAGACAGATTATTTTCACTTATTGACGTATTATTTTCCACACTTGTATAGAGAACTATAATGGTTTTCTAATAATATTCCTAAATAAAGGAGAAATTCAAGGGTCCATGATAGAAGTGGAAGTGATAGTTACCTTCAGACCATCTTCCATGATAAGCTCCCTTATCCTGGAAACAAGCTCCTGGAGGTAGAAGATATTATGGACGGTGGCTAACCTTGGGCCTAAGGGTTCACCTGCTTTGAAAAGATGGTATATATACCCCCTGGAGAACCTTCTGCAGGTATCGCATTTGCATCCCTCTCTGATTGGGCTATCTTTTCCCTTCCATCCCGAGGCTCTGATATTCTCTCTACCATTATTTGAAAAGACATTCTTATGCCGGGCATTCCTGGTGGGAAAAACACTGTCGAAGATATCCACTCCTGAAAGTACTGACCTCACAATATCATCAGGGTCTCCCACACCCATGAAATATCTGGGACGGTCCTTTGGTATCATAACGGTGGAGGCTCTTAAAGATCTGAAGGTATCATCCTTTGATTCACCGATGGAAAGGCCACCTATACCATATCCATGGAAGTCCATTTCTATCAACTTCTCGGTACATTTCATTCTGAGATCAGTATCCGTTCCACCCTGGGTAATTGCGAAGAAGAGTGGCAGATGCCTACCAGGGGGCAGCATCTCAAGTATCTCGGGACTTTTCATCCTAATACTAGACCTCCGGGCCCAATAGACCGTTCTATTAGCTGAAGAAATGATCTCATCCTTTGAGGACGGATAAGGAGGACAGTGATCGAGTACCATTCCCACATCCACGCCATGTGCTATATGCATATCCACGACGCTCTCGGGAGTGATAAACACTTTTTCTCCAGTGTAAGGCGAGTTCAATCCCACACCATCTTCGGAAATCACAGCATCGAATCCCTTCCTGATGAATTGAAATCCCCCGGAATCCGAGAATATTCCTCCGTTCCATCCCATGATCTTGTGCATTCCACCCATTTCTCTTATCAGATCACTTCCTGGTTCAAGGAAAGAAAGAAATCCGTTTGTGATTACAGTGGAGGTCCCCGTTCTGGAAAGTTCATCGGGATCAAGGGTCTTGACCGACATCTTGGTTGCAACTGGCATGAAAAGTGGAGTTTCAACATTTGATCCTGATGGAAGTTTTAGGAGGCCTGCCCTGGGACCTTCCTTCTCCCCCTTTTGAAGTTCGAAAAAATCCATTTCAACCCCTCCTTATCATCATGGAATCACCCAGTGAATAGAACCGATATCCCACTTTGATCGCTTCATTGTAAGCATCGATCACCTTCTCCCTGTTATAGAATGAGGAGACAAGGATCAAGGGAGTGGAACGAGGAAGATGGAAATTGGTGATGAATCCTTTATAGGGAAGATGGAATTGGTATCCAGGGGTGATATAGAGTCCCGTCCTGCCGGAGCTTTTCACCAACTTACCTCTCCGATCGAAAGCGGATTCCAGTGTCCTCATGACAGTCGTACCCACTGCCCATATCCTCTTCTTCCCGGTTGATCTGTGATCATTCACAGCCTCATCAATAACCTTCGCAACATCCGGAGGAACAAGATATTCCTCCTCTTCCATGATATGATCGGTAATATCCTTTGATTTGACCGGAGCAAAGGTTCCAAGGCCAACATGCAGTACCAAAAATTCCACCTTCACTCCCTTGGACCTCAAACGATCCAATAATTCATCTGTAAAATGAAGACCGGCTGTTGGTGCGGCGACCGAACCTTCGATATCGCCATAGACGGTCTGGTATTCTTCCGGGTCCTCCAACATCCTCTTTATATAAGGAGGGGTCGGCATCAGACCAAAATCCCGCAACCAATCCAGGACCTCATGATGTTCAAGGTATTTTCCATCCCTAATGAATCCAACCAAACATCTGCCTTCGTCCAATCTCTTCTTTATCTCTATCGAAAGATGACCCTCTTCCGTTATTAGTTTGGTACCCTCTGATATCTTCTTTCCCGCCACAAGAGCCTCCCACTCCCTCCCGTCTCTTCTGCCAAGGAGCAGGACCTCGGATCTTCCACCGGTCTCCTTCCTTGTTCTGATCCTGGCAGGTATCACTCTGGACCGGTTCAATATAAGTATATCTCCCTCCTCGAGCTTGTCCTCAATGTCCCTGAACCTGAGATGTTCATATTCCGGGACCTCTAACCTGGCATCCAAATAGAAAAGTCTGGACAAATCCCTTGGTATTGACTTTGATTGGGCGATCATTTCCGATGGAAGATAATAGTCGAACAGATCGAGCTCCATGGGCCTACCGAGCGTCCAAAGGGAACTAAATATAAATATCCCTAACCTGGACTTTCAATGATTCAATGGTAAATTAATTATAACCTGTTGTTCTAGATATCAAATTAGTATCCCTATTGTCTGAAGGAGCCTGGCTTTATGAAGGGAAGAACCGTCGTATTGATGACTTTGGCAGCCCTTATGTTGGCATCACTCATACATATTGGGGATGTCGATGGAAAAGAGAACGCAATTATCCAGCCCATGGCTCCTCCTCCCCAAGGGTATGTCCATAGACCCTTGATGGAATTCTTCACCGGTCTTTCATGTCCTTCATGTATGGGCCGGGATCCAGATTCTGATTCACCTGAGAAAGCCGTCCATAATGCTTTCTTAGATGGGATGGAGGACCCCTCGGCACCTTTCAGTACGGTTTTCTTCCATGAATTGAACGGTGGTGGAGTGGATGCTCTGAACAATGAGGAATCCACTGCCAGAATGAGATACTATCAACCCGGACTTTCCGGTACCCCTGATGTCCAGTTCGACGGAGGATATGTTGAAATAGGTGGTTTCTCGGCATCCAACAAGCCCATTGATCAACCTACGATCGACTGGGCCCTCCTTGAGTCCGAAGGCAGATATGATAATGCACCCTTGAGGCCGATAGACAGGCTTTCCTGGTCATTTCCCTTCGTGAAGATGGAGGTTGACCAGATATTCGACGGCTCCTCCTATTATGTTGAAGTGAAGGCCTCTTATGAGGCAAACGCAAAGATGGTGGGAGGCAACCTGCTTCCACTTCAGGGGTCCCTTTTCGTCTTCATGGTCGAGGACAATGTGACAGCTTATTCTTTGGTTTATGATCTGAACGTTTCAAACGATGCAGTCTTCAGGGGATACGCAGCAAACGACGAAAGGTTCTCAATGAACCAGGGAGAAGAGAAGTTATTCTCCTTCACATACGACATTCCCGATGCAGATATCCAGATAAAACCTCAGGACATGTATGCAGTGGCAGCCATTTTTGACACGCTGGATACCGACTCAAGTCCTGGTGGAACGGATGGCAATCAGAGGGCTGGATCCCCCAGATGTGTCCAATCGGCCACATCAAGGTCCACAGCATATGACAGGGAAAATGTCCCTGCCAAGGTAAAATCGATATCCCTGACAGATAATGTAATATCTGTCACCATGGACGATGAGGGGGGAATCGCAAGGGGATTCGTCTTCATCAATACAGTAGGGACAGAAGAACCGATCTGGACCCCTGTTGAGCTGACCATCACAGGTGAGGAGGTCTGCGATGACAGCGGTGTCTGTTATGCATACTCCGATGCTTTAGGATCGGCTGAGATCGATTATTCCGGAGGTCCTCTCTTCGCTCAGGTCCTTCTATATGATGATCAGTTCGCCCAATCCTCATCGGAAGTTTATACCCTGGTAAGTATGGATTCTGCGTCCAAAGATAAGGGTGCCACTCTGATAGGAATGGAGACTGGAACCATATTCCTACTGATGGGTATCGCCCTTATTATCATCGGCCCATTGCTCTATTATGCCACCAGGAAAGTGAACGGTGGTCTCCTGAAACTCTTTTCCTCGAAGGCAAGCCTTGCGGTTATTGTCGCACTTGGAATAATAGTGACTTCGGTATCCGCATCAACTGTTTTCACAGGATCGACCTCAACTGTTCCGGATTTCACTGTTACCGATACAAAAGGTATCGTTCACACACCGAGTAACTATGAAGGGAAGACCCTTGTGATCGATATCATGTACACCACTTGTTCCTCATGCAACCAGGAGATGCCGATAGTCGTAGAGGTTTACAATGAGGCGAAGGAAAAATATGGAGATGATGTGGAATTCATATCGGTCTCCGTTGATAATGCTGACAACATCAAGGCAATGAACGATTTTCAGACAAAATACGGTGCCAAATGGCCAATAGGATTGAACAGGGATTTCGTGGGACTGTTCGATGCTCTTGCCGTTCCGAAAATGGTTGTGGTGGCTCCAAACGGTGATATTGTGTATCAACATACGGGTATCATCGACAAAAGCACTGTCCTTGATAAGATAGCTGATTCACATTCAGGGGATTACAAAGCAGTTTCCATAACCCAGACAGGAGGATCCATTATAGCTTTTGGATCCATAGCAGCCCTTTTTGGGATAGTCACTTTCTTCTCACCCTGCTCCCTACCAATGTTACCCGGTTATATCACATACTATATCAAGCAGGAGTCAACCACTGGCAAGAAGCAGAATCCACTTGTTGGCGGCATAGTTGCCGCAGTTGGGATCATCACTTTTTTCATCCTTATTGGGATATTGGTGGCTGTTCTTGGAGGTGTGATTTCCCAGTACCTAAGATATTTGATAATTCCAATTGGTGGTATCCTTGTAGTGCTCGGTTTCCTTACGTTCATAGGGAAGGATTCCTTCATGGAAAGAGGTATGGATCACATAAAAAGACCTTTCGAAATCATCATAGCCAGATTGAGAGGTAAGAGTCTCGAGGAAGATTCCATGGCCGGTGGGTTGTTCGCCTATGGTTTTGGATACGGAGCAGCAGCTTCAAGCTGCATGGCACCTGCATTCATAGGAATGATCCTGATCTCATTGACCATTGGAGGTATCCTTGGAGGGGCCCTTATCTTTGGCCTTTACACCCTATCACTGGGAGCGATGATGGTCCTCTTCACATATCTGGCAGCGTCCGGATCAGGCTTCCTCCAGAAGATGGTAGCAAGGACAGAGATCATCAAGAAGGTCTCCGCTGTTATGTTGATGGCCGCAGGTGCATTCGTGATCATATACGTTCTCTTCCTCGAGAGCACTCTGGGTTCATTCTTCAATTTCGGTTTTTAAAGGACTACAACGGTGGTTCAGGTGGAGCCCCCATCTGCTTTTCGGTCCCACTTATATGGGACTGATCGCTCCCATCTGGTAGCTGGATATTAAGCTCATCGATACCTTCGACCGGAGTGATTGGGGTTACCTGGTTACCATTAACTTGTTCTTGGGATGGGGAAGTTTCGGATATTGCCTGATCATCCTCCCACTTGACCTGTCCCTGGACTTCCTGGGTCTGGAATTGACTCTGCCCATACATCCCTCCAACCACATCCATTGGTTGTGTGCGTATCATGGAGGGTTGGGAATTCCTTTCGAATTCAGGTATCTGGTTGTAATCCATATCCTTCTCCTGGGGGATCACAGGAGTATCATCTTTCTTCTTTCCCGCAATTGAAGCAAGGAACAAGGCCACAAGGACTATCACGATGATCAGGACCACACTTGCGATAGCGATGATTATGAAAAATCCCCAATCGATTTCTTCGCTGTTGGTATCTCCATCATCATCCACAGGTACATCGTCATCTGTATCATCATCGGCTGATGAAGTAAGGAACGGATTTGTCCATGTGAAAGGACCCATTATCATTTCACTTTTAAGATCATCAGGAGAATCATCTGTTGCAAGGACCCTTACCCTGTAATCTCCAGATGGAAGGGATGTCATGTTCCAACTGTATGAACTTCCATTGATATCACCTATTATCAAGGTCCATTCCAGGTCTCCGATCTTTCGGAAGTGAAGTGAATATGAGATGTTGTCATCATCACTGTCAGAAGCGGACCAGCTGAGGTCAAGGAAATACTCTCCATCCTTCAATGTGGAATTGATGTCTGATGGTATCCCATCTTCCAATGTTTCGGATGGAAGGAAAATGCTGATCAGGGGACTATCAGGTGCATTGTAGTAAAATGGGCCGAACCTCGCCTCCGATGTAAGGTGGCCTGCAGATGAATCCCTGGCAGTAACCCTGAGCTCATAACTACCCTCTTCCAGTTCCGAAAGGTCAACATCAATGGAGGTGGAGGTCAGATCCTCAGATACCAGTGTCCAGTTCTCCTCACCGGATTGGGAGATATGAACAGCATATTTCACTGTCTCTCCCAGGTCTGGGTCAGAACAGGACCATACTAGTTCAATTGAACTTACCCTGATATCATCCAACTCTTTGATCGGAGAGGATATGGATCCGAACTCTGGAGCATCCGGATCGTAAAGGGTGAATTCTCTTGTTATGGAATCCGTCTTTCCCCTTGAATCCCTTATTGAGAACTTCAAAATATAATCACCATCCCCGAAAAGGTCAGAGGTATCGAAGGTCTTGTTCTGAAGCTGATCATCAAGTAATCCCTCAAAAAGTATGGTCCACCTCTCCTGATCAGCCCTTTTTATGGAGAAGTTACCCCAGATCGCAGAGGGAAGGTCCTCCTGATCTGTAACCTTCCAACCTATATCCAGAACAGAGGAGATGGTAGATTCCTGTTCGGGTTTGAAAAGGAAGGCTCTTGGGGCATCATTGTTGTAGATCTCGAAAACATCCGAGATCAGGGTGGTTACCATACCATCAGAATCCTTAAGATCCAACATCAATAGGTAGGTGGAAATATCTTCATAATTCAGTGTATTCAGTTTGAACGAACCCAAATTGGCGATCCAGTCCTGGCCGTTTACAATATTGTATGATATGATCCTCCACGTAAGGCCAGTATCATTTGAAATTGATATCCTGACGAGCATGTCCATGCCAGCATCCTCATCATCATCGGATAACCAGGTGATATCCTTTTGACCGGAAAGGGAGGTGAATCCTACGGGGAATGAGAAATTACCAGTAGGGACATCGGGATTGTTGATGATGAATTGCAATTTCTCATGGGACATTACAGGGTTGGAATCCTTATCAGTTACCACAAGTCTCAGCTGATATGTTCCATCCATGACCCTGGGCTGAAATGTGTTCCATTTGTAGGAACCGGTATTCTCAAGTCCGGTAACCAGATCGTTCCATTCCTCTCCAACACGCCTGTAGCGGATGTCAACGATCACATCATTACCATCTTCCGGATCATCGGCTTCCCATGATATTGTAAGATTCCCTTTCACCTTATTCTTGTTCACACCGTCAAAGGTAGCTTCCTCATCTATGGTAATATCCGGAAATCCTGATTGGAGATCGAGGAGGGTTTTCGAATATATTGAACCTCTGGGAACGAACCTCATCCTGGCCCCGTTATGGTCACTCTTCAAGTCCTCACATACAGCGGCCTGGATTACCCAATTTCCCATTGTCATCGGGTTCACTACCTCGAAACTGATATTGTAATTGAGGTAATCTCCTCCTGTATCTGCAAATCCATTGAACTTGACCATGGGAAGTTCCAAGTTCCCATTATCTATCTTCTTCCCGTAGTCCTTGGGAAGCTGGGTATTGGTAGGATTCTGATCTCCACCTATCTGAGCTGACATACCGTCAAAGATCACAGTTGGCCTTCCGGTTACATTATATGCCGAAAACCTTCCCCTGGAGGCAGGCGTTTCATACTGATCGTTCCCTGGGTTTATTGCACTGTGCCATTCTATCAGCGAGAAATCGTCCGGATATCTCTCTCCAACCAATGCATCGAGGGCGCCCTCGGCCCCAGGACAATAAATGCAATCAGTGGCTGTGAAAAGTTCGACCAGTGTCCTCTTCACCTCTCCTGAGGAATGACTTGTCCCATCCACCGGGAATGCAAATGAATTGGCCATTTCCCTGAAATAGAAGAAATTATCATCTCCGGGAACCTGTTTGTAGATCGTATCCCGATTCTCCATCCAGACAACCACCCACATATCATCCAGTTCATATTCGGAGTGGAGATAGAAATCATCCAGAGAGATATATCCGGTAGAAGACCTTGTTACGTTCTCGCCTTCCACACCAGTAAATGATGGAATGGAGGAGAGAGCTGTCAGGATCATTGTTACAAGCACTATCATGGAAATATTACGGGTTGTCCAGTATCTCATTGGATCACACCTCCTGAGGGAACGTTTCCGAATCGATCGACTCCCGCTTAATGGATATAACCACTATTAAAAGTTAACAAGGGTCCAGTTGACATTTCCATTCATTTTCTATCTCTTCCATCAGACCAATGAAATCCTTTACATCCGAAATATGATGTATCCTATCCATGAAAGGCCGTCTTCCGGGAAAGGAATGGACGTACCAACCCAGATGTGTCCTGAACTTCACACACCCTCTCTTCTCCCCGAAGAACCTCAGAGAGTATTGTAGATGTTTTCTTGCCATAGAAAATATCCCCTCAATATCTGAAGGACCTTTAGGGTAACTATCATCTTCTGATGCAACAATCCTCCTGATCAAAAATGGATCACCCATCAATGCCCTTCCTATCATGACTCCGGAAGCTCCTCTGGAGAAGTAGTCCAATACATCGGAAAGCCCCTTTACATCCCCGGAAGCGATTATTGGGATATCGACCATTGATGCGGCAACTCGGATGATTTCTCTGTCAGCCGAACCGCGGAAACCCTGGGTAACGGTCCTTCCGTGAATGGAGATATATGATAACCCCAGACCCTCCATTTCCAGTATTAGTTTGCGAAATGAGGGCCCATCGAATCCATTATAACCTGACCTTAACTTCACACCTACCGGGACCTCCACGGAATCCAAAATGGAAGAAAGGAGTGTGATCAATCGATCTGGATCCTTGAGAAGAGCACCTCCGGATCCCTGTGACATTACCTTTTTTTTGGGACATCCAGCATTCAGGTCGATCATATGATGACCAAGGCGGACCATCTCTTCAGCAGCCCTCGAGATATATTGTTCATCGTTTCCGAAGATCTGGGCTCCGGAATAACCATTTTCTGGGACCCAACCGGCTATCTCCAGTGTCCTCTTGGACTCTTCGAAGACACCACGGGCCGAAACCATTTCGGTAAAGGAAAGTTCAACACCCAGGTCATGTAATAACATTCGATATGGTGGTTCCAAAGCTCCGGCCATGGGAGCCGGGAATATTGGAATCTCAAGGGGGATCCTTTCTCCCCCCCTGCAGATGGTCAGTTTCTCCCAATGGACCTCATCACCCATTGAACCCTGATCCCGATACCTATTATATAATCTGCATACCGATGACCTTTTCATGCCCGGCATCGAAAATGGAAAGGGTCCTTTCCGATCCGAGCATGCTCCCTTCTGGATAATTATCGCCATGGGTGCAGTGTCCACCGCCGCGATCCTGATAAGACTTTCCGACAGCCACCCTTTGACCATTGCACTATGGAGGCTTCTGATAGCAGAGGCATTCCTACTTCCCTTCGCAATTCCCACAATAAAAAGGGAGCTTCCGGAACTTGATAAAAGGACATTGATCGGTTTGGTCATGGTGGGTTTAATCCTTGCCCTCCATTTCGGTCTGTGGATCTGGTCCTTTCAATTCACAACTGTGGCCAGTTCCGTGCTTCTGGTTACAACACATCCGATCTTTGTTGCATTGATATCCTATTCAGCTTTCGGGGAAAGGTTCGGACCCAAGGTCCTTATCGGAATGGTCCTGGCCTTAATTGGGTCAGTGGTTGTCATCGGAGGAGACCTCACCTTCTCAGGAGAAGCTGTTAAAGGGAATCTGCTTGCTCTTGGAGGCGGATTGATGGCTGGTATCTACATCCTGGCGGGGTCCAGGTTCAGGAAAAGGTTATCCCTCCCAACTTATGCTTACCTTGTTTACGGACCTGCATCTCTTTTTCTTCTCGTAGCCACTCTGATATCAAGGATCGAGATCGTCCCTGTGGATCCTGCGGAATATCTGATATTCCTTCTTCTAGCCCTTGGCCCCATGCTTGCTGGACATACGATCTACAACTGGTCCCTGAAATTTGTATCCCCCACTGTAATTTCCGTAACTCTGTTAGGTGAACCCGTAGGGTCCTCAATACTTGCAATGTTAATTTTATCTGAATATCCGGGAACAGGAGCATTGCTTGGAGGCCCACTGGTGCTCCTTGGGATCTTCCTTGTAGCGAGGTTCTCAGGAAAAGAAAAGTAATAACAATTGTCCATTACCTTTATATTTTAAGAAGATAATGAATCAGCTGGATTTATCCAGGTGGAAGAGATATGAGATATTCAAGAGAGGTGACCGTAACAGTAGTTTTATCGCTACTGATAATTGGAAGTTTTGTTCTGACTGAAGGATCGAGGACCGAGGGTCTGGGAACCAGGGATGGAGAGGGAGACAATCCATACTGTACTTTCTACGATTACTATCTGGACTCGCATTACATGGGCGATGTTGTCAGTTTCAGGATAAGGGTCTACAACACATACGATGGTAGACATTGGGAGGATGAGGATAACTACTACTATGATCATTATCTCTACAACTCAAAACTTTCGATAAAGTATGACGACGTAACCGATGATCTGGGATTTATTAAACCGATAATCCAACCTACCCAATCAGGTTCCCTTACACCATATAACGGACCATCCAGCGAGGGATTCACCATTTCATCTTCTAATAACTATTACGAAGATGAATATGGCAACTACTTCCAGATGAAGATAGACACCAGCAACATCAAAGAAGGTTATTACAGGATACCGTTAAGGTTGAGCTTCAAGGTGGCAAGATCCTACAATGATCAGAATCCAGGTGAGGTGTTCTACCTATCAAAGTTCCAGGATGGTTATGTCCAGTTCTATGTTAGGAGCCATGTCTATGGAGTTGAATATGCACCTCTTGAGATAGAGGGAAGGGAAGGAAACGGACCTGCTCCACTATACGCAGGGGCCAAATATATGACCATCCAGACGAAGAACACTTTCCGGGTCCAGACCAACACCTTGACTGAATTCAAAGCAGACATCGATTTCGGTAATGAGGGTATAAGACCCACCACCAGTAGAATATCCTATGAAGTATTCGATTATACTTACAGGAACCTCAAATGGAGGGTAGATATAATCGATACCGCACCCCCTGGTTTCTATACAGGATCATTAATATTCAGATATATCCAAAACGATGAACAATACATCGATGGCCCTTATGAGATCAAATTGAAGGTGGAATCCACGCCACTTCTTCATCCGTCCAATATGGATACTGACCTACCTGTCGCGTCAATACTTCAGAAGGAAAAGACATGTGGCATTTCTTTCAATATACGGAACATAGGGAACGTGGACCTTGCGACGGTAACGATCAGGTTGGACATTGATTCATCAAAGTTCCTCAAACAAGGTGAATTCAAATATGATGAGGGAGGAGGGGGTGAAAAAGTATATCCTCCCCTCGAATTCACAAAATTTGATGTGAAAACTGAGACCAGTTTCAATGCGTTCTTCCCCTTTATCGAGGTATATGAGATGATGCCTCCGGGTGAATACATGATCCCTGTGGATTACTCTGTAACCTACGTTGATCCTTTCGATGATTCAGGGATCTCCTCTAAATTATATTCATACCAATGGGACGAGATGGGCACAGAGGATTATATGGAGATCATGTGGTACAGGGAAGATCCCAGACCTGTTCACCTTTCACGACCCTACGTGATCTTGCGGGTCGAGGATGATGCTGTCGGGGCAGATATTTCTATCCAGTCACATAATATACTCAATTCCTCGAAGAGGGGACAATCCATCTCCTTCGAGATCATCAATAGAGAGCTCTACACCCTTACCGGAGTGTCAGCGATCCTAACAACACCAGAACCGGATAGGATCCTGCTTTCTGGAGCAGATAAAGGATCAGGTATATTGTTAGACAAAAATAATCTTGTTATACCTGCTGCTACCTTTGAAAGATCCGGGGTTCTTAAGATCGAGGTCCCTGTGGATGTTGAGACTTTCCGGACCGAAACGTTCCTGAATTGCACACTTTTAGTAAACTTCATGAATATAACGGGGAATGTTCAGTCCAATTCATTTGATATTCCTGTTATCATTTATCCAGGTGAGGGCAGTATCGATATTCTAACCGCCAGGGTCTCCGATATCGTAAATGAGAGATTCACTGTCTATATCGATGTGATCAATACGGGTGATACCGTTATTGAGCACCATTCTGTCCTGATCAACTCTCCAGATAATATGATAACATTCGACCAGGACATGATTATCATGGGCATTCTCTCATTGGGAGAGTTGCGAACAATAGAATTCAACTGTACTCTCGGCGAAGGAGTTACCCCCGGTTCCACATATTCTCTGAGTATTAGGGCATCCATGGTGGACGTGAATGGTTTTTCAATGGATTACTTCGATAGGGACCCGTATTACACTTATATCCTGATACCGGAGAACACTGGAATGCTGAAAGTGATATCCACATCCACATCTGAGATCTTGCCAGGAGAACCTTTCACTGTTACCGTGAAGGTTCTAAACACAGGATCCGCAAGGGTGACATGGTCCGAGATACTACTCTTATCCAAAGATAATTTGATAACACTGGACACGCCAATATTCCAAATGGACCCGGTGGAACCCGGAGATACAGCAACAGCTTCCTTCCAGTGCCTGGCCACACCACAACTTGGGCATTCCGAACAATGTTGTATGGTCGTCAGGACCAGTTATAGAGACGAATATGGGAATTCTGCCGATTTTTTCGCTCAGGATGGTGAAGAGCTCTCAATAATGTCATCCCCGGAACCCGAGGATAAGGAAATGGAGAAAACGATCAGGTCAACCGGACTTATGGTGATGATCGGGATACTGATCGCATTTGCAATGATCTCCTTGGCCATCATCATCTCTATCCTTTTGTTCACAAGAGCTTATGCTAAAAGAGGTAACCAAGAGAAGGTGAAGGAAGCAAAGGTGGAAGATGAGATTAATAAAGCACTCCCAAAACCCCAGGTGGGGACCGGGCCATTCGGGTTGAATCTGGAAGCTCCACCACAGAAAGAGCAGTTGAAACCCTATCAGCCCGCTCCTGTTCAACAGGAGCAGGTCCAGCAGTATCAGCCCCCTCAGCAGCAGGCGCCTCAGTACCAACCGGCACAGTATTCCTCTCCTCCCGGATCCAGTACTCAGGATTATTCCAGTAATATTGATGACCTCTTTGGCCATTAGAAGTGAACTTCAAATCTATGTTGATCAAAACCATGGTCCATTGTCTGGACGCTTCCATAGAAATATAGATATCAAACCGGCCTAATCAGGGATGGATGAAGAGACAGCATATCTTGATCATGGTTTTCGCTGTGGTCGTTATTATGATCCTTGGAGCTGTTATGATAACTTCTTCAGGAAGAAATGGAACTGGCGAGGGTGAGGGGAACCAAGTTGAAGCTGAATGGACCACATTGATGTGGATGTGTTCGGAAGGAGACCTTGGTGAGTGGAACATGGGTCTTTGCAACCTCCATTTCCTTGAGATGGTCCCTGATAACCCCAGTATGAATGTGATAATCATTCTTGATAAGGAGGAAGAAGGAGATACCAAACTGATAGAGCTTCATCAGGGAGGATCCACCTATCTCAATCTAACAGACATCAATCCTGAATGGGGAAATAATGAACTGAACACAGGTGATGGACCAGCTACTCCAATTCCTGAATTGGGGAGCGGATAATTATCCAGCAAAGAAGTACAATGTCCATCTTGTGAACCACGGTGGCGGCTGGAGAGGTATCTGCTGGGATGTTCTCTCAAACGATCATCTGGACCTTCCAGAGATCGGGAAGACCATGAAGTCATTCAGCGATCATTTAGGAAAAAAAGTGGATATACTTTCAACTGAAGCGTGTCTCGTCGGAATGGTGGAGTTCGCATATGAAGTAAGGGATTCATGCAACTACTTCGTAGGAGGATCCACATACGGATGGGGAGCCGAAGCGGAACCTGAAAATGATAAATGGGATGCAGGTAACTGGCAGTATGACGATTGCTGGGGTGAACTATCAAAGGACCCGAAGATGTCCGGGGAGGATTTTGCCATTGTAATGGGAGAGACATTCACCCCTTATGGGCCCTGGACGGCTCCTCCCTACATTCCCAAGGAGGGATATTCTGACGTTTTCGGTATCTTCAATCTCAGCAATGTCGAACCACTTGTCTCCGCTCTTGATTCAATGGCATCAGAGCTTCTACCAAAGATGACAGGTATCGGACAGACCGTCAACCAGGGAATTCTGATAAACACAGTGATCGGACACCCGGAATATCAGAGCTCGAATCTCTATACTGAATACTTCTCTCATCAGATGGAATGGATCGGCCAGGCCACATATACAAATTACGATGTCTACGACCTGGCCTATCAGCTTTCGAAAGCTACGGCAGGGACTATCAGGTCTTCTTACTCTCAAGAAGTTATGGATGCAGTTGAGGATCTGGTTATCATGTATCGTAACACTTACGAGGATGGCGGGCATCCTGATGCTCACGGGGTCTCCATCTATCTGCCTTATAGGTCCTCTTCATATAACCCGGCCTATGAGGATATCCAGTTCTGTCAGGACACACAGTGGGATGAGTTCATTAAAAGTGTATATTGGACATAGACACCCTTGGTAAGAATGGAAGTATGAAATTATTTTCCACTTTCATACCGCTCTCACTCCCAATCTTACAATTATATAATAATATGAATTGAAAGGAAGTGAGGTGAAAAAATGAACGATATTGATATAGTTGAACTTGAACCGGTAAAGGTCATAGGGATGAGAGCAAAGGGAGCATACCACGATTTGGGGATCCTGATCCCGAAGGTTTTCGAACACGCAATGAGAAATAGCTTGAAAATAACTGGACCACCGATATCCCTTTGCCATGAACTTTCCATGGAAGAAGTTGAAAGGGCCATGAGGAACAATGATGCGGACCTTGAGGTGGCACTCCCTGTTTCCGGTGATATCAAGGAGACCGATGAGATCAGTTACTATGAGCTGCCCAAAGTGAAGATGGTCAAGACCGTTCATAAGGGTCCTTATGAAAAGGTGGGTGAGACATACAATAGATTGTTCGATTGGATGGCCCAAAACAATAGGGAAGTAAAGGGACCTTACAGGGAATATTACCTTAATGATCCGGGAGAGGTCCCACCGGAAGAGATCCTCACTGAGGTCTATGCCCAGATAGAGTGAGATTCTGGACCTTTTAAAGTCAACTCTTATATTCTTCTAGGTAAAAGTGATATCCCTTACCCTCATTCCAGTGATGAATGTCCAGGAAAAGAAGGGGTAAGAAAGGGTCTGGCAGGATGGATCCAAAACTGGAGTGGACCATCTATCCATTGATATTCTCAATTATCCTTACTGTTCCGGTCTGGGCCTTTTCACCATTTGACCAGGGGCTCCACATCTCATGGGTGATCGGAACCTCGATAACCCTTTTCGGACTTTTCGGATACGACAAGGGACAAGCAAAGGGAGATGGTAGGAGGATCCCGGAACTAAATCTCCATATGATGTCTTTGTTGGGAGGCTTCCTTGGTGGTCTCGTGGGAATGTACTTCTTCTGGCATAAGACAAGAAAGTCGGTCTTTATGGTGGTCTTTATCGCTTCAGCTATACTGCATGCGATCATATTCATGATACTACGTTAGACATTAAGATCTCGAGACCTTGGTAAAAACAAGCTCCGCTTTTTAGTTTTAACCAGCCTTGAGATTTAACCTCTGTTTGTTTAATGGATTCCTTGAAGGTTAGATCTCAAGATCGATACCGAGCTTATCTGCAAGTTCCTTGTAACGGTTCCTTATGGTTACCTCGGTAACCCCTGCAACGTCTGCGACCTCTCTCTGGGTCCTTCTCTCATTTGTCATGATGGAGGCTATATAGATCGCAGCTGCGGCCATACCTGTCGGTCCCCTTCCCGATGTGATCTCCATCTCATCAGCCTGTTTTAGGATCTCCATTGTCTTGGTCTGGGTCTCTCCCGAGAGCTTCAGCTCGGAACAGAACCTGGAAATATAATCCTGAGGTGATGTAGGCATGAGCCTCATGTCCAACTCTCTTGTCATGAATCGGTAGGTCCTGCCAATCTCCTTTCTGCCCACTCTGGACGCAGAGGCAATCTCATCAAGGGTCCTGGGAACGTTGCACTGCCTGCATGCAGCATATATCGAAGATGCAACAACTCCTTCTATGGACCTTCCCCTGATAAGGTTCTTGTTAACAGCGTTCCTGTAGATCCTGGCCGCTGTCTCCCTGACGTTCCTTGGAAGTCCGATACCGGCTGCCATCCGATCCAGTTCAGATAATGCAAATGCAAGGTTCCTCTCAGTGGCATTGGAAACCCTTATCCTCCTCTGCCATTTCCTGAGCCTGTACATCTGAGCCCTGTTCCTCGTTGGGATGGATTTACCATAGGAATCCTTGTTCTTCCATCCTATCTCAGTTGATAGACCCTTGTCGTGTATTGTAAGGGTCATTGGTGCACCGGTCCTGGCCCTTTGTTCGGTCTGGACCGAATCAAATGCCCTCCATTCTGGTCCCATATCGATCTGCAGGTCATTTATGACAATTCCACAGTCCCCGCAAACGAGCTCTCCTCTCTCATAATCTCTGATTATATGCTCGCTTCCACATTCGGGGCAGGTTGTGGTCTCTTCGATCTGGACCCTGTCGGATTTCTGTTTCTTTCGAAGCATTGCGGGGTCATCATCAATTACCATATGGATCATCCTCCTTAGGCTCTTTTTCGTTCATATCATCTGATATAAACATTTCCATCCACTGACATCATTTCTAATATAAAAAGGTATCGAAACAGTTAATATTTATCGGATATTATTACAAATATTGTACACTGGCCATGGAAAATTTGATATCATTTCAATTAAATTTCGATGGTTTTTCTATATACTTGGGATATGACTTCCTATTAAACAATGCCCATTGTTCCACCCTCGGGGGGTCTATAAATCCTTTGCCCTGTTTCATTCCTCTTGCAGATGGGGTCCTGAAGAAGATGATCTTAGTTCATTTGGTCTTGATCACCCCATCCAATAAAGATCCAAATTCCACAATATCCTGGGTGAAGAATGTAGCAGGATCATGGAACCATCGTGTGAATACTTCCTTGGGAGGGATCCATCCAGGCGAACCTTAAATATCAAACTTCCTCTTTCCATTGGAGGCCTTGACATGGTGTCGCAAGTAAGGGCAAGTCATATTCTGGTCAGATCCAAGACCGAAGCGGATAAGATATTGAACAGGATCAAGGCAGGGGCTAAATTCGAGGACCTTGCCAGAAAGCATTCCCAATGTCCTTCCGGAAAGAAAGGTGGGGACCTTGGTTATTTCGGAAAGGGTCAGATGGTGAAACCTTTCGAGGATACGGCATTCACCATGAACAAAGGTGATGTCTCCGATCCGGTCCAGACCCAATTCGGGTATCACATCATCAAGGTAACTGACAAGAGATGAAACCGGGATCATCCCTTACCCTTTTCAAGTATCAGATCTACGAGCAATTCCAATTGTTCACTTGAGGTTGCATCAAGGACCGGTAGGTCTGGATGGTGGAATCCGGTTGTTGATATTATTCCGGATACTGCAATGAATCCTTCAGACATATCTCTTACATTCAATGTCTCCTCGAGAGAATCTGGATCCTTGGCAAGAAGGACCTTGACTATCCTGGGATCAGGATCGTTATATCCCTCGCAGATCAGAATTTCCGTTCCTTGAGGCACCAATCTCAGTGCATCGTCAATACTGGCTCTACCAGAAACGTTGCCAATGTAACCGATCTCCCCCCTAGAAAGCGAGATCACAAAATCTGCCCCTGCTTCCCTGTGCCTCCATGTATCCTTTCCCACCACATCCAGTGTGATGGTGGAATTGGGCATGAACTTCACACCACCCACAATGAAACCCCTCTTTTTAAAAGCGGTAATTAGGGCCTCTGCGGTTGTGGTCTTTCCACATTTCTTCAACCCGATCAAGGATACGATGATCATTCCATCACTCACTGGAAGCATCCAAGCTGGCACTGGACTATCTTGATACCCATCTCTTTTAGGGTGGAAGCGATCTCCCTCTTCTCGATCCCCAGCTCGTCTGCTATATCTAAGCAATCACTGCAAGTGATCCGTCCTTTAACTGCGACCTCGAAGAACCTCTTCCTTACGGTAGCATCTGTGATTACCATTCTTTCAACCTCCGCTGGTCAGATGAATAATGTCTATCTCAGAACCATCTTTGATCAAATGATGCTTCTGCTCGGGTCCTGTAACTAACTTCCCATTGACTTTCACAACGAGCAGGGGAAAGGTGTAGTTCATTCTCTTAATAAGGCTCGTTATCGACTCCTCCGGTTTATATTCAACCGGACGTCTGTTCACCATTATTGTCATCAACCGTCCTCCATAAGTAGTTCCAGGACGATATTTGCCTGATGGTGAGCAAAGACACCAACCTTGGGGCTGAGAAGTATATCCTCATCACTTGAATATGCCTGAGGATCATCCACCATTATCAGGCTGCCAAAACGTTTTATCTCCACTCTCTCAGAACCTCCGATACCGGCAACTCCGGAAGCAGCCACAAGGTAGCGATCAGGATATCTTGTTAGAACCTCCTCAATGAAGGCAACCTTTGTGGATGCTGAGTCAAGGGCTTCTACGATTATATCGACCTCGTAGAAAGGATCGGCCATTGCTCCCTTCTCCAATTTTTGGTCCAGAACAAATACATCACAGCCTTCAACGGCTCTGATAATATTCTCCTTAAGAGCATCTACCTTGGAACGTCCCACCTGCTCCCTAAAAAAATACTGCCTGTTCAGGTTGGAGGATTCCACTTTATCGAAATCCACTATAAGCAGACGACCCACACCAGCTCTGGCAAGGGCCATAGCAACATTCGAACCAAGCCCCCCTGCTCCAGCAATACCAACATATGATCCTTTCAATCTTACTGCAACCTGACCCTTGTCAAAAGGTAGTGGAGCCTTCTTTCCCGGGTTCTTGCATTGCATCTTTATTCCCAGTACCTGTCATTGCTGGAGGGATGTTCTCCGCTTCCGGAGTATATTCCTCCCCAAACGTTCATACCCTTGGCACCATCCTCGTCAATTGCTCTTTGAAGCACCTCAAGCATTTCCTTCTCATCTCCGAAACCCAGCTCCTTCATCTTCTTTGGAGACGGGACACCATTTGGGGTCCAACCCCTTCTGAAGTATACAGAATCCACCAATTTCTGATACTGGCCATATCTGTACTCCCTGAGTATTTTTATCTTCTCCTTGACCAGCATACTGTTGATGGCCTCATCATCATAACCCATGAATTCCTTCAGATGACCGTCATATCGATCCTCTCTTGAAAGGTATTCCATCTCTGTGACAGGACCCATTGATCTG
Source organism: Thermoplasmatota archaeon (assembly GCA_965234725.1). Lineage (GTDB taxonomy): Archaea > Thermoplasmatota > Penumbrarchaeia > Penumbrarchaeales > Penumbrarchaeaceae > Penumbrarchaeum > Penumbrarchaeum helgolandense. Next base: position 24,137 of record CBDDUX010000014.1, on the reverse strand, counting down.
TATGGTGGCATGTCACTCTTCCTCCTACCCTTTCCCATCCATACGCTCATGGCCCTCTGCCAGTTGTACACTCTTTCGGACTGGTCTATCAGGTCCTTTGGTAGGATATCCGATCCAGTGACACCGCTCATGATATCGGCATAGTTTTGTACATGTTTCGGGATCTTTGCGGGTTCATCGGTCTTTGCATTATCAGCCGGGACTATATCATTCCAGGGAAGTTTGCATAGACCCACCAACCCGAACCAGGTCCTCCAGACAGGGAAATAGTGAAGGGCTTCCGCCTTGTCCTTGAATGTGGGGATCTGATTGTTTACCATGTCCATGAAGATCAGCCATGCCTCATCATGCTGAGGACCTTTGGTGGCCAGGGCGAATCCCCCTTGCTGTGCCAGCGATTCCTTGCACACATATTCCGAGTATTCCAGACCCTTGATCTCCATACCGCAGTTCTCTATGAGGTCCGGATCTCCCCACCCCTTGCCGATCAACCAGTCCTTCATTCTTCTCACACCCTTTGAAGCAACCTGGATGAATTCATTCTCATCGCCCTCTGCTATCCTGTGGAGGAACTCAAGGATCGCCCTTGCGTTTCCGAAGCAAAGCTCCAGTCCACCGCATCTCTCCTTATCAAGGATGCCGTATTCGTACATCTCCATGTAAAAGGCAATGGATGTAGCAGCAGAGATCGTATCCAAGCCATAGGTATCACAATAGAAGTTGAATTCCAATATCCATTCCACATCCCAGAGGGACATGTTGGAACCACCTGCGACCGTCTCATATTCCGGACCATCCACAGTAACCCTATGCCCTTTGTAAGGACCCGTCTTCAGAAGGAATCCATCAACTGCCTTCGAGCAGGCTATGTTACATCCGTACCAGCATCCATCTGGTATACCCTGTGTATAATAGGGGTAGAACTTTGGTGAATAGATCCTTGATGCTTTGGGGAATGAGCCGAACCTGTAGTTCTCTGTTGGTAGAAGGTCATACGCATCCATTATCTCAACAAGGTTCCCCGTACCTACTGTTCTCATGTTGTTCTCGTGCTTGTCCAGGTCCCTTATCTCTCTGTGATGTTTGATACCGGTCCTTGCTATCTTGTCTACATCCACGGGATGGTTGATCATTCCATCGAAACCTTCTATTCTTGCAACAAGACCCTTGACCTTTTTGTTCCTGAAAACGGTTCCGAGGCCCCCTCTTCCATGCTGTTTGATCCTGGGGACCTTCCTCCTGGGATCATAGAAAGAGATGTTCAGGATGCCCCAATACGAGTTCTCTGAGCCCTTTCCCGCGGATACAACAGAGACCTTCTGTCTTGAGGGTGGTGTGTCCTCAAGGGCATAGAGGTGAGTGAGCTGCTCGGCAAGGAGATGTGAGTTGGTCTCCTCGAAGGGAGCGGTTTCGATCGTGATCTTACCCTCGACACCATCGATGAAAACCACAACATCTTCTTTCGCTTTACCCTGGATGGATATGGAATCGAATCCACAGAATTTGAGATATGGTGCGAAATATCCTCCCGCGTTGGAATCGCAAACGATATCCGTTGAGGGGGATATGGTTGTGCTGAGGGCTTTCCCCATACCCGAGTATTGGGTTGTGCCATTCATGGGTCCGCTGTTCAACGCAAGTATGTTCTCAGGATCATCCCACTTCGTATCCGGGCGAACATGGTCCCAGATCATCTTCAATCCGAAACCCTTTCCTCCAGTGAACTTGTGCTTGACATCTTCGGTCAGAGGGATCTCCCTGATCTCATTCTTTGAAAGATTGACATAGAGAAGACGCCCGGCATAGCCCTTTACGATCTCACGTTTCTCGTACTTGTGTTCGGCTAGTATCCGGTGCCCGGTTCTGAGTCTTTCCAGGTCCACTTCTATCTTGGTATTATTGGTTTCAAATGGGCCATTTCCCCTACCAATGGTCTTGGCATTGCTTGCATGACTTTGACATTTCCCGCTCATTCGCACACCCCCTGGTGGATGTAAACCCTTTGCTCGATGTCACTGATATTCACCTCTACCAGTTCCAGAGCACCTTCAGGACAGGCCTTCACACAGGCACCGCAGGAAATGCACTTGTGAGGTACTATCATACCCTCTGCCCTTCTCATTCCATCCATGGGGCAGAATGCGACACAGGTCATGCAACCTATGCAGGTCTTCTTGTCAATTATCACCACACCGGTGGGGAGCCTCTTGATCGCCTGGACAGGGCAGACATCCATGCACAGACCGTTCTGGTTGCAATTTACCATCTCGAAATGGGATCCTTTCTTGATTATATGGATGGCTGATCTGTCCCCTCCCACATCCGTCTTGAAATGGATATTTGAACAGGCCTTTTCACATTCCCTATGTCCCTTGCATTTCTCTGCGTGGAACTTGATTATCTTTACTTTTTCTACCATCTGGACCACCCTAAAAGAGAATGAATATCACCAGTACCCAGCAAACAGCGCTGATAGCTGTCGTGCTTGCGAAATATGCCCCCTTGTTCCACTTGTTCAGATCAAGGTGCAAATTATCATAGAGCGCTATTAATGGAACGGAGATCCCTCCGAGGACAGCCGCATAGAAAGCCCTGCCGAATATCAATGGAAGGATATTGACAACGTCCATGATGAAAAGGGTTCCACCTGTGAAAACGGGAGTCAATAACTGGGTTGTGAAATATCCAACAGTGAATACAGAAAAACCACTTATTATCCCAAGGAAAGCAAGTGTCCTGAAATCCTTCTTTCCCCAAAGGTTCCCCATGAACACCTTTCTGCTGACGATCATCTCGAATACCATACCCTCGACCCCAATGGCGATCGCGGAACAGATCACACATGATCCCACAGGAGCAATGAACCTCAGGACCGATGCCACAAGCGCCACAAGCAAAGCGGCCCCTGCAAAATTGAAGATCCTCTTAGCGAGGATCATGAAGGATAGTCCGAAAAGGCCAGCCATTACTGCCCCCATGGAAACATACAATCCGGCAACGTTCCATTTCAGACCGCCTATAGTGCATTCAAGTAAACCCCAGACCGAACCCAGCAGGATTATCCCCACCGTTATCATTCCGTAATCGATCGCTGACCTTTTCCGATCCATCCTCACATCACCTCTATTCTTACGATATCCGAAATATTATACTTCTTTGCAAGATGAGGGAAGAAACATTCATTCCCTTCCAATACCAACAAGCCTTCTGTCAAGTCTATCCAGGTGACGGTCTGATTATATCCGTCTTTTCCGATGATATTGTACATATGCATATCCTGGTCTGAAAGACCTGTCAGGTTGATGACAGTTGAGAGATATACTCCCTCAATGGTGTTATTTTCATTATCAGTCATTTCAACTGGATTATCAATAATATGGAAAACCTGAGGCCAGACATACAATTGGTCGTTCACCTCTATCGTGGGCGAGGAAACGGCCTTTATCTCTACAACATCTTTGATCCTGTATTTTCCCGGGAGGCCCGGGAAAGCTGTCATTGTATCCTCTTCAACCAGGATACCTTTCATCATGTCACCCCAGGTCACATCCTGATTCCAACCGTCCTGGGCAGTGATCCTGTATTGGTTGTCCTCCGGTGAGGAAAGATCCGTTTCATTGATCAGGTCACTGAGGGATACTCCAGTGTAATTGGTTCCTCCAGTGAACACGGTTTCCGTTCCGTGGTCATCGAAGATGGACCCAAGGGGAATCTCCTCTCCATTGATCAAAATGGTTACCTTGTCACCATCATCCTCTTCCTCTGTGCATCCTGAAAGGATGACCGAGAATATTATCGCAGCCATTCCGATGCCGAAAAAAACACCTCTCTTATCCATATCAAACAACCTCAATTTCCACAAGGTCTCTGACCCAGAAAGCTTTTGCAAGATCAGGGAAGATCGCCTTCTTCTCATCCGTATTCAACATTCCATTGTTCATATCGGACCAAGGTATCTCCTTTTCATATCCATCAGCTCCAATGAATCTGAAAGACCTGCCTTCAAGGCCTTCAACACCCGAATCCGAAAGGAGTTCTCTTATGGATATTCCAGTGTTCCCATCATATTCCATAACATCAAAATCATTTTGCATGGACTCCCAATCATATTCTTTTCCGTTGACAGTTAGAACATCAGTTGACCTGGTGTTCACGGCGTTGTAGACCAAAGCGGATAGCGATCCGAGGATAATTGCCAGGGCCAGGACACCCAGGAAAAGATTGACCCTGCCACCAATGAGATCAAGGAACCGGCCATTACTTCTATATTTCTTTTCAGCCATGAATATACCTCAATGATCGCCCCGACAGGTGGTCCGTCATGAGATTGATTACTATAATTCTTTCCTTTGGGACCTTATGGGTTGGATCGGATATGGGTGGCATGGTTCCTGATCGAACCTTGACCATGTCGATTTTCAATCCAATTCGTGTACTAATGGGCTTAAATAGTCTTTGGAGGGATTGGTTTCTCATGAACATACGGTCGACCTCCTTTCTGGTCCTCATTGCCATATTGATCTCATCTGTGGCAATAATGATCTCTATCCCTGGATCTGGACAGGTCAGGTCTCAGATTAATGAAGGTACCATTACGATGGAGGCCGATGAAGGAGATGATGTAACTGAAATGGGTTACCCCATCCTAACAGCAATTCCCGGCCAGGAGCTGGAATACAGGATCTGGCTCAATAATGATCATGAACTTGAGCAGACTGTGATCATGGAGATGCAGTCCCCCGAGGACTGGAACATATACATCACAGGATCCGTCAAAGTACCGGGTCAGGGTAGGAACTCGATACTTCTCGATGTTTCCATACCCAAGGATATGATGATGGATCCCGAGGGTGAATTCCAGATAAGAATCGATGGGATCGCAAATATTACAGGTGATAGAGCCTTCATAATTGCGGTTGTGAGACTTGAAGCAGAAGTTGACCACGAACTCCTGATATACCCGGATGCGGAAAAGGAAATGGAGGTCCAGGTTTACCCTGGTCAAAGGTCTTACATGGAGATCCTGTTAAGGAACCAGGGAGACATCATCGATGATCTTACATTGAAGATCATGGAACATCAGTCCAGCTGGGATGCCAGATTCCAGGATGAAGAGGATTCCTTTATGGTCACTCTGCCACCCGGTTCCAGTGATTCCATTTTTATTACAAGGATCTTGATAGGTGTCCCTGAGACGAGCAAGGTTGGAGATTCCCAGACCATATCCATTTATTCCTCATCAGAGATGTTTTTACGTTACGGGACAGGAAAAGCAACTGACAGGATCGACCTCATTTTCAGGGTTGTGAATCCTTCCACGATCTCCATTCACCCCAAAAAGGCCATGTTGGAAGCGGAGAGCGGATCTCCGCTTGATCTGCAATTCGATCTGATCCATACTGGAGTTCTCCCTTCCACGATCGACCCTCAATTGAAGGTACTTTCAGGTTCCTTCGAACAGTCTAACTGGCAGTATACGATCGATATCGGAGATTCTTCGACCCTGGAAGTGGGAGAAACGAGGATCGTGATGGTACAATTACTTCCACCTAAAGGGACCTCGGGGGATTTCGATATCACCCTGGGGGGACGGTCAGACAACGCAAAGGTCATAGAAGGCAGTATGACTGTAATGTTGACCTCAGGATCGAACATCACCTATACTGACCTCGAGATCTCGGATGCAAAGATCGGGTCCGATGTGATTATTAAGTTCAGGGTTCTGAACAATGGAGATTCAACCAGCCAGATAGTACTTGACCTGAAGGACCTTCCAACATGTTTCATATCCAGCATCGATCCATCCTCATTCAGTCTTGGCCCTGGTACATCGAGAGGAATAATAGTGGTCCTCTATCCCAGGAACAACGAGGTGCCACTCCAATTCTCATTCCATGTCAATATCAAGGTGCCATTGGAAGAGAACAAGGAATGGGTCCTTGCCACGGATTTCGAGGTCCCTGTTAAAATGATGGAACTGCCCAATATTGCGGTCAGGTCGATCATCCTTCCAAACAGACCCATTGATGAAGGGGAGACCGTCCAGGTAAATATCACGGTCCTCAATCCTTCGAACATTGATATGAACGGAATATCATTGGAGCTATACGAGATCTCATACTCGTTCTCCAACAATCTTATCGGATCAATACCGATATCCCTTTCCTCGGGGGATGAGATCACATTCAAATTCAACTGGACTGCAAGACCATCCACCCAGAAGATCAGAGCTATCCTAGTACCTTCAGAGGGATCGGAGGAATCTGAGATCAATGATAATGACCTTACCGAGCCCATCAATGTGATTCCAAAAAGGACAGGGTCCGGGGATGCCCAGACAGGTGGCGATCCGGGTGAGATCGATGCCTCCACCGCTGTTGCCGTGGCTGTAGGTGGATCTGTTATCCTCACCTCCCTTGCTCTTTTCATCAACACTGAATATGTCAAATATCCCCTCTTTGCCAGTCTATTTCCGTTATACAGTAAATTGAAACCCGAACATCTTCTTTCCAACAGGTTGAGAAAGAGGATATACGTATATGTCCAGAACAATCCCGGGGAGCATTTCAGGTCCATACTGGTCAATCTCAATCTCACCAACGGCACACTTGCACATCATCTCTATACACTGGAGAAGGAGAACCTTATCAGAAGCCAAAAAGATGGTTTGTACAGAAGGTTCTATCCTGCTGGATACAATATAGAAGAAGTAAGAGTAAGCCTTTCACCCATCCAGCGAGATGTCATGGCACTAATTGAAGGGGAACCTGGTCTATCCCAGAAGGAGATATCCGAAAGACTTTCGATCTCAAATTCAACTGTCAATTATAATATAAAATCCCTCAAGGATAAGGGTCAGATAGAAGTCAGGAAGAAGGGAAAATCAACCCACATCTACCTGGTCCCTGACAGGAATTCCTGAATGATATCTTAAAGGATCTTAACCTCTCTGGATCTCGTGTTTGAATCCATGGGATTCAAGACCTCTCAAAATTGATGGCAGGTATTTTAGATCCGTGAATAAAAGGATATCCAGTTCCATTGTTGGTGCCGGGCCAGGTCTGTATCTGAGAGTGTCATTGCCTATCTCGCATTTTAAAACGCCTTCCCGTTCAAGGAGTTCAACGTTCTGGAGGACATTCCTCTTTCCTTCTCCAACTCTCTGAAGAAGATAGTAGATATATGGTTCCAGGATCAGACCCTGTTCCTGGGCCGATAGCCTCCTGAAGTTGATCCTCTCTTTCTTCATTATCTTCTCCATAAGACCTCTAGCCATATCCCTGGTCTGAGGGTTATGGAAGTTAAGGGTAGCCCTTCCCCTTTTAATAGCCTCTATTGTCTCGTTGAAATATTGCTTATCGATCTGGAACAAGTAGATCAGGTCAACACCCATTGGGCTTATCATCTCAGAAGAGAGATGTGGATCCCTGAATGTGCCCATGTGGGCGTACATTGTGATCATGGGACATCTAATGGTCTGATTGATGACATCTCCCAAAGCCTTCAGGTATCTCATCTTGGAAAGGACAACTCCCTGTTTTGTCACTTCTATGACCAGGGCTACAGGGAATTCAAAACCTATCAGCAGAGTATCCTCGAGCGGGTATTCCTTGAGCATCATTCATCCCCTTGGATCGCAAAGATTATCAGCTCAAGAAGAGGAGTTGGTAAATAAGGCCTTCGATTTGTAGATCGAATTGTTTTACTTTCGACCACCCCCCCTCTGTGTTTATAACAGCCAGACATTACTGTTTTCCCTAAGCAGCCGTGGCTTTATGACCGTGTTAGGGGGGAATATTTTCTCTCGAACCATTAGAATATTCGATACAACGCTTCGGGACGGTGAGCAGGCCCCTGGTATTCAGCTCTCTCCAGAGAGTAAGCTGATAATAGCCAGAGCTCTCGAAAGCGTAGGTGTGGATGTTCTTGAAGCGGGCTTCCCCATCAACAGTCCCTCCGAGAGAATGGCCGTTGAGATGATCGCCAAGGATATCCAGAATACAGAGATAGCAGTGTTATGCCGACCTATGAAGGAAGAGATCGATCTCTGCCACCAGATCCTTAAAAAAGCCAATTATTCAAGGCTTCATCTCTGGATAGCAACTTCCCCCATTCACATGAAATACAAATTGAACATGAGTCCGGGCAAGGTGATGGAGAAATCGATCAGTGCAATAAGGTATGCTTCCGGGAAGTTCGACTCTGTACAGTTCTCATCCGAGGATGCCACCAGATCAAACCTGGATTTCCTTACCAATCTGATGAGGGAAGCAGCAAGGGCCGGTGTGGATGTGGTCAATCTAGCCGATACCGTTGGCTGCGCCTTACCAGAGCACATGGCACTTCTTGTCAAAGAGATCAGAAAGGGGGTCAAGGACAAGATACCAGTTGGTGTTCACTGCCATAATGATCTTAATCTAGCTACTGCCAATACCTTGGCTTCGATCCGTGCTGGTGCCGAGCAGGTCGATGTGACGGTAACGGGAATAGGAGAACGGGCCGGGAATACCGCCCTTGAACAGCTGGCTGTAGGATTATTATTCCATGAAAAGCATTTCAATATCAAAACCAACATCCATCATGAGAAGCTGGGATCCACATGTGACACGGTCATCAGAGAGATGAACCTTAAGGTCGGCCTCACCCAACCATTGGTTGGTGATAACGCTTTCAGACATGAATCAGGCATCCATGTTCACGGTATGTTGAACAATCCCATGACCTATGAACTGGTCGACCCGAAGGTCTTGGGTATCCTGGGCAAAAGGTACATACTGGGCAAACATACGGGTAAGGCTGCTGTCAAACATTTCCTTGAGAGGAAAGGATGCCGACTCCCTGAGAATGAGATAGATAAACTAACAGAGATGGTAAAGGAGAGACCAGTAGACCTAGGACCTCTCGAGGATGAGAATGATCTTATCGATTTTGCCTTGAAGAATGGATTCGAGCTTGATGTTACGGAGGGGGGATAGATGGACGATCAAGCTTACTCAAGTTCTTTAGGTCTAAGTATACTGAAGGAACACCTCGTTGAGGGAACCATGGAGGTAGGGGAATATTCGGTCTTCAACCCGGACATCATTATGGGACACGATGTAACTGCCCTTCCTTCAATAAATCTGATCAATGAACATGGACTGCCATACCTCAGAGCAGCTATGAGAACCGTTCTTTACATGGACCATTTCACTCCCCCAAAAGACCGTGACAGTGCCGAAGCTTGCAGGTCAATGAGAGAGTTCAGCTCCAGATACAGCATAAGAGACCTGATCGAATGGGGAGAGGGCATCTGCCATGTCCACCTTTTCGAGGATGGAAGGGTCCAGAAAGGTCAGCTTGTTATAGGGGCTGATTCTCATACGACAACAGGAGGCGCTCTCGGTGCTTTCTGCATGGGAGTAGGGTCAACCGACCTTGCAGCTGCAGTGGCTTCCGGTGAGTTTTGGTTGGAGGTTCCCAAACCTCTTGGAGTGGAATTTTCAGGGATCCCTGATGTTTGGTGTGAGGGAAAGGACCTGGCCCTCCGTATGATCTCATGGCTTGGCTGCGGTGGAGGAAGTAACAGGATCCTGGAAATGGACGGTCAGATCCTGAATTGGATGGGAAATGATGGGAGGATGACCATCTCCAATATGGCAGCAGAGACTTCTGCCGTTGCAGCATTGATAACAACCGACATCAAGGAGAACGGGCCACTTTCACCTGATTGGGGTTGGGATACAGAGACGATCGACATCGATGACATGGGCCCCCAGGTGGCCAAACCCGGATCTCCAAATGATGCGGATGATGTGGAAAATCTTGAAGGCAAGGTTGTGGACCAGGTATTTGTAGGATCATGCACAAACGGCAGACTGGACGATCTCAGGATATTATCTGGCACACTTAAGGGAAGGAAGGTCCATCCTGATGTAAGACTCCTGGTCATACCAGGTTCCAGGGCGGTATATTCTGCTGCCCAGAGGGCGGGTTATCTAAAGATCATCATGGATGCGGGAGGGGTTTTAAGCATGCCTACTTGCGGTCCCTGCGCCGGTGGATTCCTGGGCATATTACCGGATGGGGAGGTCGCCCTGACAACATCCAACAGGAATTTTCAGGGTAGAATGGGAGAAAAGACATCAAGGATCTATATCTCAGGAGCTGCTGTGGCTGGAGCCACTGCAATTAGAGGGATGATATCCCATCCCGAGGAGGTGGTATCTTGACCCTGATCACTAGGGGAAAGGTATGGGTCCTTGAAGAAGAGATTAACACGGATATGCTCGCTCCGACCCAATACCTTTCAATGGAGCCTGAAAAATACTGTAAGCACTGCCTGGAAGCTTCTCACCCGGAGTTTGCCAAAGGGGTGAAGACCGGGGATATAATATTGGCAAAGAGAGACTTTGGAAAGGGGTCTTCAAGGGAGCATGCATCCCTTGCAATAAAGTGTCTGGGGATCAAGGCCGTCATTGTGGAATCCATTTCACCGATCATGAAGAGGAATCTGATGAATAACGGGATACCAGTTTTCGTGGATGTGGATCTTCCCTACACCTGTGATACCGGGGATAAGGTGGAGGTATATACAGATGAGTTCAAGAACCTGACAAAGAACCAGGAGTCTGAACTTAAGGAACTTCCATCATTCATGGTAAGGGTAATCGAGAGCGGGGGGTTGTTCAATATGATAACGGAAAGAGGGGGCATCTCGTCAAGAGCAAGACCCCTTGAGGAACATACAGAGGTACAGGAGGTGGGCAATACGAAAATATATCCTGCCTACGATAAATATGTGGATACAGTAATAGAGCGCCTTGAGCAGGGTGAGGTCCTTTGCGGACCCTTCGATACAACATACGGACTCTTTGCCTCCATCAAGAGGCCGGATGCAGTGAAGAAGGTATACACACTGAAGAAACGGAGTGATTCCATGCCTCTGACAATGATCGTTCCCAGGGAGAAGTTCTCCGATTATGCGGAGATACCCGAGAGGGTGGAGAAATTATTATTCAACGAACTAATGGGTCCGATCTCGATCATTCTACCGAAGAAGGGTAACAGGGTTCCGGATTATGTCACCTCCGGACTTGATACCGTATCCCTTGCCGACGGCGAGAACTCCTTCATGAAAAGGATCATGGAAAAGATCGAGATATGCGGAACTTCTGCTAATATATCCGGGATGCCCCCTCCTTCAACTCTTTCCGGTGCCCTAAAACAGCTTGGGGAGGAATTGACGCTTGCAGTGGATGGGGGACCTTCACTTTACAGGATCGGACACACGGTCCTGGACCTTTCCAAGAAACCGCCAAAGCTGATAAGACCAGGCCCATACAATACCAAGAAACTGATAGAGCTATTCCCTGAGCTAATAGGAGAAGAAGAGGGACTTCCGGACGATCTTGTCAAAGGACACAGCATCATCGACATATCCCCCGAAGTGGACATCAGGGCCACTTCGAAGGGGGATTGAACCAATGAGATTGATATCCTGGAATGTCAATGGGATAAGGGCTATCCTGAACAAGGGACTTCTTGATATCATTGAGAAGGATGGAATGGATGTTCTATGTATTCAGGAGACAAAGGCCCACCCTGAGCAGCTTCCGAGTAAAGTTCTGGATTTTGGAGGATATCATAAATATTTTTCATCTGCTGAAAAGAAAGGATATTCGGGTGTAACTACCTGGACCTTGAAGGAACCCGATGAAGTGGAATACGGCCTGGGTGTTGACAGGTTCGATTCAGAGGGAAGGACCCTCATCACACATTTCGGGAATAATGCACTGTTCAACATCTATTTCCCCAACGGAAAGAAGAATGCTGAGAGGCTGCAATATAAATTGGACTTCTATGAGTGTTTTCTGGAGAAGGCAGAGGAATATCGTAAGAATGGGAAGGATATCATTGTCTGCGGTGATGTGAACACCGCTCACAGGGAAATTGACCTTGCAAGACCCAAGGAGAATGAAAATGTGTCCGGATTTCTTCCCATCGAAAGAGAATGGATAGACAGGTTTCTTTCTGCAGGATATCTGGATACTTTCCGGGAGTTGCATGAAGAGGGAGATAATTATTCCTGGTGGGATTACAAGACCAGGGCGAGGGAGAGGAATATCGGGTGGAGGATCGATTATTTCTTCATCAACAAGGGATTGAAAGCCAAGTTGTGCGATGCCTTCATCCGGAATGAAGTTATGGGGTCAGATCACTGCCCTATCGGGGTGGAATTGGATATATAGATATTATTCGATTATCGATCATGGTCCTCTCTACGATGATACCTGCAGCCTTGACCCTACCTGATATCCTTGCTATAATCTGTTTCATACCGTTTGCCTTCATCATTCTTCTATACATCATCATGATCATTTGGATCCTGAGGAAGGAAATGGAGATGAAGAAGGGCTTGAACAGAGAGGGGTTTGTCAGGTCATCTCGCGGTGGCAATTTCTTCGGTTGCACTGACAAGGGGTATGCCCAGGTCCGGGGTAATGGGGTCCTCATCTTGACTGAAGAAGGGCTTCATTTCGAGATGCTCATACCGAAAAAGAGGATCGATATACCCCTCTCATCCGTAGTGGGATTGGAGACAACAAGAAGCTTCCTTGGAAAATCCAGGGGTAAGAAATTACTGCGAGTGAACCACGTTATGAACGGTCAAATGGTATCCTCAGCATGGCAGTTGAAGGACCTGGATGAATGGATCAAGGACATCAATTCCAGGATTGGAAAGGTATAAATCTCAATTCCACCCATGGAATACTGCAACTGGTTCTTTATAGAGGTCTGATCAGTTGTAGCTCCGGGGTGAAATCATGATCGTCCAATCCTTACTTCTTCTGACCACAGTCTGGACCTGCCTCATCCTTATTTCAGACCTGTTATTCTGGAAGTTCTGGGGAAAGAAGGAGCAAAAGACAAAGAGTGAGGATGGAACTGAGGAGATATTAGAAACAGGTCCAATCGAGAAAGAGACACTTATTACCGATTTCATGGTTTCAGAACAACCCGAAGAGAAGAAAGAAGAAACGCGAGATGAATTCGAAGGGATGAACAGTATCTACCAGCCAATGACACAAAAGGAGCTGGACCAGAGGGAGGTCTATGATCCAGCCACACAGGACACGAACCATTTCATGGACCATGATGTGAAGATCAAGGAGATCCCAGAAGCGAAAGTGGAAGAGGAGATCGATATTTCCTGGATAGACTTCGATATCAAGAGAGACCTGAAGAACATCTTCAAGGAACTTGATCGTAAGAAGATGAACTGCTATGATATCCTCGGTGTCTCGGATTCAGCTTCACAGGATGAAATCAAGAAAGCTTACAGAAAATTGGCATCGAAATATCACCCGGATAAAGGGGAGGTAATTGAGGGGACTATAATGGACAGGATAAGGGAGATCAATTACTCCAAGGAGATCCTTCTCGATCCTACTACGAGGGCCCTTCATGATGAGAAGCTCAGACAAGGGATCATGACATCGGAACAAAGGGAAGTGAAGGTGGAAAAGAGGTTCGATCCAAAACTGCTTGGACTCTATCCGGATATTAAAGAGTCAAAGGCCATTGATAATGAGAAGATGGCCTACTTCGTGGATGATGGAGATAAGAACTCAGGACTGGGTGTCCTTTTCTTCAGGAAGTGGGAAGAGAACTTGGAGAATTTCGGTGAGGACCTGATCGATTATATAATCCAGCTGGATGACCAGGGATTCATTGATTACGGACAGGTGATGAGGGGTGATATCTCAGACATGGATGAGGTATCCAAAATGAAGAAGATCTCCAACTACCCAATGGCTGTGAACAATTCACTGCTCGAGGTTTGGACCCTACCACCCTTCTACTACCTTGCAGTCCCCATCCTCAAGAAGGAACATGTTCAGGAGATATGCGATATACTGAAGGAAACCTTCGGCTTGGAGTCCATATTCTTCAGCTATCCGAAGATCTGAGATCAGGGGTTTGAATTTTTATAAATAATATGTTACCTCAGAATATCATTTTAAAAACAAATTTCTTAGAAAAAACCTTATGTTTGATATTCTATTTGATTTTGGGGGTGACCGATATTAAAGATATCAAGCATATGCTTTTCACAGATAGAACAGGTGAGATCGCGATAATCTTCCCGAAGATGAAATCACAGAAAATGATCTCCGGCAAGGTCATTAACAAGAACAATGAAATGGAATATGAGCTTAAGGATGTTTTTCCAATTAGGAATCCAGGCCATTTCAATGATTATTGGCATATTCCAATACCCCATAGTATCATGGATTCGATCGGTGCAAAACACAAATATGACCTGATCTGTGAAATAAACAAGTAAATGGAAAACTTCCACTCCTCGCTTTTATTGCAAAAATATGATTGAAGATTATCAAAATATCTGTCAAGATAATACCATATCCTTTATGGTGCCTTATCGATCATATCATTTGATAATATGGCAATAATAAAAGTGCTCTTGATAGGCATAGTAATATCTGGATTCTTCGGATTCGGTGCATTGATCGTGGGTGGAGCACAGGTTGTCGATGATATTATCGATGATTGGAGTGGTAGGGGAGGTTGTGGAGGAGGATCATCCCATTTTGGAGAAAATGAAAACGGTTTTTCACATTGTCATGATGAATCCTATTCAGATAGTGAAGAGGGTTACTGTTCATATCATGATGAATATCTTTCAGAGGAAGAATGGGAAGACCATCAAGAGGATTGTCCCCTGGAAGGATGATATTCAGTAGTTCTCCCCATATAATTCTCCTTGAAAGGAAAATTTCAATAATTGATATCCACATATTATGACAACATTAGGTCTCTGGAAGAGATACCTGATCCAAGGCAAATCAACAATTATCTTGATTGGCGATAGATGACATCTCACTTTGATTATTTCATCCATATGGTTCATCCCATAGAAATGCATTTCAGAAGGTATATATATATATGGAAAAGTCTCCCACATATCCTTTTTATAAAATATCCCATGGATGTTCACTCCATTGAGTAAAGGAAAACTTCATCGAACCCCTTGTGAGTGATAATATGAAACCTCTATCATTGGCCGGTTTGTTAGCAGTTGGTATATTGATGTATACACCTGCTATGGTATATTCAGAAAATATTGTTGATGATATAGACATTCCAGATCAGGCTGTAAATTCCGATCCTGAACTGGAATTCATTGAAAACCAGGGACAAATTGATGATCCATTTCATTTCTATACAAGGGGATCAAGTAGAGTGGCATTCAAAGATGATTCCATAATGTTTGTTGAGCAATCGAATAATAAGATTAACGCTTTTGAAATGAATTTTGTAGGTGCCAGAGGATCCTTCCCCGAAGGATCGGATATCACGTCAACAAATTTCAACTATCTGATAGGAAGGGATCAGTCCAAATGGGTCTCGGGAATTTCCTCTTTCAGATCTATTAAATATGAGAATTTATACGCGGGTATCGATATGAAGGTTTCTTCCATAGGAGCAACATTGAAATATGATCTGATCTTGAAACCCCTCTCTCCTGTTGAGGAGATCAAGATTTCCTTTGAAGGTGTAAAGGATATTGATGTTCATTCTGAAAAAGTGGAGATAATCCTTCCCAATGATGTGATCTACGAAGAGAAGGACCTTTTCGTATATTACCAAGATAATGGTGAGAGGATCGAAGCCTCGTTCAAACAGATAGATCAACTGACATATGGATATGATCTAGGTGACTATGACAGAACAAGATCCGTAGTTATTGACCCAGTCGTTTTTTCAACCTATCTGGGAGGATCGACTTCCGACCATTCCGAAGGTATAGTAATGGATGATCAGGGTAATTCGTATGTTACAGGTCAAACTTCTCCCTGGGACTTTCCATTGACTGCAGGAAGTTATCAGACCGATAGAATGGGGGGCCTTGACGCATTTGTTGCGAAATTCAACCCAGATGGGACAGATCTTGATTTTTGTACACTTATTGGTGGTGAAGGTGATGATACAGGTTTCGAAATAGAAAGGGATGGAAACGGGAATATTATTGTTGCCGGAAGAACGACCTCTACAGATATTCCCACCCACGGATCAGCGTATGATGATACAATAGATGGGGGATGGGATGTATTTTTGATCAAATTGAATCCAACGGGGACCGATCTCCTGACAGCTACTTATTATGGAGGTGCCGGGACGGATGCGGTGGTCAACCTTGTGGTTGATGGAACTGGATATTGCTATATTGGTGGATGGACATCATCCGAGGACCTCCCCATAACAAATAACAACATAGACGATGATTATAGTGGCGGAGATATCAGCGCATTCCTGTTCAAGATCAACCCCATGATGAGTCAACTATCGTACTCCACTTATATCTCAACAGCGGAAGATGACAGGATAAACGGGTTGGATGTTGACGAAGCTGGAAATGCATATATTACGGGAATGACAAGGTCCGACGAATTTCCATTATCATCTGATCCCCTTGATAGTACCTACGAGGGATCAAGTGAGTGCTTTTTTATGAAGATCAATTCCAATTGCAATCAGATCCTCTACAGTTCTTTTTTAGGCGGATCAGATGGAGAGGGTGGATATGGATTGGAACTGGACTCGGATGGGAATATCTGGCTGACAGGGATCACTTATTCTGATGGATTCCCGGCTACTTCTGGAGTCTACCAGACAACGAACAAGGGTGGCGGTGATATCTTTGTTACTCAATTGAATGGAACAGATTTCACTATAATGAAATCAACATTCATCGGCGGGTCAAGTAGAGATGGACCCATCGATATGGTTCTCGATCCGTTTAACAGGGTGACGATAGTAGGTGATCTGTCATCCATGGATTTTCCTGTCACAAGTGACGCTATTCAATCAGTATACAAGGGAGGATCAAATGACGGATTTGTTGTATCGATCTCCTACGATCTAAAGGACCTCCTTTATTCAACATATATTGGAGGAGATGGTTGGTTTGATGCGACCTTATCCGTATATTCTGATCCCAACGGTCACATATGCTTTACTGGATGGACGGATAATGCTTCGATCCCGACATCTCTCGGAGCTTACGACAGGACCCATAATGGGTTTGAAGATGCTTACATAATGGGACTATCTCTTGACACCCCACCAACGATACCGAGGAATTTCAAAGCAAGGACCGGGGGAGGATTCGTTGAAATGACATGGACTGATCCGGATGACCATGGATCCCAGGACCTTGCAGGATTCCAACTTTTCAAACTTGTAAATGCAACCGGCATCATAGAGACCATCGATCTTGGTCTAGTGAATATCTACAATGATACCGATGTAGTGAATGGAAATGAATACAAATATTGGTTGAGAGCCTCCAATCTTGCAGTGAATTCACTCCCAACGGGGGTCATTTCTGTTATTCCCCTTGATGTCCCTTCCGCTCCCCTTGGTTTTGATGTAATATCCGGGATCAAGATGATCACTATAGAATGGTCCCCTCCTCTGGAGGATGGTGGAACATTCATAACCGGGTTTGTTATTGAAAAGGAATGGAATGACACAGAGATGGTATCGATCCATTTCGGTCCCGGAGAATTTGAACTGGTAGATCAGGATGTGATTGCAGGGATTGAATATAACTATTGTATAAGAGCAATCAATATTGTTGGTAGATCAGAGCAATCGGTCCATAAGACTGGTATTGCCAAGGATGTTCCCACATCGCCAAGGAATCTGACCGCTGTCTCAGGTGATGAATTCAATCAACTCACCTGGGAAAAACCTGAAAATAGCAGGGGGTCCATAATCAATAATTTCAATCTTTACAGAATAATGGAGGAAGACCAGGCTAGACTTCTGAAGGTCCTCGGTCCCAATTCCCTTTCTTACAATGACACACAGGTCATAAATGGTATCGGATATTCATACTACATTACTGCTGTCAATCAGATAGGTGAATCCATTCCATCGGAGACGATATTAGCAGTACCAATGTGCAGGCCTTCCATACCACTTTTCTTCAAGGTTCACGCAGGAAATGGTGAAGCAATTATCGAATGGGAACGACCCATCAATGATGGAGGATCTCCTATAACAGGTTACGAGATCCTGAGAAAGATATCGGATCTGGAGGTCAGGATCGAAATTTCTGATGATGTTTTCACCTATGTTGATGGGGGCCTGGAGAATGGACTTGTCCACTCCTATTCCCTCAGAGCGGTCTCTGATGTGGGGAAATCAGATTGGACAGATCAGATAGAGGTAATTCCGTTAACGATTCCCTCAACTCCAGAACTTAAATTGATCTCCAACTCTGACCAGCATGTGCTTGTCCGTTGGAATGAGGTAAACAATACCGGTGGAAGCCCAATAATCGGATACAGAATATACAGATATCAATCGGGGGATCCTCTGATGATAGCTGAAGTTGATGCGTCCACCTTCGAGTTCAACGATACTAAGATACTACCAAGATTAGAATACGCATATATAGTATCTGCATACAATATCCATGGTGAATCGGATCTTTCGAAAGAGATCCGTGTTATGACATATGGTATCCCATCGGAACCGCTGGATCCAATAATCCAGCAAGGTGATGGGATCCTCATTCTCTCATGGGTAGGTCCGATCTCCGATGGAGGTTCTCCCCTGATCGCCTTCATAATTGAGAGGATCGAGATCGAAAGTGGAGACCTAACAGAAATCGAGGTAGATCCAGGGACAGTTCCATATGAGGATTTATCCGTGGTCCCTGGAAAGGAATATCAATATTCCATCAGTGCGAAAAACCAGATCGGAACCGGACCTTCGAGTGATCAGATCAAATCGTATGCTTTCAGGATCCCTTATAAAATAGAATCATTTGAAGTCGTTAGATATAAAGACAGGATCGAATTGACCTGGGATCAGGTCGATGATGAAGGAACTGGTGAAATGAAGATCATTATCGAGAGATCGGTAGATGGAGGAGATTTCTTCCAGATCGTTGATCTCGAGAGTGATGTTTCATTATTCATCGATAAAAATGTCAGGTCAGGTGTCGAATACAACTATAGGATATACACTTCGAATGATATTGGGGCCTCCGAACATGTCCAGTCGTCTGAAATATCCCTTATTAACAAGGACGAGGATTCTTCATCAGGTTCAATTATCCTAATGATCGTTTTCACACTGATCCCCTTGATAATCGCTATCATCCTGATCTTCCTCGCTCTGAAGAAAAAAGTATCAAAGAGTGAGACTCAAAAAGAAGAGGGAAGGTCTTCTATCGAATCCGAGATCGAGGATTTGACAGTTACAGAAGTCAACTTGATAGAAAATGATGTTCAAATCGGCCAGTTAGGAACTTCACCTATCGAGCCTGAACCTTACGAAATGGTCGATGAACAGCAGCAGGAACCACCTGTTCAGTTAGATGGACCGATCGAGGATGGATCCGAGACCGGTCAGGTCCTGATCCAATCTGACAGTGCTATACCAAGAACAGATGAGGAGATCGATCAATTCCTCAATACTCTAAATGAGGAGGTGATATCATGAGATACGGGAGTGTGATCACCCCACTGATAGCTTTCCTCATGCTATCGACAATATTAACAGGTCTTACCGACGGTAACTCTGAAGATACATATTGGACAACAGAGAATCCGGATCAGATAGAGATGGACCCTGAAGGTCATTTCATCGAAAACCTTGGTCAGTGGAGTGAGGAGATATCATTTGTTGGTGAGACATCATACGGCCGAATAGCCCTCGGTCCGGATGCTTTGTTCCACCAGATTGGATCATATTCCGACCAGGATAAAGAGGAAATGATAACCATCTTGAAGATGAGCTTCCTCAATTCAAACGATGTTTTGCCAATCGGATTGGATAGATTATCATACCCCACAAGTTATTTCAAAGGGAATGATCCATCGAAATGGGTTTCAGGAGCTATGAGCTATAAGGGAGTTCGGTACAGAAACCTCTGGGATGGTATCGACCTTGATTATATCATCACGGAAGATGGGGCAAAATATTCCTTCACTGTCATGCCAGGGTCTAAAGTGAGTGATATCCAGATCGAATGTGAGGGACAAGATGGAGTGGAGATCAAACCTGGTGAACTGATCTTCTCATTACCAGACGATAATAATTTCATCGATTCGGGATTGCTGACTTATTATGCAGATGATCTGTCGGTAATACCTGCAAGATTCAGCGGCAACGGAAGAATCTTCGGATTCGAACTCAAGGGTAGGGATCCATCAAGACCCGTCATCATCGACCCCATTATCAGATCGACTTTCTTGGGTGGATCCTCTTCAGATAACATACAAAATATCGAAACAGATGAAAATGGCGATTATTACGTTGCAGGAGAAACATTTTCCACTGATTTTCCAACGACACCCGGAACCATAAAACCTGGTTACTCCGGAGTCTTTGGAGATATGTTTATCACCAAGATGAACAAATCCCTTGGAACACTGGATTACTCCTCTATTTTCGGAGGAAGTGATGCGGAAGAACAAGGTGGTCTCAGAGTGGTCGATGGGGAAGCCATTATTTCGGGGTATACTCAATCCTATGATTTTCAGACAACTCCTGGTTGTTACCAGAATGAGACAAAGGGAGGATGGAGGGACGGCTTCGTTACAAGAATGAATAAAACAGGAACCGGTCTAATATTCTCAACGCTTATCTCGGGTTCAGAGGATGATTTTGGAATGGATATCGAGATAGATAAAGATGGGAATATTATTTTCTTAGGTTATACAAATTCAACAGATTTTCCAGTAACATCAGATGCATATTCAAGCTCAATAAGTTCAACTTATGATGGTTGGGTCGTTAAATTGTTACCCAATGGAACCGATCTTGTCTATGCATCATTTATGGGGGGAAACGGATTTGACAGCCTCAATGGTGCGATACAGGACCCATCCGGTGACCTGTTCCTTTATGGATCATCATCATCGAATGATCTCTATTTCCCGTCAGGAGCATATGATAATACAATGTCTGGACCCGGTGATTGTTGGATAATCAGAACCGATTTCAATATCTCAACGATCAAAAGGGCAACACTTTGGGGTTCAGTTGGTTATGAAGCCTTGAGCGATATGGTTATTAACAGTGAGGGGAACCTCATTATGGATGCATATGGATCCGGATTCCCTGTTACTCCCGGAGCTTTTGATCAATCACAAAATGGTGCGAATGATATTGTGATCTCGGAAATGGATCCCACCCTTTCAACATTGAATTTCTGTACTTATCTGGGTGGGTCAGGTGATGAAAGATTCTCCAAACTGGAAATTGACTCGAATGATAATATCTTCATTTCGGGATACACTCAATCGACCGATTTTCCCACAACACCCGGAGCTTATGATGAATCTTACAACGGGACCAATAATGTGAACGCCTTTGTTACAAAATTGGATAGTGATGGTACGTACCTGATGTATTCGACATTCCTGGGAGGTTCCGGATCGGAATTCAACTCTGAATCAGTGCAGATTTCGGATTACAATCTGGTTTTGGTAGGAAGAACGAATTCTCCTGATTTTCCGGTAACAAAAGGAGCATATGATACCAAAGCTCCATCCGGTACGAATAACAAGGGTTACATTACAGAATTAAGCCTGCTTTCACCACCGAGCAAACCTATGGATCTGACAAGCAAGATGGGGTACGACTGGGTTGAACTGACATGGAAAACACCTCCTGATGACGGAGGCAGGCCTATTACAGGATATCAGGTGTGGATGGTGCAAAAAGGACACGTACCTAAGATTGTTCAGACAGTATCATCCTTGACGCTCACATACAACATCAGCGGTCTGATCCCTGATGGGGATTATCAATTCTATGTGAAAGCTGTCAATACCATCGGGACTTCATATCCATCCAACATTATTCGATTCTTCGATTCCATCAAACCCTGGATCGATATGGACCTCACAACATCCGATCTTACACCTCTTGGAAAAACGACATTCTCGGTCAGGGCGTTGGACAATACATTCCTTGACAGTATCTTTGTCGAGTACTGGAGGGGAGATCATTTTGGACATATGAACATCTCGATGGAAGAGGTCGGCCCTGGTACCTACTCTTATTCAGTCGATCACCCGGACGAGGTTTTTGAATTGGGTTATGTTTTCCATTTGAACGATACTTCCAACAACTGGATAGAATCTCAAAGGTTCTCGATCAATATCACAGGAGATATCAGACCAACGATCGCCTCCGATATGACCCCTGAAAACGTGAAAGCAGGGGATGTTCTGAAGTTCAAGGTCAAGGCCTGGGATAATGATGAGATCAGGTCGGTCCATCTTGAATACTGGTCCAATTCCCAACAGTCATTCAACGTGACCATGGACGAGATCAGCCCGGATGTATTCGAGTATAAATACCTGACAAAGAGGTATTCCCTGGTTCCGATCGATTATGTTTTCCATGTCATGGATGGATCAAGTCATTGGAACATTTCAGAACAAAGATCCGTGTCGGTCATTGATGTTGATTCACCGGTTCTGTCCTCTGATAGAACTCCTGTTGAAGCATATGCTGGGAAGTCCATTTTATTCGATATTTTCATTAGTGACAATCAGAGGATCAATGATACTTGGGTCCACTATTCTATCAACGACGGGTTGTTGATGAACGAATCCCTGGTAAAAGGGCAGGGTGGATCATACCAGTTGACGATCGATGTTCCCGATGTCCTTGGAAGGATTTCCTATACATTCTATTCAATTGATGAGAATGGAAATATAGGATGGTTGCCAGTGAAGGAGATCCCGATTATCGATATCGATGATCCCGAGATCATAGAAGATAAGACCAATATATCGATCTTTGATCCTGAGGTCCTGGAACTAGCTTTCGAACTGAAGGATAATATCGAGATCGGGTCTGCAATTGTGGAATACTGGTTCAATGATGGCGATCATCTTAATACCAACCTTGCAGGAGAAGTCGTGTGGGAAGGGTCTATCAAATTCCCATCCTACATGACAGGAATCATTTCATATTTCGTCACTGTTTTTGATTCAAGTGGAAATTCGATCGAATCGGAGGTCAATACTTTTAATTTTGAAGATGTCCAAAAACCGGTGTTCATCGAAGATCTGACTCGACCCTTTGCTGAAACTGGAGGAGACTTGAACATTATTGTAAGAACCATTGATAACATTGGAATTAGAAAAGTTCGACTGGAATATGGTTATTCTGACACTTTGACTGATACAATGGACCTTGAAAGGAAAGAGATATTCTATACGGCCAATATCAAGGTCCCATCGGATGATATCTCTCCGTTCAATTACAGGTATGTGATCGTTGACATACTGGGTAATACCTTTGTAACCGAGCAATTCCAGGTCTTGATCCAAGATACGATCCTACCAGAGATCATTCCACAGCAAGATATCAAGGTTTCAACAAAGACAAGTATAAATCTGATGATCGAAGCATCCGACAATATTGGGATCGCTGAATTGAAGATCACAGGAAGTCCCATTACCCCAGTTGATGGGAAAATTGTTGGAATAATCGAAGAACCAGGGATCTATTTGGTCACTGTCGAGGCCCTCGATCAAAGTGGAAATAAAGACACTTTCTCATTCAAGATTGAGGTCACCTCGTCTGATGAAAATAATGATGATGCTAAAAGTGGAATACCTGTCTGGATGATGATCCCACCGATCCTCACCATCATTTTATTGGTCATATCGATAATTCTTTTCTTCAGGAAAAGAAGTGGGAAAAAGGATGATCCACTTCATACTCCTCTCCCAGGGAGTTCTGAATCCACTTCGGGGATCAGCAATCCCTCCATACCTGATGAATCACCGTCAGAACTTGATGGATTGTTTGGTTCCTGAAGCAATTCTTGCAGAACAACCTGACAAATGTCAGGTTGATTATTTTTCTTTGATATGGGAAGCGGTCAAGATCTTCAAGGATTTACAGTATGATCTATTTGTTAATGGTTATAGGGATGCCACATTGAAATTGGACCAGGTTTTAGAGGAAGAAAAAGAGAATATTTTAGGAGAATGAAAGCATTATACGGAATGTTTGTATTAATTATTGATGTTTAGAGTCTGTCTGAGTAATGATGACTTTTTGAGCCCAGGTACCGTAAGTACTAT
>CBDDUX010000013.1:0-5962 GCA_965234725.1 Thermoplasmatota archaeon | reverse complement strand
CTTTCTGTGCAAAGGAGGGGCAGAGTCTGATGTATTCTTTGTTATACGTCCATCTTTGCGGTAACATGCGAAGCTTCTCCCAGCGCACCGTCATCCGGTTCTCCCCCGGTTCTTTTGCATTTGGAAAGGGGAATAATACTTCCCGATGAACGACGCATCCACTGAGGACAGGTCCATGTCCATGTTCCACCCAGTCGACCGACCTTGGACAAGATATGTCTGGCCCGAATTTGACCCCTCATCGTTCCTATAAGCTCGGTGACACAATCCGGAATTATATTTTGAAAAAATCGAGGCCGTTCCAACCCCCCACAAGGACATCCTTTTCTCTACCCCCATTTTTCTCTACCCCCATAGTACACTCTCTCTACTCTCTCTAGAGTAGAGGCCTTTAAAGATACCTTTGCGGAGGGGGGCTAGTCAAACCCGGATAGGTCATTTTCCTGTTTTCATCGAAAACAAAGGAGAATGGCAATTCTGATAGATAAAAAAAATTAGGAGCAATCTGTTTAGCAAGTTGCCCCTAAATTGGATTGGATCGGGTGGTGGAGATCATCCAACACCCGATCGATCACGGACAAGCTTCTACCTTCTTTGTGGTGGAGGTGGAAGCCTGCTTCCAGGTGGTGGGAGCTGAGCCCTGGATGGTTGCATCATGTTGGGTGGAGGTAGAGGCATTCTACCAGGCTGGGGTAGAGGCATTGGAGATGGGGATACCGATGGTCTTCTTAAAGTATCTTCAGAATTGAACTGGGTCCTTGTCAGGACCTCTTCCAGCTTCTCTCTTCCGGAATACTTCCGGACCAGATCCCTTCTCTTCTCCTGCTTCTTATAGTACTCAACAGCTTTCTTTGGATCCTTGGATGCAGCTCTCTTTCCCATGAATGCAATTATGGAAAGGATCGCAAGCACTGCGATGATGGTTGCAAGGATGAAGAACAATATAGGGACGGTCCAGTCGGTCTCCTCTTTGGTCTTTGTCTTTTGTGTGTGGATATTTGGATCGTTTGCTGGGTCGAACGGCCAGTCGTCGGCCTTGTCAGCGATACCATCTTTATCTGTGTCATACTGCCATTCCTGGTTTTGTGGGAATGCATCTGAGTTGTCTCCAAGTCCATCCCTGTCGGAGTCTTTCCATTCCGATGGATCATATGGGAAGTCGTCCCTGGAATTCGGATAACCATCCCTGTCAGGGTCAGTATCCTCCTGGTCCAAAGCGGGAAGCATGGTAATATGAACGGTCTGGGTCACGTTTGCATTATTGATATCATAGAGGGTCACCACAATGGGAATATCGTAGGTTATCTCGGTGATATCTACGTCTTCAGGAAGTTCAAGGGTCTCTCCCCAGGAACGTTTCCCCTTCACTATTGTCGTCTTCCCATAATATGTGACCTCCACCCTGTCTATGCCCTCAACATCATAGGCATCACCCTGGATCGATATCGGACCTTCTTCCATGGAGGCATCCTCGATCGGATAGGTGATCGTCAGGATCGGTAGATCATTGAGTGGAGTTATCTCTAATCGAAGTGTTGTAATGGCAGTATACTCGCCATCAGAAACCTCGATCGTGGCTGTGACCCATCCATTCCAGTTCTGGACCCTGGGATGAAGGTTCACTCTTGAGGTATCCAATGGGTCCAGAGAGATCTGGTAATAGGTGGAATTGGTCTGAGAGAGCATTTTGAAGACCAGGTCCATACTTGGATCGCTATCGATATCCACAACGAAGGGAGTTAGGTCGAAAGCGCCATCCTCACTTTCATCTTCATTCAAGGTTAGGTCCGGTAGGACCTTCCATGTGGGAGGATCATTGATGTTGATAATATCCAACAAAGTATCGTGGTAAGGGTCGAAATCAGGTTGTATGAGATCGTTGTCATAACACCAAACCCTGATCGGGATGTTCATGCCGGTCCAGTCATCATTGCTGGTGACAAATATCTTTCCACCCCTCAGGTTCAAAGTAACATTGCCGAGGTCCCTGGGGTCCTGATCACCCGGGTCCACAACCAAGTAGTATTGTAGCCCACTACCCATTGGATCGTCAGGGTCCTCGAAAAGGTTAAGAGTGTTCAGGTCAAGGACCATGACCTCCTCCTCACCTTCATAGCTGGTCAACCTTGGTGGAAGTGTCTGGTTCCCTCTTACTGGGTGATCATCTACCGGAATGACATCGATCAAGATCTCCTTTGAGATATAATCTCTTGAGGAGGCTCCTCCAGGCCCACCGTTGTCCGTTACTATGATCCTCATTTTCGTGTCCCTGTCAAAATCGTCATCGATCCGGGAATCGAGTGTGACATTTGCACCATCCTCAACAAAGGCATTGACCTTGTCCTTGTTCAATCCGGTGGTCTCTACCCTGTAATTGAGTAGATGGGGTGGGTCGTAATCATCCCTGAAATATTGTGAAAGGTCCATGGTGAGCTTACTGATCGCGTTCTCATCGACCTTGAGAATTGTTGGAAGTGGTTTTGCCAGTTTGGGAGGTGCATTGTATTCAAGATGGAGGTCCGAGATCAAGGCAGACCCTTCTGACTTGCCCTTGAAAGTGATGTAGATCCTGAGAGGTTGGGCCAGGGGATCATTGTAATCAGGGATAAGTCTGTTAATCGAATCTTTGATCTTCCCATTGTTGTCAATGTCCAAAGTGAGATTATATCTGATATCGAACCCGTAACCGGTCAGTCTTCCAAGGGAGGCTGAATAGAGATCGACATCTATCTCCAACATCTGGTTCCCATAGCTATCCTTGAACTGTCTGACTGATGATGGTTTGTTGTCAATTACGCTTTGGAGCTGCGTTCCGATATCTATATCTATGTCTCCACGCAGGAAGCCGGTATCCTGGAAATCTATGGTATTATCGGAAGCCAGGTCTATCCTGATGTCGGAGGGGTAGTTCAGTGTTGGTTGGCTGTATTTGAAATCATTATCGAACATCGAAAGAGCATAGATCTCAGGGGAGCCGTCCTTATCCATATCACTTACCGAAATACCGTATGACTCCCTCATGGTATTGTCGATGGTTCTTTTCAGCCATGGTGAAGTTGGATCATCCGTTTCCTCAAGCCAGTAAACACCCCTGGCATAGGAATAGGTCCCTGTAGCCCACCAGTAATGACATGTTACAAAGACATCATCATATCCGTCATCATCGACATCTGCTACATCCAGACCCCAGGGATAGCTGATGGAACTATCCAATGTGTACGAAGACCATCCACCTGTGGAGTTGGCATTCGAGGGGGCCTTACCCCATTTGATACCCCCATAATTGGAGGATACCACAACATCAAGATTGCCATCGTCGTTTATATCCACCGGTAGGACCTCATAAGGATATTGAAGGCCTGAGACAGCTGCGATCGCTGGCCATTGTACTGATTTTGGATCCTTACCTGGAAGGGGGTTCCTGTATATGTTCGCCTGTCCGGAATATCCGTTCACTGTTACAAGGACATCAAGGTGTCCGTCCCTGTTCATATCGGTTATATTAATCGCTCCGCAATAATAAAGAGAACCGGAGATCATGGTTGATGACCAAGTCCCGAAGGGATCAGATGCGCTGTACATCCTGATACCGTCATTATAATTCCCTGGAGATATGATTATGTCCAGATTACCGTCCTCGTCCATATCTCCTAGCCCGCAGCCGAAGGCATAGTTCATGGCACCAACATAGTGGTATTTCCATGTGCTCTTGGGATTCCCGGGGTTCTCGAACCACATGATCCTCCCCATGCTGTAGGCGGTGACAGCGACATCCAGATCCCCATCGTTGTCGATATCTCCGTAATCCACCTCCTTGGCACCTGCCACAATGACACCGTTGATCCTGTAGAAGTTCCAATTTCCTGCGAAGGGGGTCCCATCGTTCTCATACCATCCGACGGTCCCGCTCTTGAAGGCTGTTATCAGAAAATCGTCATCGCCGTCCTGGTCGAGATCCACCCTTACCAGGTCACTCACCTGAGCAAGGCCACCGTCCTCGATGAATCCTGCTTCGATATTGGATCCGTCGTGGGGGTAAGAGTTCTTCCAGACGATTATCTGTCTGTTGATTGTGAAAAGATATCCTGTGTCGATATATCCATCGGAATCGATATCTCCGGTGAATGCTGAACTACCGTAATCATCATGACCGGACATCAGGGTATAGGAATTCCAGTTGCTCTTGTTGGGACTCCCGCTGTTCTTCGCCCAACCGATGTTGTTGTAGTAATAGTAGTTCCCCGCGGCGAACCAGATATCCAGGTTGTCATCACCATCCATATCGACTATTGTAACATCCTTTGGATAGGATATGGAATATGAGACGACATCATATCTGGTCCAGGTACCCGTTCCCTTGTTGTTATAGTAATGTATATCTGAGTTGTACCCGTTGGCTGGGGCGATTGCAATATCAGCTTTCCCATCATTATCCACATCCCCAACATCCCATCCCTGTATTGAATATGCCGATTGAATGACCTTTGTCGCAGACCATTTGGTCTTGAAGGTGATATTTGATATGTCACTGTAATATCCCGCATAAGCCGGGTTTTCAAACACATACACGTTCCTGTCAGAATAGGCGGCGAACACATCCATATAATCATCATCGTTCCAATCGCCGAACTTAATTTCCAAGAGTGTTGCCGATCCAGATCCGCTTCCTGTGTTGAACAAAGGCCAGAGGTTGAAGGTGGAACCTGAGGCCCTTTTAAGGTATGATATCATGACCTTTGTCGTTGGCCATGACCATGATGAAAGGGCTCCGACAATCTCATCCTCACCATCACCGTCCACATCCACAAGGCTCAGGAAGTTGGGTGAAAGAGAAGAGGTCATCTGTGAGGAAGTCGTGGAAAATGAACCAGATCCTGAATTCGCCACCCAGTAGATGCCGTTTGAGGTGGAGAAGACTATATCGTTTGCTCCGTCCTTGTTCACATCAAAAATCACATAATCGTTGTAAGTTGAGGGGTTGGTAAGTTTGGTCTTGAGGTATTGACCGTTGTCCTCCTGAATGTATGTATAAAGGTCCCCGTTGGCACCTGTTGAGACCAGTGCATCATTGAGATCATCCCCATCGAGGTCGCCGATCTCAACCCATTGTGGGGCGTAGTTGATCTGACCGGCATTTGACACCGTCTTCATACTTCCGATCTTGGCATCGAACCTTCCCTTGACGGACATCTCTCCTGATATTACATCGGCTTCAGCAGGGAGGATGATGCTTCCCAGCAACTTGTTCTGAGCACCGGTATATGTGTTGGTCTTCATCTCAGTATTATCCGAGAAAGCATAGTTCCTCCCCAGGTCTCCATATCCGGTTCCTGTAAAAGACCAATCCAAATTGGAGTCCGTTCCGATATCCAGTGATGGTTCCTTGATCCATGGACCGTTTTCGGTGTTTTGGGTACTTATCTTCATTCCAGCCGAGGAAATGGGTACGTTTCTCTCGATCTGGAAGAACATGTGGGAGTCATAGATCTCGCTTCCATCTCCCTTCAGGACCACTATGTCCTCGGTGATCATCGAATCGTTCATGAAGTAATCGATATTCTCACCATTTGAAGATGGGAGAATGAGTCCAAAAGCTGTCATCATCATGACCAAGGCCAAGGATGCAATCTGTGTCTTATATGGCATATGCAGAACCTCCAATTTGTGATTTCCGAGCTACAGGGTGGTATATGACCTCTCTTTCAAACCCTGTAGTAACTGCATCTGACCTATCCACATGTATTTATATATTTAATCTGTCCTCGATTTTTCGAGTTATAAAAGTCTTTCTCATGGTCCAATATGAATACGGCAAGATCCGGACCGAGGAAAGAGAGAAAAACAAGGAGAGAGATACAAATATGAGGAAGATGGAGAGTAGAACAGCAATGAGAACGTTGCCTAAAATGGACGGAAGAGGCAAAGTTGGAAGAGGAAAAAGATCATTATCTTTATTGAATAG
>CBDDUX010000012.1:0-9257 GCA_965234725.1 Thermoplasmatota archaeon | reverse complement strand
GGTAACGATGTGTTGAGCCTTTTAGGGTAAACGATGTGTTGGACCTTTCCACCTAAGAATAATAAATGGACCGGTCGGGAGGGGTCTTATCGTAGTATTATCGTCGATATTCAAGATAAGACCCCTGAGATGAAAAACGGTTATGATTTCAATATAATTATTTTTCATCGCTGAAAATTATGTTTTAGTCACGATTTATGTTTATTTTCTGATTGATGAGAAAATCGGGACGGGAACCGGTCCATTCCCCGAATGAAATTAATTTACAATTAAAGGGGAGTGGACAGGTCGGGCTCTTAACTGGTATTGGTTTAGAACGTTTTTAAATTCATTTAAAAATATTGCCATTTTGAATTCTCGATTGTAGTATGTTCTTTGTTTCACCATGCTTCACCTCCATGGTCTTATTAACTAATCAAAGTGTCCACTGCACGGGGTGCAGTCCATGATTTGAAATCCATAACATTCATACGGAAATAGCAAAACCCCACAAAAGATTACTTATATTTTTTAAAAAGGTAGTCGATTCCGGTCGCCCCAAAAAGGGCCAACTGAATCGCTTCCCAAAGGGGGAAAACACTTGGAAGAGAAAGGCTGCTTGCTTTCAATTTTCTTTTGTATATTAATAATATCTTTTTTACCAGTGGTGCCATTCGGATCTACCACATCAGAAATATGTCCAAAAGAGATGCCGTCTGTACTTTTCGAGGAGGTTATACCATTCGACACAACAACCGGTTTTTTCACAGAAAACATCGGACAGTGGGATGAGAACATACTCTTTTGTTCAAGGACCGATTTTGGATTTGCTTTTTTCGAGAGGGATGGAATCACCTATGACCTCAAGAAGGAGAATCACGCTGTAAAAGTGTCTTTTGCATCATTTGAGAACTCCGAACCTGAGGGAAAGTTTGATCTCGGTTTCCCATCTAACTACTTTTTTGGTAAGGACCCTGATGCCTGGGTAACAGGAGCTCGAAGTTTCGAGAGGATTGAATACAAGGATGTATGGCCCTCAATAGATATCGAGTACTATTTCCATCCGTCAGGACTGAAATACGATGTGATCGTAGGAGATGACGGTGATCCTGAGAATATCAACCTTGAGGTATCAGGACTGGAGAGTCTTGATGTACGGGGTGACGAACTTGTGCTTCACCTCGGTGGTTCTTTATCAATAATGGACAAGGAGTTGAAGGCATTTAATGATCAAGGTGAGATGAAGGATGTTGATTTTAAATTGATAGGAGATCGCCGATACGGTTTCGATCTTGAAAAACAAGAGGGTGAGACCGTTATCATCGATCCTTTGGTCTACTCTACGGTTATAAGTGGAACCATGGGAACGCTTCCAGCAGATATGAAGAAGGATGAACTGAACTGCACATATCTAATGGGCGTATCTTTCTCGGCCGATTTCCCAACGACACCTGGCGCATATGATATTGAATATAACACTCTTGACCTTTATGTGACCAAACTTAACAGCACTGGTACCGGACTTGTTTTTTCCACATTCCTCGGTGGGAATTCCATGGAGGTTGCTGAGAAGATCGCAATCGATGATAACTACAACGTCTACGTTACGGGTGCAACATACGGGAAGGGTTTTCCAACGACTCCTGGTGTTATCCGGGAGGAGGTTTGGGCTGGTGGGCCAGACATTTTCGTTACGAAGTTGAATTCAAGCGGAAGCAAGCTGGACTACTCGACGATCATCGCTGGATCCTCCTCGGATTTCCCACTTGGAATAAATGTATATGAAGGAAACGTATACTTGCTTGGTGAGTCCGCATCGAAGGACCTTGAGGGTGCCTACGGTCCCATGGGCGGGATTCATGGGATAGGTTTCTTTTCAATTATAAATTCAAACGCCACAGCTTTTATTGATTCAGTTTTCTGGGATGGATTTCTAAACGAGTATCCATCGATAATTGAAAGGGACAAAGACGGCAACCTGATAATTGCCGGCTGGACCATCTCATCCGATTTCCCAACTACACCACATAGCTTCCAATTTGGCCCTAGCGGTAATGGAGAATGCGGGATAATAATGAAATATGATCCTTTCGCGAAAAATATGGTTTTTTCAAGTAAGGTCGGAGAGGGATTTATCTATGATATGACACTAGATGAAAACTCTGATATCATTTTCGCCGGGTGCACAAGATCGGATCCATGGGGATACATACCGACATTTCCCCTTTTAGAAGAGGGTTATATGAATGATTATGCAGGTTTCAAGGACGGTTTCGTTGGAAAATTGCTCAATGATGGGTCTGATCTGGAATGGATGACATTGTTTGGCGGGATGGATAACGATACAATATTCAGTATAGATCTGGATGAAGCGGGAAATGTCTATGCATATGGAACAACAGAATCTTTCGACTTGCCAACCACAGAGACCGCATATAATAGGACGTTTGGCGGAGATAAGGATGCATTCGTGGTGAAGTTGAATAACAACGCCTCCAACCTTCTTTATTCATCTTTTATTGGTAGGTCGTTAGAAGAACAGGCAGTGAAGTGCCACCTCACCGAGAGGAATAACATCACGATTATGGGATCGACCACCTCCATTGATTTTCCAAAGACCGAAGGGGCATTCAATACTTCGGAGATCGGCTGGGGGGGTATGTTCCTCTCGGTTCTGACGATGCAAACTGTACCGAGTCCACCCCTTAATCTCATGTGCGTGGGGGGCGATGGAAACATTTCACTTACATGGGAACAGCCCATTGATGATGGAAGGTCGGACCTGACAGGCTATTCAATATACAGGTCCAAGAACCCTCAAAGTCCGGAGTTATTTGCCAATGTGGGTTTGGAAACCACCTATGTTGACGAGGATGTAATTTTCGGGAAGGAATATTATTATTGGATATCCGCTAAGAACGGGATCGGTGAAGGTTTGATGAGCAATCGGGATTCGAATGTGTCATTTACTTACCCTTCGCCTCCCCGAAACCTCATGGCAGATGTAAGGATCCAAGAGATCGAGTTGACCTTCACACCTCCTACTTTCACAGGAGGACTGAACATCACCCACTATTCCCTTTATCGAAACACAGAGCACATTTCTGATATCCAAGTAGACCACACGAAATATAGAGACGTGGACATCGAACTTGGGACAGAGTACATGTACGAGATAACGAGCTGGAATGAAAAGGGCGAGTCCAATCTATCAGATCCAATAACTGTAATCTCCAAGGATTATCCCTCCCCCCCAAAGGACCTAGCTGTATTATGTTACGACAAGACAGTTTATCTTTCCTGGAATGAGCCTCTTTATTTCGGAGGGTTGGACATAATCGGCTACATGATCTACAAAGGCTCAGGACTATATGAGATGTCACCTCTCCAGTTTCTGAACGGAGGCTCCCTCGAGTATCAGGACAATCAAGTGATCACAGGTATCGAGTACTTTTACTCGATATCTGCTTTCAATGAGATAGGTGAGTCCGAAAGGTCCTATAATGTGACAACAAGTCCTTTGACCGTTCCATCTCCTCCTCAGATGATCATGGCAAAGGCTTACTGGGACCATATCAATATCAGTTGGTCATCACCCGTAAATGACGGCGGGACCGAGATCATTGCCTACAGATTATACCATATTGAAAACTGGGGAGATCCACAGATAATCGCCAGACTGCCAGGCAGCTCAAATATCTATGAGCATAAAGGTTTGTACACTCCCTCCACACATCATTATTTCGTTACCGCAATCAACTACATGGGCGAATCCGAAAGGAGCATCCAGATATCATGCTCAATTGAAACACTTCCCAGGGCACCTTCTAAACTATTTGTGGAGCCTGGTGTTATGACAATCCGCATCAGTTGGGAAGCTCCTGTAAATAAAGGATCGGGTTCAATGGTGGGATATAATATCTATAAAAGGTCCGAATCCTCCAATAAGGAGCTTCTGGTCCATGTCGATTACGCTTCCGACGAATATATTGACGGTAACGTGATGAGGGGAAGGATTTACCACTATTCCATTGAAACCGTTACCGAAGTTGGCCTCTCGGAACACAGCGCTGAGATCTCCGGAATGTCCCTATCCAATCCGGACCCACCAGCTGAAATTGCTATTGATCTATTTGGTAAGGGTTTCCTTGTCAGTTGGGCCCCTCCCGAATATTATGGGGGGACTCCGGTGACTTGGTACAACTTGTATAGGTTAAATCCTGACGGGGTGCTTATCCTGCGTATCCAGATAAATGGCAACATTACACAGTTCGAGGACATCGCCGTCATCGCGGGAGGAGAATATCTTTACTATGTCACCGCCATTAATGATATCGGTACATCTTCTCCAAGTGAGA
Organism: Thermoplasmatota archaeon; assembly: GCA_965234725.1. Lineage (GTDB taxonomy): Archaea > Thermoplasmatota > Penumbrarchaeia > Penumbrarchaeales > Penumbrarchaeaceae > Penumbrarchaeum > Penumbrarchaeum helgolandense. Next base: position 4,920 of record CBDDUX010000012.1, on the reverse strand, counting down.
ACGTCACTGCGAGCACCCTCATGCTACCCTACAGTCCGGAGATAACTGTGGTAGAGGTCTCAGGTGGCAAGGTTATCCTTAAGTGGATGGCCAATACCTCCGGAGGAGGGGTTCCAAGATCCTTTAATCTCTTTAGAATAGTTACTAATGAAACTATCGAACATATGGTCAATCTGGATGAGCGGATTACTATATTCATAGACGATGACGTCTTGGAAGGTGGCAAATACGAATACTTCGTCACCGCAGTGAATGCTGCAGGGGAGAGTGAAAACAGCCTCAAGGTCATAGTGGAGATACCCACACCATTAGAGAAACAGAATGAGTCGGGAATCCTGATTTCATTGTACCTTGCAGGATTTTTATTCCTTTTGCTCCTCCTTCTTGGTATAGTAGCAGTTATGAAGAGAAAAAGGGAGGGTATGGGGGATGAGATAATGGACTGGGGGGAGGAATGAATATGAAGCTCTCATCTCTTATTTTTAGGGGTTTAATGTGCACATTTATCTTGTGTTCACAACTTTTGGTGTCCCCATCATTATGGCTATCACTTGCAGAGAGTATTGAACCCAATATTGAAGGAATTGAATTGAAAAGATTTCATTCTTGTTCCTTCATCGAGAACCTTGGCCAATGGCAGGCCGATGTTGATTTTGTTGCCGAGACGGACTTTGGCCATATCGGACTGGGCAGTTCATCGATGAGGTTCAATTTCATCTCCGAGAGGGAGGGTAACACCATATGCGGGAATCTGCTCATCTATGAACTTCTAAATCCGAATGATGTTGAACCTTATGGTACCGAACAGGTTGAGGGCACCTGCAATTACTATCGGGGAAACGATCCATCGGAGTGGGTGTCTGGAGCTCATAGGTTCCAGTCGGTGCGATATGAGGATATTTGGGACGGTGTCGATCTCTACTATGATCTGGGCTTGGCAAGTCCGAAATATGAGTTCACCCTTGATCCCTATATCGATCCGAGCGCTATCAGCATTAGGATCGAGGGAGGCGGTGAGCTCAGCATCCTCGGCAGGGACCTCCATATCACTTTGGAGGACAGCCGAACCGTCATCGACTCGGGATTGAAAGCCTTCTATGCGGATGATCCGGATAAGGAGATAGAGGTGGAGTTCATCCTCCGAGATGAGACCACATTTTCCTTCGAGTTTGGAGAATATGATCCTGCAAGGTCAATTGTCATCGATCCCCTTTTGCAATATTCCACATATTTCGGGGGATCCGGAATGGACTATGGTGGAACTTCCGTTTTAGATTCAAATGGTAATGTATTTGTTACCGGATCAACCTATTCTTATGATTTTCCAATAACTCCAGGTGTCTATCAGAACAGTAAAAATGGCATGGAAGATGTAGTTGTGTTCAAGTTGGACCGTACACTATCCACGCCTCTGTTTTCAACCTATATCGGCGGTTCTGATTCAGATCTCGGTAAAACCATTTTGGTTACGGATTCCGGTGATGTGATCGTCGCGGGAGAGACACTCTCATTTGATTTTCCAATTACAGATGGAGTTATCGATGACAAGTTGGACAGGCCCGGGTATCAGCGGATTTATGACCTTTTTTTACTCAAATTGAATTCTACGGGTACTGGTATTATTTTCTCAACATATATCGGTGGCAATGGCACGGACTTGGCTCCTAAGATCTCTATGGATGACCTGGGAAAAATAATTCTCGCCGCGAGCTCTGAGTCGGCCAATTTCACGACAACATCGGATGCCTACTCGAGGAACATTAGCGGAAAAAGTGACACGATACTTTGTGTCATTAACAGCAATGGTACCAAGCTGCTTTATTCCACTTTCCTCGGGGGATCAAACGCAGAGGGGTTGGGGGACATTGTACTATCTGACGGGAGTTTGGTATATCTCACCGGGTATACCAATTCACCCGATTTTCCTACAACTGTCGGAGCCTATGATACAATCTATAATACGAATGTCACCGACATGAATCCCTATGTGATGTGTGTAAATTATTCCACTGGTTCCATTGTCACATCTAGCTATCTCGGAGTAGGGGCAGGGACATCGATAACGATTGACCCTGTAGATAACATCTACATTGGAGGATACACAGATTCAGCCTCTTTCCCAACTACAGCAAATGTCTTCCAACCTAATAAGTCTAAGAGAGAAGATGGGTTCATCGCAATGATGAACCCAAATGCAACCAGGTTGATACGATCCTCCTTCATAGGCGGAAAATGGACCGATCAGGTGCTGGACTTGAAAGTAGATCCAAGTGGTTGCGTTTATTTGACCGGTTGGACGGGTGGGTTGGGTTTCCCCGTCACTAGAGGAGCATACTGTACCAATGCAATGGGAAGTATGGACGGCTTCGTTTCCCGGATTTCTTCAAATTTCTCGGAGATGATTTACTCTACATACATCGGGGGGTCACAGTATGACCAGATAGGTTCGATAAATCTGGAATCTACCGATATTGCAATAATATCTGGTTATACCTATTCAACAACCTATCCAGCAACCTCTGGCTCCTATAGCAGCAGCGCGATCGGGACACCGGACTTCGTTGTGAGCAAGTTAAAATGCTCAAAGAGGTACCTTCCTCCCGAACAACCTAAAAATTTTACTGGAATAATGGAAAATGATAGTGTGTTTCTGGAATGGGAGAAACCCGAATGGGACGGGGATACCGAGATCCTAGGCTACAACATCTCAAGAGGTACCGTTCTGGGTGTTGAGACATATCTTGCATCGACCCCTGACCTCTCTTACGTTGACTCTTCAATTGATAATACTATTACATATTACTATCACTTGACCGCATACAATCGGATAGGCACATCAAACAAAACGGAGAGCATTCTGATCAAGGAGCTGACACCACCAGATATCAATATTGATCTAACCCCCTATGAGATAGTCCCTGGAATGGAACTCATATTTGCGGTAAATGCAACGGACAATTCGAAGCTGAGAGAGGTCTGCGTCGATTACAGCATAAACAATGGAATATCAGTCAACAGGTCGATGTTCCACGAGGGATCAGGGAACATCTACACATTCCCATTGAAACTCCCAGATGAGGAATTTGAAATGGAGTACAACTTCCTCGCAGTGGATATCAAAGGAAATAATGTCAGAATGACCAATAGAACTGTACAAGTGAGGGGATCATATCTCCCAATATTCTGGGATGATGCCACCCCCACCACCTGTGTTCCATTATCGGAGCTGAGGTTCGAGACGAAGGTGAAGGATAACTGGGGTGTCTGGAAAGCATGCCTCGAATATTGGATTAACGAAGGCTACCACAGGAATCGGACCATGTTCTATGTGGATGTGGATCTCTTCTATTTCGAGGTAAATGTAACGGCCAAACCAGGGGATACAATATCATACAGATTCTGGGCAGTGGATTACAATGAAAACTGGAATTCCTCAGAGATCTCAACGATCGATGTGATTGAGGAGGAAAGACCACTTGTGTTCACTGACAGAACTGCGGACAAGGGGACGACCGGCGAAGATTTCTTCTTCATTGTGGAGGTACTAAAGGATCCGGATTTGATAGATGTCACTGTCAGATATCGTATTGGTGAAGGGGAGGATATTAAGGTAAAACTATCCAATACATTGAGTGTTATCCATACAAGGTCGATTATTATTCCCGATACCAAAGAGAACCTGATATATTCAATAGAGGTATTGAGATCATCAGGAATGATGAACTTAACCCGGAACAGGTCCGTCAAGATAATTGATAACGACCTTCCGGTCCTCCTGGAGGACAGAAGTGATGAAGCAGGATATGCTGGATCGGAGGTTAATTTCCAATGTGAGGTCGCGGATAACATCGGTATCGATCGTGTCCAGGTGGAATACTGGATGCTTGGTGGAGCTAGGAAAATCCTGAAATTGGAAAGGGAAGGAGATTATTATTCGAATACTCTTCCAATCATTGCCTCAACCACGGGGGATATGAAGTATCAGATCTGGGTAGAGGACATATCCGGGAACGGTTACCGGGGACCTGTTTGCATTATCCCGATCTCTGATGGCCTCCCACCGTCATTGTCTCCTGTGGAAGACATCACAACCTATATTGGCCAAACCGTTGAGATAGAGCTTGTTGTAACTGATAATATCGGTGTCGATAAGATAGAATGGGAGGGTTTACCTACTGCTTGTACAGGCTTATTTTGGAAGGGAAGCTTTGAATACTCAGGAATTGTGGAAGTGAATCTGACCATTACAGACATATCCGGGAACTCTGCATATGAGAGCTTCTCGATCTTAGTCCTGTCTCTCCAGCACGATTCCGACAAGGACGGCCTTCCTGACCTCTTTGAAGTGGAGGCTGGATTGTCGACCGTAGATCCTTCAGATGCTGAGCAGGATATGGATAGCGACGGTCTATCCAATTTAAAGGAATTCGTCCTCGGGACATATCTCGATATCCCAGATAGTGATAACGATGGAATGCTGGATGGATGGGAGGTCCAGTATGGCATGGACCCGTTGACTGATACGGCGAGGTTCGATACAGACGGGGATGGGTACAGCGACCTGAATGAATATCTGAACGGAACGGATCCGTCCATCACTAACGAGATCAAGGGGCGGGAGGATAATTCTTCTTATGTGATTTTGAACCTCCTTTTGGTACTGCTAATAATTATCACAGTGATTGCTTTGTTCCACCAGATCCTTTCCAGGAGGCGACAATCCTAGGAACAGTGAAGAATTTTATGGAAGTTATTGAAGAATAATCTTGATATATTTTAAAGTGAACCCCTGCATAACTTTGAGTCAATGTAAAGGAGTTCACTCCAAAGAGCACAGTATAAATTATATTAATTATATATCATATATAAACTCAGTACTTCACTAACTTTTTGAATCGATGTAAGGTACACTGGCCCACC
>CBDDUX010000011.1:0-24762 GCA_965234725.1 Thermoplasmatota archaeon | reverse complement strand
GCTTGTATACGAAAATCCATCATATCTGGGAGGAACTTAGTGAAGTACTGAGTTTTGTTTAATATAAAAGGGTTCATTGGAACTCACCTGTTCAAGGAAAAGGTTCATTTGTCCCTGCTCATTGATATCAATATGGATAAATTGGAACTCTCCGAAGAAGAATGGAAAAGACGGCTCTCCCCTGACCGATTCGATGTCTTAAGGAATAAAGGAACGGAACTCCCATTCACAGGCGGACTTCTTCACAAGAAAGAGGAAGGGATCTATGTATGCGGAGGTTGCGGATCTGAGCTCTTCTCCTCGGAATCCAAATTCGATTCCGGATCTGGATGGCCATCCTTTTCTGATATCATTGGAAAAGGATACATAGAGACAAAAATTGATTCCGGTCACGGGATGACCAGGACGGAAATCACCTGTGTAAAATGTGGAGGACATCTGGGGCATGTTTTCGAGGATGGGCCCGAACCAACTGGCCTGAGGTATTGTGTTAACTCCCTTTCCCTGGAATTCAAATCAAAATAACCGATCTGGAAAATGTTACCGTTCCCTTTTAATATCATTTTGTATTATTTCATATCATTGGTTGATGGGAAAGATCGTCATGAAGGTCCTCGGTATTAACGGCAGCTCAAGATCGGATGGTAATACAGCCCTACTGATCGATATGGTTTTCAAGGAATTAAGGAAAGAGGGCATAGAATGTGAGATGGTCCAACTGGCCAATGAGACCGTTCAAGGCTGCAAAGCATGCGGTATCTGCATGATAAAGAAGAATGGAAAATGTGCTATTGATGATGATATTGTCAATCCTCTGATCAAGAAGATATCTTCATCTGACGGGATCATTCTGGGATCACCTGTATATTTTTCAAATATCACACCTGAGCTTAAGGCCCTCATTGACAGATCCGGAAGGGTTGCAAAGGCCAATGACTACCTATTCAAGAAAAAGATCGGCGCGGCAGTTGTTGCGGTAAGAAGGACTGGAGCCATGCCTGCATTCAATGCCATGAACCACTTCTTTCTTGTTGAACAGATGATCGTCCCGGGTTCCTCCTACTGGAATATGGGCATAGGAATGGAACCGGGCGATGTGAAAGAGGACACTGAAGCCATAAGGACCATGGAAGATCTGGGCAAGAACATGGCCTGGTTGATCAAAAAGTTAAATGAGAATTGAATGGAACAAAATCCTTTCCAAGGGTATGAAAGTCTGAATCATTGACCCTTTTACAGGGTCTAAAGAGGGACTATATTACAATTAATGGTCATGGTTATATAGTAGTCTGGACAATGTATGAATGGGGAAATTACATGCCAGATGAAGAAAACCCATTCTTGGTGACTCCAAAGAAGGTACCAATTGAAGAAAAAAAAGAGAACTTCGGTTCGGATGAGCTGGTCTCCTTCATGGTCTCACCAAATGAGACAAAGAAGAATGAAGAACGAAAGGTCGATACAACCGCCGCAGCACCACATTGGGAGTCATCAGGAACTCCGATCTGGGACAGAAAGGTAAAAAATGTTGATGATGAAGACTATGAAGTAGTGGAACATAAGTAGACATGAAATAAGGTTCCAACTGATCAACTATCCTCTTTAGTCCCTCCTTCTGCACCCTCCTCCAGACCATGGGTTGTTTCTTGGTTTAAAATGTTGTAGATATCTCTGGCCTTCCCCTTGCCGATACCTTCTATCCTTTCCAATTCCTCCACATTTGCCAAGAAAACGTTCTTCAATGACCTGAATTCCCTGAGTAGCTTTCTTGCAGTGATATTCGATATGCCAGGAAATCCGCAAAGTACACTTTCCGAGATTCCTGAAATGGATCTTCCCTGCTTTCTCTTGTCCTGTGGTGAAAGGGATCTGGCCTTCCCTTCCCTTCTATGGACTGCAAGCATGAAATCCGCAGTTTCTCCCGGGTCCCTTGTAAACATCAACCCTATATTGAAGTCAATGGAAAGAGAAGCAAGGGCTCCCAGTAGTGAATTCCTGTTGATGTTCCTTCGGTTGAAGATATCATCACCTTCGATGATGACCATTGGTCTCTCACATGATGATACCAGTCTACCTGCCTGATCGAAGAGTCTGCCATCGATAAGCGAATCTGACAGGTCCTGTGCAGTTTTTCTTTCGATCGTAACCCTTTGAGATATTCGATAGTCCCCCTCACCTAAAGGGGCTGGTATGATCTTGAATCCCCTTCTTATCAGCTCCTCGGCAACGGATGATGTGAGTTCCCTTCTATCCACTATCAACTCTGGTTGTTCCCCGGACTCTACATTGGTATCCTCTGAAAAGGATTCAAGAGTTGGAGCATTCTTTTGTTCCTCTTCATCGACAGCTTTGAACTGCTTCCTCCTCTCAGGGAGTGGCATCTTGGCAAGCATTCTTCTCAAGGCAAGGAGCTGTCTTTCCATCTTCACCTCCTTGTCCCTGGCTGAGAAAGAATAGGCAATATCCCTTGTATCATTTGACATCAGGACTATGACCTTGCCGGATGAATGTCTTCCAGTACGGCCTCTCCTCTGTATCGTCCTTATCTCGGACGGGATCGGCTCATAGAATATCACAAGGTCCGCTCCAGGAATATCGAGGCCCTCCTCTGCAACGGAAGTTGCGATCAGGAGATTGAAATCACCTCTCCTGAAGGCTTCGAGGACCTCCTTCTGTTCCTTCTGGGACAGACCGGAATCCTCACCCCTTGACGCCTGTCCGACGAACCTTACGGGTCTGATTCCTTTTTGGGACTGTTCATTCATCCTCTGGAGAACCACGGAAGCAGTGTCCCTGAAATGAGTGAAGGCTATGACCCTCGCTTCCGGGTCCTCTCTAAGTTTCTGAATTACAGCTCTTTCAAGCGCAAGTACCTTGGGAGGAAGCTCACTTCGAAGGGCTTCGGTCTTGTTAAGGACCATACTGAAAAGGGGATCCGAGACCACCTTCCTGGTCGCCTTGGAACTTTCTGGATTTCCTGTTTCCTTCATCAATCTATCAAGGTATTGGTATAAAGCCCCAGCTCCCTGTGTCTCTGCCATTTCCATGGCATGGGATATCTTCATCGCCTGCGCCTGTATGGACATGGCCTGATAATAGGATCCGCCATCCTTTCCCGATCTCCTGATCATTTCCTGTATTCTACCTGCAGCACCCAGGAGTTCTTTGATGGATGTGTTTGGCCCTTTCCTGATAACACCCATACGTTGAAGTCTTCCTACCCGGTCCATGAACATCCTCTGAAGGACCTGGATGATGGACCTCATCCCTTCGGAGAGTTCAACTTTGACCCTTGTCACCTCCAGTTCCTGAATGTAGGGTTTCACATCCTCATCAGTGTCGATCCTGACCTCTATCTGCTCAATTCCAAGGTTCTTGCAGACCTCATAGATCCTGGAAACATCATGACCCGGGGAAGCTGTGAGACCAAGGGTCAGCCCTTCCGGTCTCTTCTCGAAGAACATCTCGGAAATGAAGACGTATGGATAATCCCCCACTGCTCTATGGGCTTCATCCACAAGGATCAGATCGAACATGCCAATGTCAAGGTCCCCGGAAATGATGTCGTTCTTCACGACCTGGGGGGTCGAGATCACCATATCTCCCGCACCGTAGATCTCCTTCCTTTTGGAAGGAGGCACCTCCCCCGTGAGCATCACGATCTCCCTTCCCTTCAGGTTCGATCGCATGAAGTCAAAATGCTGTTCTACAAGGGGTTTTGTGGGAGCCATCATCAATGTCGGCCCCTTCCCTTGGGCTATTCTTTCCGCCACAACAATGAGTGCGACCACTGTCTTGCCGAGTCCGGTCGGAAGAACGACAAGGGTGGGTTTCTGGAGGGCTTTTGTCGCTATTCTGACCTGATATTCCCTCCTTCTCATCGCCTCCTCCCTGATGAAAGGATGGACCAAGAACTCTTCATTCGAACCTGTCACAAGGTCATATTCCCGGGAACTGATATTAAGGCAATCCGAGGGGGTGAACCGAAACTTCTGAACAATTCAGGCTACAATAGCATAACCAAGGTGGTTCCATGACCCATTGATAGGTGTTTGTCCATGGCTGCTGCGGATTGTTTAGAACTGATGATAGACGGACCTGATATCCACTGCCCCAAATGCGAGATCGCAATGATTGCCTGGAATTGGGGAGGGCAGATACTCTATACATGCCAGGGATGCAGTGCTCTTGGTTTCAATATAGACAGGGCCGGGATCGATATGAACAGGTTCAAGGTCTTAGAGGTTCTGGAAGGTCATGAATGCAAGGGCTGTTCCTCGACATTTGAGAGGAGGGAAGCACCAAAGGTCGATCTCTACACTTGTTCGGGATGCAATGTAGGTCTTTTCTCAAATGTGAAAGACATTGAGGAAGTGAAATTTGATCTCAACGATCCAAATAACTGTGCCAACCACCTGGAGATGAGGACCCTTGTTGGTGAAACCTATGATAGATTGATCGAATATCTCAAATAAAAATTGAAATGAAAAATAAAGAGGGGGGTGTAACCCCCCTTCTTCATCTTACTCTCTCTTTCTTCTGAAGATACCTATCAAGGCAATTACAGCTATACTTCCGATCAACAATGGAATACCAAGACCAGGGGATTTTTTATCTTCCTTACCAGATTGGTCTCCTCCCCAGAAATCCATGATCTCTTCTGTGATATCCTTTGAATCCTGATTCCAATTGGTCTCAGAAGCGTCCGAATAGGCCCTGACGACAATGTATATCTTTGTTATTTCTGGTCCATCATCATCTGTCGTGTTATCATTCTCATCATCATCCATGAAATCATCATACCAAGACATCGCTGCCTTGGTATACATATACCAGGCCCATTCAGACCAGTCATTATTTCCACCGGGACCGTTTCCCTTGAAATACATCTCCGAAGTGATCCCGAGAATGGTTTTCCTTTCCTGAATATCCGGGCCTACCTGCCAATCATCGGCTTCGTATGTTCCGTCATCATAGTAAGTAACCAATGTCATGGAGCAATGATGAACCGTTCCGTTCGTTGTGCCGTCGACCTTCTGCTCCATCTCGAAAGTATCATCACCCATGTCAAGGTTATATTCCACATTGTTGATGGTCACTGTGATCGAGTCGTCGGTTGGAGTCTCCGCCTTGGGATCCGGATTGTCATTGGTATCATCATCGTTATCATTATCGTCATCGTCGTCATCAGTGGATGTTCCTTCTCCGAAATCCTCATTGATGGCATCACTCAGGACCACCATTTGACCAATTACGGTCATATCGATCTCGGCAAAAACATCCATTATTGGATGATTTGATTCATCGATGTCCGACTTGTTGATCTTGAGGGTCAGGGTATCGGTTCCATTCCCTGAAACCTCAGGATAGTAAGGACCAATACCGCTGTAATCTCCAACAATACTTGCTGTGCCAAGGGAAACGATTGAAGTGGTACTATCCGACCCATCACCAACCTGGTCCAGATGGAAGAAATACATGTACATCCCATTGTCACTGGAAAAATCTATCATTCCATCCACCTTAAGGGTAATTACAATCGGATCTGATGATCTATCAAGTGTCAGAGCAAGAATGTCCGTATTCTTGACCATCTGGGCATCCCCACCCATGTTTTCCACATCTCCAGAAGGATCAGTATATGAGAATGTATCACCAGCCCTTGTCTGGGCAAAGGATCCCATGGAAAGGACAGAGATGGCCATTATCGCTATCAGAAAACCTGCCATTAGAGAATTTATCTTCATTTTATACCCCCATTAGGACTTTCGAATAGGACCTTGGGGGTATTTATGTATTCCCAACAACATACCTTTTCCACTGGAAAGGTAGGTCTTTGAGAAAGGCTCTTTTTTCTACTGGCCAGTTACACTACCTCCATTAATCTCTTGCATTGAATATTTCAAGAATATTTTATTAAAGGACAAGGAACGGTTCTGCCACTATGAGGATTGAGGACGTTGGGTCCTTGTCTCCGTCAGGGGACCTTTTAGCTTTCGGTATTGCTCTGGCCCTGACCGTCGGATTGATGGGGGTCCTGATCATCGATGATGATAGAGGATCTGACGATCTCCCCTTTTCAAACTGGTTCGACATTCTGAAGAAAAGCGATCTTCTGGACCCTGACGATGATGGGCTCATGGGTCCGTTCGTAGGTAACATTACAGACACCGGCAGGACCATACCTGTCATTGAACAGGACATTTATGTTGAATTGAGATCGAATGATATCGATCTCACTTTTATTTTAAAGGACGGGACCTGCTTTAACGGGGATCTGGACTATGTCATTGATTCACCGATACATTCGACCCTTGTCCTCTTCGAAGGACCTTTTCCCGGATCGATCTCCATAGGGGTCGTGCAGGTGATAACATGAGGGCACCCATCTCTTCAGGTGGAATGGAAACTCCCCTTTCCCTTACACTACTGGTCCTTTCAATTACTTTGCTTGCGTCAGGAGCATCATTACTCTTCCATTCTGATCCAACAATAGGAACCCAGGATCTGAGATATGATCAAACCAGGGACATCGGAAGATGCCTTTCCGACCTTATTTCCACAAGGTATCCTTTCCTTTCTAACCTTTCAAAGATGACATTCAATTGGTCTGCCATAATTTGGACCGGAAGTTCCTTTCTGGACTTCGGTGATAATTCATTCCTCATATCTGTGATTGAAGAGGTCCTAGAGTGGACTCCGGACGGACTCTGGTCCATGGTCCTTGTATTCAGAGATGTTGAGCCCTCGATCCTCATCGAAACACCGATCTCGACATTTGTCAGGGAATTGACTCCAGGTCTATCAATGAAGGTTGTTCTACCAATTGAAAGGTCCCCACATCCGGTCCCGGAGGCCTTTTCTTGAAGTTCGGAAGGACCTGGATCGACAGATCCGGGAAGACAGCATTTGCATACCTGGCTGTTTTACTTATGGTTCTGACATCCGCTTTCATTTCATACATGGTCCGGATGGAAAGAACGGACAGGGAAGCCGAGATCTCTTCCAGGTCGATCTCTTTAATGACAGAGGACCTGGATTCTCTCGAGTCCGATCTAAGGACCGGTTTGATCGAGCTGCATGATAGGACCTTCCTTGACCTTGTGACCAAACCCGATGACTGGAATTCTACAAGACTTGACGGAGCTATAGAGAGTAAGATATCTGTCATGATCGAGGAAGAGATAAACAGAACATTCCAGAGGAACCTGCCGGAAAACGGCGAATGGCGTTATGAAGTTGATGACCTCTCCATCTCCATTGTTCCCCTGCCTGTCTCGTTCCGATCCCCAACTACATCGGTCAAAGACACAGCACCGAACGGGACAGGACCCTGGACCTATGGATGGAGGCCAGGAGCCATGGGGACCAATACTTCTATCTCCATTGTGATCTCATGCTCGACTCCCAACAAAGGTGTCTCCCTTGTGAGAACAATTGACGTCAATATCGTAAGGGAGTCCCTGACTGACCTACTGTATCAGAGAATGGAAAGGCTGATGATGGCACTGGAAGGACCTGAAATGGCGGAGTTATTCCAGCACATGATAGGGACCGTTTCCGAGGCAAAAGCATACCTGGGCAGGGGAAGGTCGATGTCAGTTTCCGGAGGGCCTCCTCCCGGACCTTTGCTGACGGATGATGAGATCTCCGCATGTATGGACCTCAGCGTCCACCTACTGTCAAAAGCCTATTTGGGAGTATTCGATGATCGTGGACTACTTGGGATCGAGAATGAGCTCCGGTCAGTAGAAGGATCGTTCGGGTCATCACCCGGTATCAGGGAACTTCTATCTTCTCATGAGGGTGCTATCGATCCAGGAATGCTTGCACTGATAATTGAAGGATCGTTTTCGGAGAAGGCCCCACCTGATGCAGAAGACCTCCTACGTCCGCTTCTTTTCTCCCTTCTTGAGAGATTGGCCCTTGGACTTGTTGATTATATTGGTCTGGACACCGGTCTTCTGGAGACATTCGGAGGGGTGAGCGGTTTCTTCAGGGGGATCACTGAGACAGTGGATTCATTCTGTGAGGATAAGTTCGGATACCCCATGATAGATGCCAGAGATGATGGTGTGGCATCAATTGTAAGGGACCTCTATCGATTATCCCCAGACCTTCATGGATTTGAGGGGATGACCATGATAGCGGATGCTCAGGGACTGGAATGGATGGGAGAAGATGTGAATGGATATCCGGAGATAACACCTGATCCCATCGAACGCACATTCGATGTTGGCATATTGGAGGTTAACGGTACAGTAACGGTCTATTCCATAGAGGCGGGATTCCAATTCCCCTCGGAAGAGCCGGCCTTCGATCCTGTGAGCATCCTGACCGATGAAAGGTCCATACAGGGGATCTCCGAGGTCCTCGGGATCGATGAGGGGATAATATCGGCTGAGGTTGCTCTAAGGGGATCTGCAGAGAAGGTCCTCAGAGATGCTGTCGAAAGAGTGATGGAAAGACTTGTTTCGGATGCCCCCGAGGTATGGGACAGGATCTGGGAAGGTTGGGAATTTGACTCCCCTCCCCCGCTGGATGGTGAGATGTGTCCCACTTCATTCCTCGCATCACTCACTCTTACATCCATCCCGGATGTGATCGATGAGCTGATGACCATGCTGGTCAATTCTCCGGACCTGATTGATCTGAAGGATGGATTGTCGGATCTCATCAGGATCCTGGGCGGACCCATCTCGGACTGGGTCTATGAGAACTATGAGACTGTTGTCAAAGCAGATGATCAGATCGAATATGCACTGGAAGACTACTTCGGGAGACTTCCCGGTTCGGTCGATGTAGATGTTATCTCCTCGAACATATCGGGTACACGGACTATCGAAGAAGGTTATGCTAGAAATAACGGCGGAAAACCATTGGATATTGATGAGATCCTGGAAGATCCTTCGATCTTATCTGATCTGGGTCTGAACCAATCCTCAGGAGATGAACTGGACTCCGAATTGAGAGAGAATATCGTGGATGCGATCTGGTCCTCTATCGATCTGATGAAGGAGAGGGAGTTCGGTAAAGGGGACATAATGTCCGAGACTGGTTACATCAGAAAAGTCCTTGAGGGCGTAGTTACCCGCGGAGGAACTCGGATCGTTCCAGGTTCTGTCGAGTCCCTTGATCTTTCAAGGTTCAGAGAGACGGTCAACGACACTATACACCGCATCATAACAGGTGTGATGAACGATACTTCCGGAGCGGAGATGATGTCGGCCTCCAGACACTTCCTTCCTTCCATGAATACCACGGGAGCCGTCACGATAAGAAGGGAATACCTTCCCGGTCACCCTGTATCGGTGCTTTTTCCGAACGTCAATATTACCTGCGGTTCCAGGAAGGATCCCATATTCGAGATGACCGGAGGATTCCATGATCCGGACCCCAGGTTCGAAGGGTCCCCATACAGAACCGACATTACCATTTCCAATGAAAGGAACTACCGTTTCGTCTATTCTCTGAATGACAGTTCTCCCTTGATCAGGGAATTGAGCATCGATCCCCGGGCCTGCATCTCCGTCCATACTGTATGGCCGCTGCAGGGAGCTGTCTACGAAGAGGGGACCACGCTTTACGACATTGCATCGAACAGGGTCAAACAGGCGGCGATGGAAATTACTGAGCGTCTGCTGAACAGTTCAACCTCGATCTTCTCCGGTACATTGAGTTCCCTCCAGGAGGTCCCTCCCCTGGTGAACGACATGGTCCAAAATGGGGACCTTGACCTGGCCGAGGCAAGCAGGGTCCTTTCCAATGTATCCATGGACCTGTCATCGACACTGAGGAACGGGGTCAAGGACCTTATTCAGAAACTGATGGAGATGGGTTTGACCGGGGTCCTTTCCGCATTCCTGGACATTATTGGTGTGGATGAGTTCCGATCAGATAGGAAGTTCGGTCCCCTCGACCTGTGTCTGAGGACCGAAAAGGAAGCTCTCCTCGGTGAGAAGGGGACCCTTATAGGGATGGATATGGAAGTTACTTCCATCGGTTTGAAAGGATACCTGACCGTGACAAGGGTAGACAACTCCTCGATGAAGTTCAACGGGACCGTCATTATTGAAAAAGGACCACTCTACATCAGAGTGGAATTGGACCCTTTCATGGAAGACAGACCTCATATGGTCTCTGTCGAAGGAAGGTTCAATGGTAAGGACAGAAACATCTCCTTCTCTTTTTCAGTACCTGCCCTTGAAGAATACAAGGTCACCGAGGTATCCCTATCATCCTCACTTGGAGTGGAACCTATGATCCCCATCCCCCCTCTCGGGGTCAATGCTGTGATAGACGGTGGTTTCAGATTGAGATACAGGATGCCAGAAGACCTTCCCCCGGCCCTGAACGAGATCGAATTCATGGACCACAATATCTCAAATGTCGAGATATTCGATCCGGGTCTGCACCCATTCAGCGGTTCCACACTGGAATTGAGAAGCGGTTCGGATAATCTCATCTGCTCCTGGAAGATCGAAGGTTCCCCGGAAAGATATTTCGTGATAAACCTAACAAGGGAAAATATGTGGAGGTGGAAGGGTCCGTTACCTGATGATGGAAATGTCCATGTGGTACTCAGGTCCCCCTCCGGAGTGATAATGGACGATCTGTGGTTGGATGATATGATAGATGGTTCGATCGGAAGGGAAAATGACGGCTACGGGGTCTGGAGATGGAGAGAGTCAACATTCGGGTCCACCAATGGCGGAAGTGTGAAGGTTTCCATATATTCATTGATAGTCTCACTGGCATTTTCAGCCATCAGAGAGGCATGGAACGAGGCCTATGATCTCTACGGACTATCCTTCGATACACTTGTCCATTTCCTTGAAAGGACCATTGATCTTTTCATGGAAAGGTTCCTTGCAATGATCTCGGAGCTGATAGTCGACGCGAGGCTGTTCCTCAAGCTTGAGGTCGAGGATGCTTCCGGAAGTGCCGGAGCGGGTCTGGAACTTTCACTGAGAGCTGAGGGTGAGGCAGTTGCACTTTTCCTAGGCTGGCTTTATGATAATATCAAGGTCCTGATAAAAAATATCAAGGATCCGAAAAGCTCCGGAAATATGGTGGAGTTTCCATCGAATATTCTGGAAAAATGCTGGATAACCCTCCTCGTTTTCACAGAGGTGGAAACCCCTGTATCATTGGAGAACCTTGCCCCGGAAGGAACTGAGATCCCCGATTCCCTTACATACGGGATCACGGGATCTGTCAACCTAGCACTTCCACTAGAACTCATGGGAAAGGATATCGGATCCTGGCATGTTGTTTTCGGGTTGCAGGTGCTCGAAGCACCCCCTTCCATTGTCTCTCTGTTCTATGATGTGCGAAGCTTCAAAGGAACTACTGATCTCTGGTTGTTAAAAGGCGAGATATGGGAAGATAACTAAAGTTCTACCTTCCATGAATCTTCATAGAGGTCGTTTGATACATTGACGGCTTCACGGACGATCCTGAACGATCCATTTACCTGATCTATTGGTCCGGAGACCTCTGTCCCTGATGGAAGTATGAATGGGACAGGACAGTATCCTTTGGATGTGATGATTGCATCTCCCTTCCAGATCAATACTCGATCTGATAAGAGGAGAACCTCGTCCTCCTCATTGAAAAGGACCTCTTCATGAAAATCAGGGGAGATCTGGAAGATCGAATTTTCCAGAAAAAGCAGTTCATTCAATGGACCTGTTTGATCGAGATTAGGATGGATGAAAACGGTATCATTACCTGAAAGGACCCTGGATTCAACGGTGATGGAAACCGGGGTGGACAGGGTATAACCACCGGACTTTCTCCCGATGGTCCTTGCCTGCTCGAAAGTCAAGGACCGTTCATTTACAGATGGATGGATCGGAAGGATCCCCCGATCCTCTATCACTGTGGCCCTCTTTCCATCCCATTCCAGTAACATCAATCCGGGAAGGACCTTCAGTTTGAAGTTATCGTTACCGATCCTTCCGGGTAATTCCACCACACCATCATCATAGCTTGAACTGATCCCGAAGGAAAGGGTAACCCGGGATCCTGGTTCCGATCCAAGGACCCCTTGGATAAGCGATCCTATGCCTTCTGCCAGGTCCTCCATTGACATATCAACGGATCCGGTCGTCCTTTCCACAAGGGATCCTCCAAATATACCAAGTAGAATTGAAACCGATATAAGCAAACCTCCCCTCAGTATAAGGTCTGAACTCGTCATCGCACTCAATTGAAAAGTCCTAATACTTCTATTTGGATTTTTCTTGTTGAAAACTTATATTAGGAAATATCCGGTTGAAGGAACCATGGCCAGAGAGAGGTCCTCCATTAACATCGTCTCATCAGGGGTCCCTGCGTTAGACAATGCCCTTCATTATGGAGGATTCAAGAAAGGTGCGATACATCTCATTGTAGGAGATCCTTCTTCTCGAAAGGACCTCTTCGGTTTCCATTTCCTCTATGAGGGATTGAAGAAAGGAGAGAATGTCGCATTCTACGATGTAGAGGCCTCATCCGATGAGATAATGGACCTCCTTAACGAGGAAGTGGAAGGAGGCCTCATCAAGAACGTGGAATTCGTCAACGCTTGTCCGGAGTATTCCAAGTTCTTTATCCAGGCGGTTCCCGCAAGGATCATAGAACACATGAGAGGACTGGACGGGAAGAAGATCAACAGGGTCCTGATCAATCCGCTTACATTCTTCATGGAACAGTTCGGGAACAAGGATGCCGGGGATTTCGTCATCATGGTCCGTGATATCGCAATGAAGAAGAAGCTCTCCGTGGTCTTTCTGATGGCGGACATTCTCTCCGAAAGGGACATGCAGTCCATAATCGACAAGTTCGACGGACTTTTGGAGCTAAGGACCGTCAGGATCATCGAAGGCATCTACCACACGATCCAGGTCAGGAAGTTCTCAATTCAGCAAAAGAACATCCAGCTTACCTATCATATCGATGATACTACCATAAGGATCACATCGACAGGGAAGATAGTGTAAGTGGTTCGGTTTTCCCGAAATCGATCTGAAAAAAACAGGGTCCTTACTCAATTCTCTTTGAAGTAGAGATCAGCTTCATGGTACACTTCAAGGGATCCTATATCGAACCATTTGCCAGTGAATCTCCATGCGACAACGGACCTGTTCTCCACAAGGTAACTGATGAAATAACCAAGCGCATCCGGTTTTCCGCCATCTTCCAGATATTTCAGGACCAGTCTCAGGGAATCAGCTTTGAAGATGTAGAATGCAGTTGCAGCCAATGTCGATGGTGGGTCCTCCGGTTTCTCTAAGAAGTTCCTGATCACTCCGTTATCCGCGACATCAACGATCCCATAGAGCTTTGCCTTCTCCGGGGTACCAACATCATAGACCGCAACAATATCACGATCGACCTTCCTAAACACCTCGACCGCTTCGATGGGATGGAATTCGAAGAGGTTGTCCCCTCCGATAATCATGGTATCATCGTGGAGGTTCTCCTTCTCGATGAGATAACCAAGTCCTCCGATCGATCCCAGTTTCCTATCCTCTGTGGGTGAAGGTTCGATAATAAGTATGACCTTTTTATCATCATAATCCTTGAGGAATTTCGAGAAGTGATCGCCGAATGCCTCATTTGTGGACACAAATATCCTTCCAATTCCCTTCATCTCGACCAGAGTATCCAGGGTATAGCTCAACATGGGTTTTCCCGCAATATCAAGAAGATGCTTGGGCATATCCTTTGTTAAAGGCCACATCCTCTTTGCGAATCCACCGGCAAGAACTATCACATCCATCCTAACACCTTCCCAATTTCGACCATTTCATGATCATGGACTCCTGTGAACGGGTCTGGATGGAACCTGGCCTTTTCTTTCTTACGGTCCTTATTGCCTCGAGCGGATCCATTCCATGATGAACCAGATACAATCCGATCACAGTTCCTGTCCTTCCGATCCCTGCCGCACAGTGGACCATGACCGGACCGTTATGCCTGTCGATCTCATCTATGATCCTCCTTACATCCGAGGGCCTCGGGGTTGCCATATCGATCACCGGAAAATGCAAGCATCTGATACCGGATGATCTCTCCCAACCTTCAGACCATGGGCTCTCCGTAAGATTGATCGCAAGGGTGATACCCTCCTCATTCCTCATGTATCCAAGATAAGAGTCATCAATCGGATATACGGACGCGATAACCTTGCCGTCAACGATCCAATTGTAAGGATACATCCCATATCTGGAGTAAGACACCTCCTGATCGGGTGAAAGTGGCATCAGATCTCCTCCAATTCATCGAACTCCTCCAATTCTTCCATATCCGACCAATCCTCGATATCATCATCGTTCTCTGAGACATCCGTTGCCCTCATAGGTCGATCAGGAACCGTTTGCATTCTATTTTTCGGGGGAGGTGTTTTCTTCCGCTCAGGTCGAATGTATGAATCGTCCTGCTCCCCAATGCTGGTGGTCCTGGAACGAACTTGAGGAGCTGAAGGCACCCTGGCCGGAGCAAGTGGTTGCTGCCTCCTTGCGGGCATAGGTCCGATGGAGATCCTTTCGGGTTTTGATGGCAACTTCGCACCATTTTCCTCTTTCTTATCATCCTTCTTTCTTCCCCTGGCCCAGATGAACAATATCACTCCTATTACCGTCAACAATATCAATATCGGAACGAGAATAATGATCGGACCCACCCCTCCTGTATCTTCTTTACCTTTATCATTACCCTTTACCTCAAGATCGAATGTGAGAACTTTGAAATTCCCTGCAAGATCGGTAAAGGTCAGGTTCATGGAATGCTTCCCCGGGGTTACTTCTCTGAATACGGATATTCCTGTGGTTCGATCATGCTGTCCTGTGATCTCTACACCGTCCATCTCAACGGAGATCTTTAACTCCCCCTCCCCTCCATCCAGAATCCAGAAAATTGAGACCACATTTCCTTTTACCTCGACATCTCCTGGAGTAATTTTGGGATCAACCCTATCAAGAACGAAGTGAACACTCTCGTTTGTCATCCATCCGCCAATATCGGTCACCGTGATGGAGATCGTGTGTAGGCCGTCATCCAGATCGACCATCTGATGCCTGGTCTCATTGGAAAGTGGGGTATCTACACCATCTATGTTCAGGATCAATGTGTCGATCCCCATGGATTCTGTGATAGACCATTCCAAAACCCCTGACCATGTGTTAGTATAACCGTCCTTGATGTTGGTCAAGGTAACTTCGGGAGGATATAGGTCCACCATGAATGTCTTCTTGATCGTACGGGCATTACCGGCGTTGTCCATACATCTCAAGATGAAGATATGCTGTCCTTCGAGTACCTGAAGTTCCCTGGAGGTCGATAATCCCAAACCGAAGGGTCCATTTCCATCAAGAGAATAGTTGTAATTGACGATGCCATTTACATCATTACCTTCCCATTCGAATGTAATTGTCGGTTCGATTATTACCTCATCAAGAGGTGATATCAGATCAAGTTGGGGAGGTGTGATATCGATGATCAATTCGATCTGGTCCTCACCAATATTTCCGGCAATGTCATGAGCAAGGACCTGTAAGATGTGATTCCCTTCTTGAAGTGTGACCGTTCTTTCCGTATCTTTCACTCCAAGTGCAACATTCACATCATCGATGAAAAGATCGTATCCGGTGATCCCGGATTCCTCCAAAGCTCCCCATTGCAGGGTGACCTTTGTAGTATTTATCAAGGTTCCGCTTTCGATGCCAATGAATCTTGTTGAGGGGGGTTTCCGATCAACTATGATATCTACTGAATCCGAGAAGATATTCCCGGCTGGATCCCGGGCCTCAACAGTAACTGTATGGAGGCCATCCTCGGAAAACGATACCATATAGGATGATAGGTCCATGGGAAGTGAGACCGGGCTGTTCTCATCCAGTGAGATCTGGATATTTTCGATCTCCAAGTGAGTCAGGTATTCCCATTCGATCAGGAAGGAGGTCTCCTGCGTGGGAATGGAAAGCCTGGGAGAAATGATATGGAGGGATGTGTTCTCGGATATCCTGAATGTAATGGCCGATGTGGCCCGGTTCCCTGCCATATCGTAGACCTCGACCGAAAAGGAATGCCAATTCCTGCTCAGAAATGAGGTGTGTGTCTTTCCAACGATCCCAGTGATCTTCTCTCCATCGATGGTCACGTTCGTTGACCTCATTTCTGTCAAGTCATCTATATTCCATTCGAAATTAACAAGACCATTTGAAATGACGGAGGATTCCATTGGATACAGGATCTCAATCTCCGGATCCCTGGTATCAATAGTAAATGTGATCGATCTTTGAACGGAATTATTGTAATGGTCGGTGAATTCCATCCTGAGATCGTGCGATCCGTCGTCAAGATCAAGATCAAATCCAAGGTATGGATCTTTCTCCACCCAGGAACCTCCATCCAGTTGATAGAAAAGGGACTTCGGGACAAACCCATCTTCCAGTTCCCAGATCACATCAACATTTCCCTTGTTATAGAATCTGCCAGCAATTGGCGATAAGACCTTAACAGGTTCCACCCCCTCCTCGATCACGATCGTAAGTGATATGGATGTCTTCAACCCGGCCATATCAACTGCCCTAAGAACGATTTGAAACTGGCCATCTGTCAGGTAAAGGCCATGATGATCCCTCCCCGAGATATTGATCCAGGGGTCTATACCCTTCTTTATCTGGACTATTGAGATACCGGTCTCGTTGTCTGAAGCATCCCAGGTGAAGTTCACATATCGGGTATCGAGGAACCTTGTTGTCGGTGTGAGGACCTGGAATTGAGGTCTGTTAAAATCGAAATACTGATTGGATACCGGGGAAGGATCTGTCTGTCCTGTGTTGGAAGACAGTTTGTAACCTGTCTCATCAGAGAATCCATCGCTATTATCATCTGAATTATCCCAGTCCAACCAGAAATTCCCAACATTGGACCGTCGCCACCTGAACTGAGAATATCCATCCCTGGCCTGGGAATTGCTCAAAGAGAAATCCATTCCGGATCCATGATTGTACATGAAAACATTGCGATATACATTGCTCGTGGCCGATCCGCCATTGCTCAGTTCTATGGCAAAATCCGTGCATCCTATGAACCGATTATGATGGATATCCATATAAGTATTGTAGGGATGGCCTGTGGTCCAGTAAAAATAGATACCCCTTTTACCGGTCTGGTTGAATAGATTGAACTCGAATGTCAAAGATGACCAGGATTCATAACTTGTTCTGACCGGGTTGTATGTATTGGGATGCTGGACCACAATTGCGTCCCTTCCCCCGGAGAAGGAATTGTTAGCGATCTTGATCCTGTTGCAGTCATACAGCCATGTGATATCATCGCTCGAGGAATGTCCGTGAAGGATATTGCCCTGGAAATCTGAGTAATATCCAGCATACAACTTGACCGTCCTTACATCCAGTGTGTTATTGGATATATCAGAATACTGGAACCGGTTCTGAACCAGATCCCTGATGGAACCCTTGTTCCGTGTAAGGTCCAAATAATATGTACCGTCAAAGTCGATATCCATGTTCGGCGCGTTGAATGTATTCTTATAGATATCTACATAATAGCCAAGGTAGGAATGGATGAGGTCACCGGTCCCTCCCGGGTTGGAGAAGTTGCACCCGGAGATGTATACCCTTATCGGGTAGAACATATCCAGCTGGGTCCCACCTCCTATCACCGTGATGTTTATCAATTTCAGGTTCAGAGAATAGTACGCTGTCCCTGAATAATATGGTCTAAGGTAGATCGCTGGAGACAATGAGGATGCGTATATCGTTACATTTCGGATCTCCAGGTTGTAGGTGGTGTTCCGAAGGTATATCCCACTCTTTCCATTGCTACGGCAATCAATACTAACATCAGATATGACGAAAGGTTCCGTCACGGTTCCTTTTCCGGAATCGATCTCGGGATGGTAGTAGAGTTCTGTATTGCTCTCTATCCTGATAGGGTCCACACTGTCCAGACCGTTGACATGAAGATCCTTTTCAAAGTCATCAAAGAGATGCGGGGCCATGCTCAAAACAGGTAAAATCATTAACACGATGAAAAATGGAACAAGATATCTTCCGGAAAAGTGGATCTTAAATTCCATAGGATCACCGTACCCTTGATTAAACCTCATTTAAAATAAGATATCGGTTATATTCGAACATCCCAGAAATAACATGGGAAAAATATGATTAGTTCGGAAGGGCAATACCGTTGCTGTTGGCCAGAAAGATAGATGTCTACTATCCGGGGAATTCCTTCCCTACGGTTTCTATTACCGGCGGAAGGTGCTCTCTTTCCTGCGCCCATTGTGACGGAAGATACTTGGGGGGAATGGTTGACGTCAGCGAAGACCAGAGGTTGTATGAATTCGGACTAACCCTTTGGACCAAAGGCGGTATCGGAATACTTGTTTCAGGAGGGTGTGGACCGGGTGGGGCATTACCGATCAATGACAATATACTTGACCAGATAAGGAGATTGAAATCTGAGACTGGCCTGAAGATCAATATGCATACTGGTCTCGTCGGAAAAAAGACAGCGGAATCAATAGGTACTTCTGATGTGGATGCAATATCCTATGATATCCTTGGTGACGATTCCACTATCAAGGAGGTCCTGAAGCTTGATCTGAAAGTGGAGGATTACATACGTTCATATCAGGCCCTGAAGGATGCCGGACTTCATGTTGTTCCACATATACTGGCCGGGTTCCATTATGGAAAGGAAAGGGGTGAAAGGAGGGCAATCGGGATCGCAGCCTCGTTCGAACCGAAAAGAGCTGTCCTGATCATACTCATACCAACACCAGGAACACCCATGGAAAACGTTAGACCTCTGGGTGAAGAAACGGTCCTTTCACTTGCAGAATATATGAGGGAGTCCCTTAAGGGGGACCTGATCCTCGGATGTATGAGACCGAAAGGGTCCCATGGGATCGAGTTCGGTGTCCTTGAAAAGGGTTTCAATGGGATCGTCCTGCCTTCAAAAAGAACCATGACCCGGATATCTGAAGCTGGGTGGGAGACGAAGAGGTACGGACACTGTTGTGCCATTGACCCTATCGATCCATAAATTTCCGATTTTAATTTTTATCTAGGTTTATTTAAGTATCTTTTTTCAAATACTAATATGGGAAAAGGTTAGAACTTTCCCAGAGGTAGATGGAAATTGAGGTCCGTCCTGTTGTATGATTCGAAAATCTATTCCATCATCATCCTTAGCGTAGCCCCTGAAGCGGAGAGGGACATTCTATCGGTCATGAAGGAAGAGGCCCCGAAAATGGGCGATACAAAGATGGACATTTCTTTCAAATCGGGCTGGGCTGTTATTGAGCTAATGAAGACCGCATCTCCAACTCAGAAGGATGTCTCCGAGGTTTCCCCTGAATACCTTAAAATGAGATATGATGATATCCGTCTAATATCACGAAAGGTGATGGAAAGGATCGGACGGTTCGGAAGACCTGGTTGCAGGCCACACAGGTATACTATCCTGACAAATGGATCCAGGGACAATGTATGGTTGAAGACATATTCGGATATGACCTTCCTTTACAAGGAGGGAGAATCTGATCAACCGGAGATACTCCAGACCAATATCTCCTACCTCAACAGGATACTCATAGGAAAGGGCGAGGTGGTTGTGAACTCGATAAAGCATGGAAAGGTAGGAGCTACCCTTTACCTGCTTGGAAGGTCCGGCCAGGTTTCCGAGGAGACCTTCCCAAATGATCTTGTCCTGGAATTGAACATATCAGATATCAGGAACACCTACTCATATGGTGATGGGCCGATAAACGTCACCGGTTCCACGCCTTATGTCTCCGCAGATGGACCCGAGAAGAGATTATACCAGACCAGACAGAATTACCTTATCAATCATCTTGCCATCAAATCAAAATTGATGGAGCTGTTCTTCATGCAATCCAAGTTCCTGGACATGAAGGAGAACGATCTAAGAAAGGTTCAGGATATAGGCAAGGGGTTGAAAGATGACATCTACAAGCTCCAGAACGATATCAATGAACACATGAAGCTCTACATACCCAAAGATGGTGAGAAGAAGGAGAAGAAGAAAGATAAAGCATTCCTGGCCAAGGAATCCTTTCGAACCGAAAAACAGCTTCTCACCACGACATCTGTTCGGTTCTCCCTCGTATCAGAGGTGGAACATGAATTGATGAGGAGCGCCTCCAATCTGCTGGAGATGGGCCAGAGGACAAGGGAGGTGAAGAACAGTCTTTCCCTGGAATCCGATGACCTAACCATTGATGGAGTTGGATTCTCACTGGGAGAGATCACACTCAGGGTAATGGAGAAGGACAGAAGGGACCTTCAGACCCTTCTTGACGAGCTTTCCCATTCCAGGGACATCCTCTCATCGACCATTGAGGTCCTGAGGACGTTCATAGACACCAGACAGAGGGAGATCTCAGAGGACATGAGCAGATTGATGAACCTCCTCTTCCTGGTATTCGCATGCATCGGTCTTGCGGATGCCGCTGGGAATTTTGTGATATTCATACTTCAATTTGGTGTTCTATCCGATAATCCCTCTTTCCAGGAGGTACTGGCATACACATTGATAGGGTTGTTCATTACGATTATTCCTCTATCCATAGGTGCATTTTTCCTTTATAAGGCATTTAAAAGGAAGGACTGAATTTCTTTCGCTTACCCCTCCCCATTGATTTATAACGCCTGCTCAATACTGAGGAATCTCGTACGGGGGTAGGTAATGGCAGTTCCCTACGCAGAGAAGATGGCAGAGAGCCAGAAGGAAATATCCATATCGGATTTCTTCGCCAAGAACAGACAGATCCTTGGATTCGACAATCCATCAAAGGCACTTCTTGTATCTGTGAAAGAAGCAGTTGACAATTCATTGGATGCATGCGAGGAAGCGGGAATCCTTCCAGCTGTACATGTAACTCTTGAGAAGGTCAATGAAAAGGACCGCTACAGAATGACCGTAAGGGACAATGGACCTGGAATTGTCAAGAAACAGATACCAAACGTATTTGGTAGGCTTCTGTATGGTTCCAGATTCCATGCCATACGGCAGTCCAGGGGCCAGCAGGGTATTGGAATCTCATCAGTGGTACTTTATTCACAGTTAACTACCGGAAAAGCGGCCATTATAACTTCTAAGATCGGAGAGGACCACCCCTGCCATCGTATGGAGGTCCACATTAACACAAAGACAAACAGACCTCAGGTAGAGAAAAGTGAGGTCGTCTTGTGGGATCATTCCCATGGAACTGAGATCATCGTGGAGATGGAGGGAAAGTACCACAAGAACAAGAAACAATCTGTCCTTGAATATCTAAAGGCGACGGCCATCGTCAATCCCCATGTTGAGATCACATTCGTTGAACCCGATGGTGAGGTCAACAGGTTCCAGAGAGTCGTGGAGATCCTCCCGGAACCACCGAAAGAATCAAAACCACATCCCCACGGAATTGAACTGGGTGTTCTTAAGAATATGTTGAAATATACTGAGGCCAGAAAGATGACCTCCTTCCTCACAAATGAGTTCACAAGGGTTTCACCCAGAGGAGCCAGGGAGGTCCTGGAAAGTGCTGGTCTGGATGAGAAGAGGGTTCCTAAGTATCTTGCCCTGGAGGACATCCAGAACCTCTACGATAAGATCCAGGATATCAACTTCATGTCCCCTCCTACGGACTGCCTTTCACCCATCGGGGATATGCTTATCCGGAAAGGATTGAGGAAGGAGATCGACTCCAAGTTCGCTTATACTGTTACCAGGGAGCCAAAGGTGTTCAGGGGAACCCCTTTTCAGGTGGAGGCAGGGATCGTCTATGGCGGGGACCTTTCCCCCGGTGATACGGTGAAGATACTGAGATTCGCAAACAGGGTGCCCCTTCTTTACCAGCAGGGAGGTTGTGTTATCACCCATGCCATAGAGAAGATCAACTGGAGACCTTACGGTCTGGAACAGAGGGGTGGAAAAGGTATTCCTGTCGGACCCGCAGCCATCCTGGTACACGTCGCATCCACCAATGCACCGTTCACCTCGGAATCAAAGGAAGCTATCGCAGATGTGGATGAGATAATGGATGAGATCGGAAGGGCCCTCATGGACTGTGGCAGAAGGGTCCGGGCACACATCAATAAGAAAAATAAGCTCAAGAAGGTCTCGGAGAAATACGATATCATCAGGGATATCCTTCCTGAGATCTCGAAGAAGAGCTCCTCTATCCTTGGCCTCCCGGAACCCCCCTTGGACCCGATCATCACCAAGATAATGAACGTCCATGTAATAGACAGTGGTGTGGTCTATCATGAGAGAGGAGAGGGAGAGATCAAGGAAAAGATTACAGAGGTCACCATCAAATATCAGAACTATACACAGAAGGAGAGGAGCATGAAGCTCCATGTGAAGGTTCCCAAAGCCCTGATCCAGGGCATTTATCCAGAAACGTATACACTGAAGAAGGACCTGATAGAATGGGATATCGGACCCATTGCACCTGCACGTTCCCAGAGGCTTGGATTCTCCCTTCTGGGTCTGGACAAGGACGATTACGATGACGTTGAGATCTATTATTCCAAGCTTCCAGGAGAGGTGATCGGGGCAGACCCGCTCTGAGGTGGCAAAATGGCAGCGACAAAGATATCAAAGGGAAACAAGGAAGCCCAGGTAAAACTGAGGAAGGTTGCCGAATATATCTACGGCCAGCTCAAGGACCAGGATGTTCCGCACCTCGAGGTGTCATCAAGGACCAAATCCAACATCGTCCTCTCCAAGGATCTGAAGGTCTGGAAATACGGGAATGATAAGGTAAGGAGATCGGCAAAGGACCTTGGAGGGGCAACCAGCATCCTCCGATCACTTTACACAGTGGACTTCATTGATGAGATGATCAAGGCCGGAAAATCCTCCACATTGAGGGAGATGTACTACATTTCCGAAGGATGGAGTCGTGGTAAGTTCCCCACCCAAGATGAATCAAATCGACTGGCAGAGGACCTTGAGATAATCACCCACTGTATGAGGGAGGATTTCAAGCTGAGACCCGAGGAGGATGGAGCAAGGGTGATAGGGGACCTCACCATCGAGGAGATGAATAGGAAAGGTGAGAGGAAGAACATCAACTGCAAGGATGATGTCGGTGACTCGGGATACGGGATCCCGTATAATGTCGAGCATGAGAAACTGAGGTTCAAGAACGTCAATGCAAAGTTCATCATCGCCATAGAGACCGGCGGTATGTTCGACAGGCTTGCCGAGAACGGGTTCGATGAGAGCCACAATGCGATCCTGGTCCATCTTAAGGGTCAACCTGCCAGGTCGACAAGGAGGTTCATGAAGAGGCTTCACGAGCATTCCAAACTACCTGTGATAGTATTCACCGATGGGGACCCCTGGTCTTACAGGATCTTCGCTTCCATTGCCTACGGAGCAATCAAGACCGCGCATATATCAGAATACCTGGCGACCCCGGAGGCTGTGTATCTCGGGATAACTCCCTCCGATATAGTGAATTACGAACTTCCCTCTGATTCCTTGACCGATCAGGATGTGAATGCACTGAAATCTGAACTATCGGACCCGCGTTTCTCCTCAGAGGTCTGGAAGTCAGAGATAAAATTACAGCTCAAGATGAAGAAGAAATCGGAACAGCAGGCCCTTGCCAAATACGGTCTTGATTACGTGACGGACAAATATCTTCCCGAGAAACTGCAGGAGTTGAACATAATATAGATGATGCCCATCTCCCGGTCATGAAGAGGCTTTCCCTGATAGGCCTGGGAATCGTCGATGAAAGGTCAGTGTCCCTTAGAGGATTGGACCTGATGAAAGAGGCGGATATCATCTTCTGCGAGTTCTTCACATCGATACTCGAGGAAGGGTCCATAGAAAGGCTGGAGAAGATCATAGGGAAGAGGATAGAGGTCCTTGACAGGGAAGATATAGAGGAGAAAGAAGTAGTGATCAAAGCCCTGGATACTTATGACAAGGTCTGCCTGCTTACTGCCGGTGACCCCCTGACAGCAACAACCCATCAGGAACTGAGGGTTGATGCCATGAAGATGGGATCCAAGGTTGATATCATCAATTCAGGATCGATCTACACGGCAGCAGCCGGAGTGGCTGGACTTCAACATTACAAGTTCGGGAGAACCACGACACTTGCATATCCGGAAGGAAATTATTTCCCCACCTCACCCCTGGAAATGATCTGCCAGAACCTTGAAAGGGGCCTCCATACTCTTGTATTGCTCGATATCCAGGCACATAAGGGGAGGTTCATGACGGCTGCAGAGGGCTGTGATATCCTTTTACAGATGGAAGAAAAAGTCCATCTGAAAAAGATCGGACCTGAGACTATGGCAGTAGCCATTGCACGGGCTGGTAGAGATGACTGCAGGGTCCTCTATGCATCCATCGGATATCTCAAAGAGATCGATCTCGGAGGACCTCCTCATTGCCTCATCATCCCCGGTAATCTGCACTTCATGGAAGAGGATGTTTTGGAGATGTTCAGGACCTGATTTGATCCATTGCTATCCTTACCTCTTCTACGAACTTCTCTGCTTTTTGCAAAACCTCTTCGGCCTGTTCTTGAGTGATAGTGGAAAACGGATTGTAATCTGCCTTTCCCCTCAGTGCCTCCACAACATCAAAATCCTTTCCAAAAGCAATCTGGACCATATCGGTTCTGATGAATAGTTCATGGAATTTCGTATGTAACCCGACTTTGACAGTTTAACCACTGATTTGACCACATTTTAATATTTGACA
>CBDDUX010000010.1:0-68971 GCA_965234725.1 Thermoplasmatota archaeon | reverse complement strand
ATTGATCTAAAGAGCCGTTAGGCTCGAGCATTCCGTAGGAATGCTTTTTTTGTTAAAGTCGTTCTTATTTCATCAATAAAAGCATCCAGACCATTTTTCATCAAATCTTCTGTTCCAATTTCCATATGCACCATCGGGTTAAATATTGTATAAGTCCATAATAAAATGTTGTATATTTTAGGGGTATTTTCATGAGAAGATCCATTCATGAAAAGAATCTATTTATCGTTCTTTTTATCGATTAATTCCATTTTCCGATAATTCGTGTTTTTGGACCATTGACTGAGTTCTTCCATCATTTGGTTTGGTGGTTTGAGGAACTAATAATAAGATCGTTTTGGGAAATGGTTTTTCGATCTTACAGACATTGCTTAGGGTAGTGTAATAAATATCTACACCAAAGAACAAGTTCGAAACCGACCCCCTCGCACAATTATCATATTGATAATAGAAAAATTTGAAAAAAGTGCGAGGGGCCGGATTCGTGCAGCAGCAATCCCTTCGGGATTGTGCGCAGCCACAATTCTTTGACTTCTGGCAACTTCGTTCGAATCCGGCAATCAATAATTCCATTTTTATCTCAATAAATATCGATAAAAACGAAATGAATGCGAGGGGCCGGATTCGAACCGACGAACCACTAAGGAACAGATCTTGAGTCTGTCGCCGTTAACCGCTTGGCTACCCTCGCATGGGATTGGGGTACTCACAAGAACGAGACGGATTATATATATCTGAGTACCAGCGGATAACTATGGAAAATAGATCGGTTCTTATAAGGTTATTGTCAAGAATTAAAATACCTTATCGAGCATTAACATTACATGGGGTTAAAAGCAGGTGTGATAGCGGGAGCTGTGGTGGGAGCGATCCTCATTCTGATCCTACTGATAACTGTCATCTGGTCGGTTTCAGCCTACAACAGTTTTGTGACAAAGGAAGAGGACATTGACGGTTCCTGGGCCCAGGTGGAGAATCAGTATCAGAGAAAGGTAGACCTCATCCCCACTCTCATAGAAACCGTCGAGGACTATCAGGAATTCGAGAAATCCACCCTTACGAATGTTACAGAACTCAGGACCCGCTGGATGGAAGCGGATTCCACAGAAGAGCAGGTGGAGGTCGCAGGGGAGCTGGACCAGGCACTGAGATCGATAATCCTCACCTATGAGAACTATCCATACCTCCAATCGGTCATTGTCGTCCATGACCTCATGGTAGAACTTGAAGGGACGGAGAACAGGATTGCTGTGGAGAGAATGAGATACAATGATGATGTAAGGGATTTCAACAAAGAGATCAAGAAGTTTCCCAAGGTCATAATCGCAAACTCCTTCGGATTCGATGAGAGATCATACTTCGAAAGCGCCGTTGCCCCTGACAATCCATAAGGTGGAGTGATCCCGCTTGAAGGCTCCAAAGGTCCTTGCAGTCATCCTGCTGGCATTCGTTATCATATGCCCCGGGACACGCGCCTACCCGGACCTTGAATTCTATGTAACTGACCAGGCAGGTGTCCTTCTCATGCAGGACATCTACGATATTGAGGACCTCTGCCTCGAGGTCGATACCAAAACAGGTGCGGAGATCGCCGTCCTTGTTGTAACCAACACCACACCGGACACCATCGAGGTCTTTGCAGTGAAGACATTCGAGAAGAGCGAGATAGGTGAGAAGGGAAAAGATAACGGTCTCCTCCTTGTCCTTTCCATCGAGGATCAGGCCTGGAGGATAGAGGTGGGTTACGGTCTGGAAGGTGTCCTTCCAGATCTGAAGGTGAACGAGATCGCAGAAGATATTCTTCTCCCGTATCTGGTTCAAGGTTACTATTACGAAGCACTGCTGTACACCGTTGCAGAACTGGGTTCCATTATCGTCGAAAATTACACAGGGGATCCTCCCAAAGAGGACAAAGGACCATGGTATCCCATACCTTTCATTCCACTCAACTGGTGGCAGCTCCTGATAGCTGTTGTCATTCTCATCGCAGTCTCAATACTGACAGGTGGAAGGGTGTTCCTCTGGATGGGAGGGATCTTCGGCGGGGGAAGGGGTGGATTCGGTGGTGGTCGCTCCGGGGGTGGAGGATCCAGCGGAAGATGGTGATCATTCCAGGTAATCGATATGGATGTTCTGGGGTTCGAACACGGCAACAAGAGTCTTCCTGGTCGCTTTTGATTTATGTGCCTCTCCGGCCTTGATGTGGATCGCCATGTCGGGACCTACATCCATGACCTTTCCCTCAACTTCTATGGATAGATGGCCTTCGAGGACGAGAAAAACCTCGTCCTTGTCATGTTTGTGGAGCTTGTATTCTCCTTCGAACCAGGCAAGGCCGAAATATTGGTCGTTGAACCGGAAGATAGGTGTCTTCTTGAAGGTGTTTTTCATTTTCAGCTTGAACTCATTCGTGTCCACTATCTTTGCCAATTATATCACCTCCTGCATTGTATGGGCCTGGCTCGTATTTAATTGTGTCAGAGGGCTAACAGGTAAGGGAAAACGGGGATATCATATACCATTCATCGTAAATCGGTAATGAAGGAACCATCATGCCCAAAAAGAATTCCTGTAAGTCCGATCCCTTGGATGCGACCACCTGGGAGAGATGTTCAATCTATAGAGGGCATCTCAGATTGGCCTTATTGAGATGTTTGAAGGAAGGAGAGATGCACGGTCTGCAAATGATACACAGATTGAAAAAGGTAACATCAGGTGCATGGGAACCAAGTCCAGGATCTGTATACCCTGTCCTGCAGGAGTTCGAGAAGCAGGGCATCATCAAGAGAAGGGATGAGGGAAGGTCTGTATTCTATTCTCTGACCCCTAAGGGGGAAGAAGTATTCTCATTTCTCCATTCCGAAGTGAAAAAACATATGGTGTTCCTTGACTGGGTATTGGAGTAAAAGGTAGATCGATCCCTAACTCTTCAATTCCATCTTGGTCCATAAATAATTTAAATACCAGTTATCGATAGAACCGTATGGGAAAATTGATCGTTTTCATAATCTTTGCCACCCTTTCTTTAGCTCTCCTACCATTTACCGATGCAAAAACTATCGATGAGTCAAAGGATGTGGACATCGACAGCTACATCACATTGAAGATGATATTTGACAGTGGAGAGAGTCTTGAGATAGATGCAACCATCACCGCTTCCCCGGACCCCATCACCGTCTTCTTGATAAAGGGTGATGATGAGTTTGAAAAATGGAAGTCTACAGAAGATATCGATATCGATGCGATAATGAATGGAGAAGAGGTTCCCGTAACCAATTCCACTTTCGTTGTGATAAACAGCTTCTCGGAGACCAACACCACTTTCTTCGAGAGTTCCATCTCGATCGGGGAGAAGGACACTTACTACCTCGTGATCGTTATTCACCGTGATGTGAACATGACCAAGGAGGAGATCCTCTCCCTCGCTTCAAGGGTGGACTATATCGTTACCTTTGAGGAAAAGGAGAAGGACGTCCCCTACTACCTGATACCGATTGCGATCCTTGTTTTCATACTCGGGATAGCTTTGATTGTGTTCTATCTGAGGTCCGTTAGAAAGGAATCCCACATGGAAGAAGAGGAGCCACCGTCAAGGAGCAGGGCGCCTCCTCCAAGGGGAAGGGCACCACCTTTCAGATAGAATCATTCCTGGCTCTTCTTCTTGTTGACGAAATTCAACTGAAGATCGGTCAATCCCTGTCTGAACTGCTTTCCCATCTCCTTCTCAAGGGAAGGACCTAGAACGTTCAGGTTCGCCTCGTAGAGGTCTATGGCCATCTTTGCCTGTTCAAGGTCGATCTCGGCTTTCGTCGTTCCAGGAACAGGAACAAGTCCCAGATGATGCCAAGCCTGCGAGGCGATCATGGAAAGATTGTAGATCGCCATATCCTTGACGTTTGTCAGGAGCTTGGCCATTTCCTGCTGGGCCTTTTCCTGGTCTTCTTCTGTCATCTCCTGGTCATCGATTTCATCATCCATATTCAAGCGCCTCCTGCATGGGAGTAAGGGAAACGGCTATTTCAACGATTTC
Source organism: Thermoplasmatota archaeon (assembly GCA_965234725.1). Lineage (GTDB taxonomy): Archaea > Thermoplasmatota > Penumbrarchaeia > Penumbrarchaeales > Penumbrarchaeaceae > Penumbrarchaeum > Penumbrarchaeum helgolandense. Next base: position 64,941 of record CBDDUX010000010.1, on the reverse strand, counting down.
TTCTACCAACAGTCCTTCGCCTGGGCTCAACCCATTCTTCCTCGTCCTCTTCCAACACTGATTCTTCCTCGTCCTCATCGAAGGCCACTTCATACCCTTCATTATCTTCCAACTCGAATTCTTCCTCATCATCATCGTCAAAGGATACCTCAAGATCGCTTTCCTCATCGATCAAGCCCCAATCCTCATCCTCCTCCTCATCCAGATCGATCTCCCATTCATCAAAATCCTCCTCGTCCTCTTCGGTCCATTCCAGCTCCCAATCCTCATCATCCCACCATCCCGAAGTGCTCTCCTCAAGGTCCAGTGTGAAGTCATCCTCTTCTTCCTCCTCTTCATCTTCCCAGATGGCATTCGCTCTGATCCTTTTTGGTCCTCTCCTCTGCGGTATCCTGTCTACTTTCAATACTTCCTTCTTTACACGGGCCGGTTCCTGCTTCCTCTTTCCGAAGAGGGATTCACCGAAAGCGGGTCCCCCCGCATTTCCAGGTCCGTATTCAACTGTTGGAACATCCTCTGTCGGTCTGACCGATCTCGAGGATGGACTGGCAGTGAAATCAATAATAACATTTCCGAACTCGTCCCTTGGAAGATCGGTTACGGATTCGTTCGGATCATAGTAGCTGCCACCTTCGACAGCATTGGGGTCTATCTTCAACTCCTCGAAGGCCTTGACCTGTTCCCGGATATACTGTTTGAATGCCATTGCTTTATCGATATTGCTGCCGTATCCAAGCTTCCTCATTCCGGCAACGTATTGTTCGTTGGTGATCTTGTTCTTCTTGTAAAGCTCAGTTAGCTCCTTCTTCTTCTTGGCCCTTTTCAGGCGGATCTTATCATCTCTTGATAATCCCTTCTTTCTCTCGACTTTTTGGGCCGGGACCTGTTGCTCATGATCATATTTGATCCCGCAGACCGCGCAGTAATCGAGGTGGTGGATATTGGGTTCACCACAGGAGGGGCACCTGGAAGGGACCTGCCTCATGGTACTAAAAAGCGGGTGGTCGATTAAGTATTTAACCTTGTTATTTCCCTGATCTCAAACCTTTTTAACCCAGCTGGGACATGTTTATTTGTACAACCTCTTTGACCTTTCTGATGTCCCATTCAGTAACATGCTCTGGGCGCTTGGCCACGGCCTTCTCGTAGATCTCCATGACCTCTCTGCATTTAAGGTAGATCTCCCTTGCACGATCCAATTTCCCCATCAACTGGAAATGGTTCCCGGCCATCAGTAGATTATGGCACTGGTCCTCAGCAAGTGTCTCTAGGTCCTCGGGTCCGTATTCTTCGTTCTCAAGATCATCCAGGGTTACCTCAAAGAGTTGCCACTCTGAATCGCAAATGCCATTGAGAAGCGTCCCCTTGATATCCTCGTTCCTGACACGTGTAAAGGGGAATCCCTTTTCCCTTGCAAGTTCCATCAGGTTATCCTTCAATCTGTTCTCCGGTTCCAGGAAAGACAGTGTCTGTTCAAGCAGGTCTATACGGCTTTCCAGGAGGTCCCTTTCTGACAGCTGGTCAGGCCCCATTCTCTTGATAAGCGTTCTAAGTCCCTCCTTCTTCGAGGTACCGCTCAGAAGGTCGTTGGCCGAGGACAGACATTTGAGCCTGAGGATCAGATTCTCTTTTCCGGGAGCTCCTTCCAGATGCTTTGCGATCCTCAGATAACCTTTGACGGCGATATCCGTGTCCTCGGGTTCCAGAAGCTCCGTTTGCCTTCCGAAACTGGCAATATGGTTCTCCATTGGAAGGTTTTCCTGATTGAGGATGGACTCCAGCTCTATCATCGTCAGGATCCTCTGATCGTCCATTGATCTGGCGATCTCCCTGGAACGTTCAAGGCATCTCTTGCCTCTCATCCTCCTTCCCCCTGAGGTGTAGGACCTGAAGGCCTGAAGGGATGCATGCACCTCACCTTCCGGATCCCTTTCCTCCTGGAAGGAGGAAGCGCTTTCAAGTGCCTCCTGGGCGGATTCCTGGAATTCTCCCATATTGTAGAGGGCCTCTGAAAGTTCCAGCTTCTCCCTTGCAACCCCCAACACGTCACCTTCCACTCCCATCTCCTTGATGGCGGTCCTGTGCGAATGGATGGTCTCTATAAACCTCTTCTTCGATCTGGACACCTGTCCCATGAGCTGATTGAACCTCGTCTTGACCTCACCTTTCAGAATACCCTTGGGGAAAGAAGCTTCTATGAGATCGAGGGCGGCGGATGCTTTCTGCCATTCGCCTTCAATAGCGTGAAGTTCCGCTCTATTGAGGATGAGAAGGAGCCTGTCCTCCTCGGGGAGATGGGACCTTTCCAGTCCCATAATGGGAGCGGTTAGGATCTTTCCCCTTCCTCTGAGGGATGTTTCAGAAAGGAGCATGATAAGGTTCCTTGCCAGTTCGGGCCTGCCGAGGTCCAGGAGCCTCTTTGTCAATGATTCTATGTATCTCCTCAATAATCCTCTGAGACCGGGATTGTCCTCATAGGCGATGGAGAGATAGGTCCTGACCATGTGTACCTCCACCTCCGGTGTAGGTTTCAATCCCTCTTTCAACACAGGAGTTGCTCCCAGCTGGGGTCCATCCCCCCATATCCTCAGGATCACGGAGATCTGGTAGGCTATGATCTCATCGCGGTCCTCCTCCCTCCTCTCTGAGGGGATCTTCTCCATCAAATGGTCAGCAATCAGATCATGAACGTATAGAAGGCCGTATCTGTCCTCCCTGAGAAGCCCCTTCCTCTTTAGGATGTCAATGTCTTCCAGCTTGATATTTCTCAGAAGGGACCTATGGAATGGGATCCCGACCATGGACGCGAGTTCCAGAGCTTTCTTCTGTCTGGGAGATAATGGTGAAATGACCTCCAGGTCCAGGAATTCATGGAATCTGTCGGATGGACCGGAATCGAGGGCGGTCATGAGTAGTTCTATGAATAGTGGGTGGCCCTTCGTGATATCGAGTAGGATGTCCGGATCCGCTTCCACTTCCTGCTCCCTCACCATCTGCTTGATGGCCGGTTCGTCAAGACCCTTGAGTTCCAGGGCCACAAGCGTTCCTCTGAGCTCGTACCGAGGATCGAGGAATAGTGGTCGGTCCCTAGTGAGGAGAACAAGTTTGAGACCGGGATGGTCCATTGCGGCCTTGCACAAAGCCTCGATGTAGATATCGATACCACCCCCTGTCTTCTGGAGGTCGTCTATCACGAGGACAAGGTTCTTCTGGGTCGCGCTCAGCTCCCTCATGGTCCTTGTCAGCTTGCCTGGTGAGATATCGTCCCCTTCCAGCTCCTCGGCTTCCTCCTGGAGGCCCATCTCACTGATCACGTTGGAGATCTCGTTTATTAGCTCTATTCTGTCTGTCCATGGTTCGCAACAGATGTATCCGCCGTTCACCATGTTCTTTGTGAGGGCATGGAGGATAAGGGATGTCTTACCCATTCCAGCTAGACCCCAGATAAGGAGTACACCGGTCTTGGAGTTAAGGAAATCCTTCACAACGGCAGTCTCCTTCTCCCTGCCATAGAAATGTTCAGGGAGCTGATAATTTCCATAGAGATTGGGACCCTCTCCGGCACTGCTTCCTCTTGAGGATATTATCAAGGGTTCATCCCCGTTCCTCTTAACCTGGTAGACCTCTGCCATTGTAAGGTTCAATCCGAATTCCCTTGCTCTCTTGTAAGCTGTATCCACGGATGTCCGCAGGAGGTCTCCCTCGAGAGTGACCGTCATGGGCATCCGTGATACCCGGTCCCTGACCTCAACAACGGTCTCCTCTCCTTTATGGGTCAGGAAATAGGCCCTCTGCCTTCTCTTCTCTCCCTTGATATGTTTGAGGTCAGCCTCCACCAGATCATCGACCTGGAGACGCTTTAGTGATCGTGATACATTGTTCTCCAGGATATCGAGCCTCGCAGAGATACCCTTCTGGGTGACCTCCTTGGGAACATCCCAGAGCTCCCTCTTGTTGGAATATTCTGAAAGGAACAGGAGTATCCTTTCATCTGAATGGACCTTTGTCCTTTTGGTTCTATCCGCCATCAGCAGTTCTCCTCCTTTTGAACCATTCACCACATTTCCTCATGCCCTCTTTCAGATCGATCTCGGCCTTGAACCCGACCTTTTCCTCGATCCTGGAAACATCCGCACAGGACCTGAGTATCTCCCCTTTCCTTGCTGGCATATGGACCTTCTTCAGGTCCTTTCCCCAAATGCTTCCGACAGCATCTGCCAGGTCCAGTATGGAAGTTTCCTTTCCAGTTCCAAGGTTCATTGATCCGACAGCTTTCGACCTTGCTGTCATGAGAAGTGCCCTTGCCACATCCTCAACGTAAATGAAATCCCGTGTCTGGCCCCCGTCTCCGTAGATCAGCAGAGGTTTGGAGGATAAGGCCCGGTCAAGGAACTTCGAAATAACTCCGGAATATGGATTTGATGGGTCCTGCCTCGGACCGTATACATTGAAGAACCGGAGGGATGCCGTGCTCAGCTCCCATTGTTTGTTGTATATGTCCATGAGCATCTCGGAGGAAAGCTTGTGAAGTCCGTAGGGTGAGAGTGGGACCTTGTCCATACCCTCGGTAACCGGGAGGTCCACGGTATCTCCGTAAACGGCTGCTGAGGAGGAGAATACCACCCTTTCAATGTCATGCTTCATGGCATATTCCAGGACATTGAACGTGCCCAGGTAATTGACTGCAGCGTTATCTCCAGGATGCTCGAAGGAGGATGTCACATCGACCCAGGCGGCAAGATGGAAAATTGCCCCGATAGGGGGACCTTGCGAAACGGTCCCAGGGTGAAGGGACTCGTCCAAGGGTCTCCTGATATCACCCCTGATGAACCTCAGGTTATCGTCCCCGGACCACCTGGACAGATTTTCAAGGTTCCCTGTTGAAAGGTCGTCTAGAACGTACACTAAATAACCTTCCTCCATGAGGAGGTCTACCAGGTTCGATCCGATGAACCCTGCTCCACCTGTTACGAGGATTGACCTTTCCACTGATATCACCCGGTGAACCATGGGGTCCGTTCAACTGTGAATCGAGGGTCCAGTATAATAATCGAACCCTGTTCCTATCATTTGATATATCCCGCTACCCGGGATCGGAGAAAGATTTATAGTCTCACTGGATCCTTTGGTCTTATCCCATGGGTGTCATGCATCCCGACGATCCCGATGGGAGGGACATGTATCATATGACAGAAGAGGATCCCCCGAATATATCATTCTTCCGTCTATTCGATGGTAAGATCACCGGGAAGGTGAAGAATCCAGCTACAGGGAATGTTCATTCAAGGAAGGACCTGATGGACCATTACAGATACCTTATGAAGAGGTCCATAGAGGACCCCGCAAACGTAAGGCTCAGGAAGTTGATGAGGATAGTAGCGGACCTGCTGGAGATCCCAATGGACATTCATGCCCAGCTGATCGCAGAAGCATGGCAGGACGGATCACTGCTGGCAGATGTGGAGTTGAAAGCTTTCATCAAGGCGGATATGGAAGCGTTGTACAACAAGATAACGGGTGATTCATTCGTTGACAGGACCAGTAGAGAGGCTGGTGGACGCCCATCGGGATCCAGAAGAAGGAAACATCTGGAAACCGAACATGGTCTCCTGGACCACCACGAGGGTGTTTACGATGAAAAGACCCTTGAGACCTATTCCGTTTTAATTGAAATGGAAAGTGATGATATCTCATTGGGTTCTCCCAGTGGGGTCTTGGAGCCGAAGAAAGATTCCCCCTTCACCTCAGAAGGATGGGTCAAGAGAGGATCATCTGGCAATGACAAGCGACCTTAGGACCGATAGGTCCTTCTCGTAACCTTCATCTCCACCGGGTGTTTCCAGTATCATTGGGGTATTGAAGAACCTGTTATCATTCAGAAGCAGTCTGAATGGTTCCGTTCCCATTGTCCCTTCCCCTATGTTCGCATGTCTATCGATATGGGATCCCAACTCCCTCAACGAATCATTCAGATGGATCCCCAACACATTCTCACTCCCTAAGGATCCCTCAAGATCATCCATGACAGCCATGTATGATCCTTTGGTCAGCAGATCATAACCTGCAGAATGCATGTGGCATGTATCCAGACAGACACCTGGTCTGTTATCCCTGGATGTGGCCCCTATCATATCACCGATCTCAGAGAAGGTGGACCCCAGACCGGTTCCCTGGCCTGCAGTGGTCTCCAGAAGGACCGTGGGGACCATTTGGATATTTTCATGGGTCTCATGAAGTCTGGAATATGCTTCGTCGATCGTTCTTCCAATATTCCTGATCCCTTCTTCTTTGCCAGAACCTTTATGGGCACCAGGATGGAGAACAAGCCTCTCAAGACCCAGTGAAGAACATCTTCCAAGTTCATCTGCCAGAGCCGATACGGAACGATCCCTCATCTTTTCATCCGGTGAAGCAGGATTGATAAGGTATGAGGCATGGACCAGGATCGGGCCCAGGCTTGTCTCGTTGAGAGATCCCTTAAAAGAATTGACATCATCGTCCGGGAGGGGAGGCGGTGTCCATTGCCTCTGGTTCCTTGAAAATATCTGAAAGGTCATCAGATCAAGGTCCAGGGCCCTCTGGACACTGTTCGCCACCCCTCCGGATACGCTTACATGGGCCCCCAGGCGGCCCATTTGCCTCTCACTCCACCTTTTCGAACATGTCCTTTCCTACACCGCAGACAGGACAGACCCAATCATCTGGAAGGTCACCGAAAGCGGTTCCGGCATCAATGCCGCCGTCATCATCGCCCTTTTCTGGATCGTATATATATCCACACGCTATGCATCTGTATTTATCCATTTTACTCCCTCAGGACCCAATGGGTCGTTCTTGTATCCGGGCTTTGATAGATATTTTTTCCGATTGTGATCAGAACCTTTCGGATATCCGTCTCAAAGATCTCTGGAGATTCCGGATGTTATCGAAAGGTTTCCTCCCTTCTCTTAGGTCATCACCACGAACCTCTTCGATCCTCTTCGATAGTGCGGGGAGGGCCCTGATGATATTGTCCACAATGGTGATATTTGCGGTCCTTGCGGTCCTTGATAGTGGATTGAGGTCTATTGTGATGACCTTCTTCCCCATGGTCCGCAGAGCCTGGCATCTGTCACCGTCCTCAAGGGGGACCAGGACCACATCAGCTTTGAAGATCCCCTGTTTGCAGCACATGGACCTTGCGTGGTCCAATCCCGGTATGACTGCATCCGGTTCCTTTCCAAGGACATTTTTGATCCCATACCCTTCAAGGTGGGAAACAAGCTTTTCGATCCTGTCTCCGGTCCTGTGAAAGATGTTCACCTCAACCGAACATTGGAGTACATCTGACAGGATTTTGACATCAGGAGCCGACAGAGCACCGACATTGCCGTTCACGGAGATCACCGGATGAGATGCCGAAAGAAGCATCAATGCTGCCTCGGTGATGGCTTCCTCTGCTTCCTCGGTGGTCCTTTCCCCCATAAGATAATCGAACGCCTCACCTCTCCCATGTGCTATCAATCCCTGGGTAGCCACAAGTCCCTTCTCCCAGCCCTCGACCAGCATGTCCCTCGTCGTAAGCGACAGGTATCTTGGATGGCTCTTAGGTACGGTCATTCCGATTCCCCGACAGACAATGTTTTCAAGTGATATCACCTTTACCTGATCGTGGTAAAGAAGTTCCATGAACTGAGTTTAGAGGCTTTCATCCAGGCAACAGAGGATGAGGCCAAGGTAATGACATCCGTCTTCAATCTCTTGGGACGGGAAATAGATGATATTGAGAGGTCCGAAACTCTGGGTGTTCACCATAATCCGATAACAGTGATAACTGCAAGGGTGAAGAGGGAACGGGAGATCGAGAATATCCTCTCCCTCTGGAAAAATCTGCCTTTTTGGAGAGAGGCTTTGAAAGAAACTGATAAGAGGATGGATGAAAGTCTGGTCTTCCATGTCCGGGTGGATAAGGATTCAGCTTTCCATCAGGATCCCGTCCTCTGGAAGAAAGGTGAATCGATCCAGATCCGTTTGAAGGTGGCGGCATACCCGGCTTCTTTTGAAAGGGCCATGAAGGTTATCGAGGGCCTAAGATAATCTTGATTTATTCCCTTCTTACAAAATGGTATTATACGGTATCCTCTTATCCTACCGCATCGAACCCTTTTACAGGGTTCCTCTACTGATGAGGTGAGATCATGGTCAACCCCGAGGAAACCGGAGAACCACCGATGGAAATCCCGAAAAACAAGATCGAGAAGGAGGAGATGGTCGGTTTCCTCTCTTCCGCAGGCCAAATGAGAGCATCACTTGCCGAGGCAATGTATGAGGGAGGGCTTGATAACTGGGCTGCTCTGGTGAACGGAGATGAACAATATTTCCGAAGCTTCAAAGGCGTGGGAGTGAAGACTGCCGGGACCCTTTTAGAAGCAGCCAAACAGAAGAAGGAGGATCTTAGAAAGACCCTTAACGTACCCACTCTCAAGGATGTCCTTTCATCGATACCTAGGGTCTCTGATGGTGTGATAGACACACTCATGGAGAACGGTTACAACACCTTTGAGAAGTTCAAGGACCTGGAAGCCGAAACGCTGCAGGAACTGAAGGGCATCGGGCCAAAGCTGTCCATTGCGATCATCGAGAAGGTGAACGAGGCCAGAGAGAAGTACGGGATCAGAGAACAGGATATCGAGGAAGCAACCGGTCTTCCCGTGGAAGAGGATAAGGATTCCGGAGAAGAAACAGCCCCTGGTGACAAGGAGAAAGGTTTCTTTGAGAAGCTAATTGAGGGCATCAAAGCCCTCTTTGTTGGAAAAAAAAACGAGAATCTAGCTGAGGACGGTTCAGAGGAAACAAAGATTCCTGCTCCGGATGAACCCAAAACAGATGAAAAGATGGTGACCCCGGAAGATCTGGCCGCTGTTCCTGCTGAAATTGGAACAATGGAAACACCCGTGGAAGAGATTTCCACCGAGAAGGAGACAATCACCGAGGAACCTGTAGATGGGTCTGAAGAACCGGCTCCTGCTCCGGAGGATGAGGATAATGTCTCTGAAACAGAGAAAGTAGCAGAGGACACAACACCACCTGAAGAGAAGAAAGGATTCTTCCAGACATGGAAAGAAAAGATCTTCGGGACAAAGAAAGAGGAAGAGCCTTCTCCTGATGAACCTAAGGTTATCGAGGAGGGTGTTAAAGAAGACCTCGAGGCTACCCCTGAACCATCTCCGGATGTCCCTGTTCAAGAAGAACCCTTGAAGGAGGATGATACGGGAATGGATGGCCCATTCAAATTGAGAAATATCCCCCTTGAAGTCCAGGAGAAGCTCAGTTCATCAGGATATCTTACCATTGAAGAGCTAAAGGAAGCTGAAATTGATGATCTCACAATGATAGACGGTATCGACAGGGAGACCGCCGAGAGGATATGCAATGCGGTCAAGAAGTGATCCCGGTCTGCCTGGACAGATCGTATCTGTCCATCCTTTCAGGCTAATATCAGGAGATCTGAACTCCTGGTTAAATGCTGTGTCAGAGATCCTCAAAGAAGATCCTATTTTTGTAATTGCATCCTCAAGTTTTATACATGGTCCAAACCACATCTCATCAGCATTCTACCATGCCTCGAAGGCATGGATCGATCGCACTGCCAGGGCAAATGTGCAATCCATCGAGGTCCTGAGGTGGTTGACAGGTTCCAAGCAGGTCCATAAGGCATTGGAGGTCTCGGCTCATGGTGAACCAGGGTCCTACCTGCTCCTGATGACAATACCAAAAGAGGCTTTCGATACCCGATCACCCCCCTCTTACCCTGAAGTTATTGTTGAAAGATGGGGAGGTCCCCGTATTGAAGGACTTGAACCCCTTGATCCAGATGATCCAATGGTATGGGGTGGTCCCGATATCAGGAACGTTCTTGGGATAGAGAACCGAATTGAAGAAGAATATCTTGAGCTGGCAGTCCTTGAAAAGGTGGCCTCAACAGATCTTTAGATCCTTCCGTTCTGCAAACCGAAAAGGATGTTGTGATGTTCCATCGGAGTTATCCCCAGAGCCTCCCTAAGACCATCCAGAATATGGTTCTCATCTCTTGTAATGACCCCATCTACTAAAGCCCGTCTTAGAGCCTCCTTGTATACATTCAACTTATCAAGAGCAGGGGTCTTGTTCACCGGATTGTTGTCTGGTGCTTTTGGTATCGTCATCTGCCCCCTGCATGATGGACAAGTGAGGATGTATGGTCGATCTATGGGAATGGCAGAAACCCTTGAGGAACAGTGAGGGCAGGCGAATGTGTAAGGGGCCCTTCCACCGTTATTGGTTACAGGTGCTTTTGATGGTGCACACTGAGTGGTCTTCGGAGTTTGCAACTCCTTATCATGCTTCGATCTCTTCTCCGCATCCAGAAGTGTCTCCTTTGCGGTGTTGATCCTTCTCATCTCCTCATGGGCGACCTCTTTGAGCTTCGGAGGCAGTGCTGAAACCTTGTCAGGATGATACTGTGTGGCCAGCTTCCTATAGGACTTCTTAATATCATCAGGTGTGGAATTCAGAGGAATACCGAGAATGTCATAACAATTGAAGGTTGCCATTCGATCACATCTTTATGAACCGGGAGGTGAACCACTCATATTGACCAGCGATTCAATGTCTATTTATTTTCTTTCAATCCTTTTTCAACTTATGATAATCATAATATAATGGATTGAAGCGAAGGGTTTACATCGCATCGTCCCGATGAGCGATCATTGAAGACGAAGATCTCCGATATCAGGGTGTCACTTGGTACTGCGATATCACTGGGTTTGAAGAATGGTTACATGCCAGCTCCCCCAACAACAGCCTATTTGATGCTTGGAGAAGAATGTTTGAACAACTGTGCATTTTGCACTCAAGCTAAAGGGGCAGATTCCTCGGGCAACCTCCTAAGCCGGGTAACATGGCCCCTTTTCTCCTTCGACAGGGTATTAGCTACTCTGAAAGAATTTGGGAAAGTTAAATTCGAAAGGATATGCATCCAGTGTCTGAACGATCCTTCCGCGATGAGTGATCTGGACCGTATCGTCAGGGAATTGAGGAAGGCAGCCCCATTACCGATCTCAATCTCAGTAGGTCCAATCGGAAGAAACAGATTGGAATTACTGAAAGAGGCGGGTGTGGAAAGAGTGGGAATTGCAATTGATGGGGGGTCCCCTGAGGTCTTTGAGATCGTCAAGGGAAGTTATGTTGGCAATCCACATTCATATGAAGGGACTTGGGAAGCAATGGCCGTTGCGGTTGAGGTCTTTGGAAAGGGGAAGGTCTCAACCCACATCATAGTGGGCATGGGAGAGACCGACAGGAATATTGCAGATACATTGATCAGGGCCTGTGAAACGGGTGTTTCTCCATCTCTTTTCTCCTATACTCCCATGAGGGGGACAGTGTTCAAGGGGACACCACCACCATTGGGAAGATATAGGGCACTTCAGCTTCTGAGACATTGTATTGTATTCCAGGGGAATGCCGATCCGTTCATGTTCGATGATGAAGGAAGGATGACTGATATCAAGATCGATCTCATTCGGTCGATCCCCAATATAATCGATTCCTTCAGGACAAGGGGATGCCCGGATTGCAACAGACCTTACTACAATGAGAGGCCCACCGGTCCTATCTATAACTACCCATTAGAAGTGGATGAAGGATCCCTTTCGGATGGGATATCCGAGGCAGAAGCGTATATCAAAAGCCTATGATCCTAAAAAGACCCACTTATCATCACCTAATTATCGATTTCCAGACAACATTTTATTAGATTCTATCCTCTTCCTTGGATAGGTCTTCGGACAAGGGAAGCTTGACCATGAAACTCAAGTTGATAGTATCAGGTGTGGGTACCGTGATGCTCATCTTCCCTGTCAGTCTTCTCCTTCCTTTCATTGTCGGATTGTTGTACAAAGAGAGCGTCCTTCTTCTGGTGGAGAGTTATTTACTGCCAGGATTGCTCTGTCTTTCACTAGGTGTTCTCCTGACATCATGGGCCGGGAGGGCGGACAAACTATCCGAGGACCTGAGACCCATGGAGGCCCTGGTGATAGTGACCCTGATCTGGTTGGTCATTCCCATCATCGGTGCCCTCCCCTTCATATTGATGGGGACATTGCCTCTTTTTGAGGACGCTTTCTTCGAGTCAATGTCCGGTTTTTCAACGACCGGCGCTTCTGTAATCACTGAGATAGATGGTCTGGAACATTCCATTCTCTTCTGGAGATCATTGACCCAATGGCTCGGTGGATTGGGGGTCATAGTATTGATGGTGGCCGTGTTCTCGGTATTGCTTGGAGGTCCGAAAGCAGGTATGCTGCTCATGAAAGGCGAGGTGCCTGGACATAAGAACGACAAGGTCGTTCCACGTTTGAAGGATACGGCAAAACTGCTGTGGATTATATACGGTTTACTGACTGTGATCGAGATAGTACTCCTTACACTTGCGGGGATGACATTATACGATGCGATCTGTCATACATTCACGACCCTTTCAACAGGAGGATTCGGAACCCACACGGACAGTATAGCATATTACAAGGACCTACCCACTGCTCCGCTCATAGAGCTCATCCTTGTGGTTTTCATGATACTGGGTTCTGTCAATTTCGTTCTTCATTATAACTTTCTCAAAGGCAATATCAAGACCTATTTCAAGGACGCTGAATTCAAGGTCTACATGTTCATGCTCCTGTTCTTCTGGTGTGTGGTGGGAGTTAATGTGGCATGGACCATGAGGGCCGAATACTCTCCTGCCCAGGCATTATGGGCCTCGATATTCAATGTCACATCCATTATCTCGACGACCGGATATGCTACTGAGGATTTCGGTCAGTGGCCAATGCTGTCCCAGTTCATCATGGTGGTCCTCATGCTGATGGGTGGAATGACGGGATCGACCTCAGGAGCTATCAAAACTGCCAGATTGATGATCGTTTACAAGGCGGTTAGGAGAACATTGAGGGGAATAGGTCATCCAAAGTCAATGATACCTCTTCGTGTTGGCGGAGTTGTTTTCAGTGAGAGGATAGTCAGGTCCGTTGGGATTTTCGTCTTCGGCTACCTTTCCATATTCCTGGTAGGGACCTTTTTTATGACACTCACAGGATTGGACATGGTCTCAAGTCTTTCTGCCCTTGCTACCACCATGGGAGGTGTTGGACCGGGTCTCAATTTATTGGGACCTGCCATGAACTTCTCCGAAGTAAGCATCCCCGGGAAGTACCTGCTGAGCTTCTTCATGTGGATTGGAAGACTCGAACTTTTCACAGCTTTCGTGTTGTTCATGCCTGATTCATACAAGAATTGATCCCCGTTCAACTTTCATATTAAAAGGGTATTCATATCAAAGCGGTCTACAAAGGGGCATTAGTTCCAATGAGATTCAAACAAACCGTGTCTGGTGTGGGTATCCTTCTTCTTGCCTATTCCATAGTTTTTGCACTTCCGTTAATTGTCGGACTACTATACCGGGAACCTATTTTCCCACTAATCAGAAGTTTTATCCTTCCTGCATTTTATTCATTCTCATTAGGGCTCTTCATGATCTCCTTCGGAGGTTGGAGCCCCAGGAAGAAGCTTGATCTCAGGGCATCGGAAGCTCTCGGAGTGGTTGCCGTTTCATGGCTTCTGATCGCTGGTATCGGAGCCCTTCCCTTCGTGCTGATGGATACACTTCCGAATTACATCGATGCCTATTTTGAATCCATGTCTGGCTTCACCACAACAGGAGCATCTGTAATCACGAAGATAGATGGCCTGGAGCATTCCATCCTCTTCTGGAGAGCATTTACCCAGTGGCTCGGAGGTCTGGGAGTCATTGTCCTGATGGTTGCCCTCTTCTCAATGCTACTGAGTGGACCAAAAGCAGGGATATTGCTGATGAAGGGCGAGGTCCCGGGCCACAAGAACGATCGTCTGGTCTACAGGATAAAGGATACTGCTAAGATATTATGGAGCATCTATGTTTTATTGACCATTGTTGAGGTCCTTTTGCTTACCTTATTGGGCATGTCCCTCTATGATGCCACATGCCATACATTCACCACTTTATCCACCGGGGGATACGGAACACATACGGCAAGCATCACATATTTTGCGGACTATCCGATGGCCCCCTTGATCGAAGCAGTGATCACCTTCTTCATGTTCGTTGGCGGGGTCAACTTCGTTCTCCATTACAACTTCGTCATCAAGGGAGTGAAGAGCTATCTGAAGGACCCGGAGTTCCGTGTATATCTGGCTGTAATGGGCGGACTGTGGTTCATGGTTTCTTCGGACCTGATACTGAACAATATCTACACACCTGCGGAATCCATTAGGAATGCGGTATTCACCATCACATCCATACAGACAACAACCGGATATGTAACAGGGGACTATTCCACATGGCCGGCCTTTTCGAGGTTCCTGATCCTGATCGCAATGTTCATTGGAGGGATGACAGGTTCCACCGGCGGCGGGATCAAGATAGCCAGGCTGATCATTGCATACAAAGGCGTCAGCAGAAGCCTCAAAAGACTGGGACATTCCAGAGCTAGGATGCCATTGAGAGTGGTAGATGTGATCCTCAACGAGAGGATAGTCAGAGGTGTTGGTCTGTTCATATTCTCCTATATCGCCATTTTCCTTGTGGGTTCGTTCCTGATGTCACTTACAGGCCTTGATGCCATATCCAGCCTATCTGCGGTGGCTGCAACGCTTGGCAATGTTGGCCCCGGTCTGGGTTTGGTTGGACCAACGTCGAACTATGCATCGATAAGCTATCCTGGAAAAGTGATCCTTTCGATCCTGATGTGGTTCGGAAGATTGGAGATCTTCACCTGCCTGATATTCCTTAATCCAGCTATATACAGGCGAAGGTACTAGAACCATCACATACATCCGGTATCGATGGTTGACGTGTGGGGTATCAGAGAGTACCATAGGTCAGCAGACCTGCCCCTTGACCTGATAGGTTCTGAAGATGAGATAAAGAAGAGACTATTTTCCGGACCCTGGGCGAGTGAATTATCCCTTTCAAGGCTCCTGGAGAACCTGCACATGGTCGCATGCGGGATCCGCCCATCCTCCTTGTTCCATCCCTTGGATGAGAACGAAATATTTCAGGTTCATCTGGCTGCAAAGAGCATTGGCCTTGGGATGGTTGTCAGAAAGGCAGGGAAGAGGGTCCACAAGGTATTCCTCTTCGGTCCGAAAAGGTCAGAGATGGCTGGAACCATTCCGGACATGGACGAATCCATGGGCGAGAGGGAGTTCATTCTCGGCCAGATAACAATGGCCAATTTCACGGGAGCATTCCTTGATTTTCCGAAATGTTGTGTGGATTCGTTTGTCAGGCATCTAATGAACGCCACCGATCAGGACATGGAAGCATTGAAGCAGATAAATATGTTGGATCACCCGGATTCCAGGGCCTTCTTCGTGGAAAGGTTCGTTCCATGTTCTCCAGAATGCAGGCCCGCATTGGAAGAAGGAGAGCGGATCGAGAGAGAGCTTGGAGAGCTGGACCCGGACCTTCTGAGGGAGTATCTTTTCCTCAGAGAGGAACACATGGAAGATGTGAGGTCCGGTAGGATAATCGATGAGAAGAGGCTGAGGGACCGGATCCTTTCCGGAGAGGCTTTGTAAAAAAGCTGTTCCAATGTTGCTTTTTATACACAGATACAGTGTATGTGCATGAAAGGGTATTATTCAACGTATCGGATCGATACCGCAGGGTACCCGAATCCAGCTTACCCTTCTTAGGAGGAGATCGAATGGTTAAGATAGAGTGGAACGGCCCCAGGGTCATAATACTGATTGGGGTCCTGATCCTGATATTTGTATCAACTGTTCTGGGTTGGACCCTTATCGATCATTATCTGATAAAGGAAGAACCGACCCCGGCCAGATTGGAGGTCGAAGAGGTATATTTCGTTGAAAGTGGAATGAGCCTTGGAAAGACGAAGATGGATGTGTTCGTCTTCATCACCAATGACGGCGATAAGGATTGCAGGTCCTTCATCAGGGCCTTTGCCGTGGATAAGGATACAAACATTGCAATGGATGACTCGTCGACAACAGAGACTGAGATAAAGGGACAGACCAGCAATGAGGCGACCCTCAGTCTGGAGGTTCCCTCGAATGGAAAATACAGGGTGGAACTCCTTGTCTTCAAAGACGACAAGATCACAGTGAAAGGTCTTGGTTTCGTGGACCTGAAAACCGGAGGTAATGCGGGATCGGATTACAGGACCACCGATGAGGACCCCATTTCAGAAGCGGATAAGGATGTATCTACAATTCCTTTCATCGGACCCGGACTGATAATAGCCGTCCTGGCCGTAGTGACCCTGATCTACAGGAGGTGGAGGAGATGAAGGGGAAGCTGAGAGATGAGCTGATCAGGAACAAATGGTGGTATATTGCCTTCATAATCGTCATTGTAATTGCCTCTCTCCTGGCATATTTCGTAAGCCAGATCGAGGCAGAGAAAGGGACGGACCTGATAGTAGACGAGGTCTATTTCAGCCCGACAACGGACCTGGGAGGAAAAGATAGCGACCTCAAGATCCTGGTTTTCCTTACAAATGAAGGCAAGGGAGATATCGATGAGGTAAAGGTAAGGGCCTTCGCCGTTGAGACAGATTCCAATCTGGCAAGGGACGAGGATTCGGTAACGATGGGAAACATCTTGGGAAAGACAACTTCCGAGGGAGAACTTTTCATTTCGGTTCCCAACAACGATTCCTACCGCATCGAGCTCCTTGTATTCGAGGACGGGAAGCTAACTATAAGGGGATCAGGAACCGTTGACCTGAAAGGAGTTGGAATGGCCTCTGATTATAAAACCAGTGGTGACGATGACACCTCCGATAATGAACTATCCTATGGTTTTGGATCACCGGATTCCGCTGGATCGGCACCCTTCTTTGCCCTCTGCATCTTCCTGGTCCTGCCTGTTATTATCATTGGCATAATCATCTATGCAGTCGTAAAAGGCCGGAAGATGAAAACGGTTAGTGGATCGGAAGGATCATCTGAAGATGATGACCAGTCCACTTCATTCCCAAAGGTCAAAGGCCCGAAAGCAGAACCTTTCGGGAAACCAAGGAAAGAGAAAAGGGAAGATGACATGGAAAGATCTGATGAAGAATACTCAAGAGGACCTTTCGAGTGAGTGAAAAGAACAGGGAACATTCAGGCTGTTGGATCCTTCATAGTTCCCATGAAAAGTATATTCCCTGTTTCTTTCTGCTTGATCATGTAAAAGAAGGGGCTGTCCGCTCTGAAACTGTACCCGGATACGGAAGCATAATTCATAATGACAGCTGTTGCAGCTGCAGCCTCTGTACCTTTTTCATCCACCTCTATGAATGTTTGGTGGATGATATCCGAGATAAAGAGATCCACGTCCTCAGTTATTCCAGAGAAGTCGGCATTTTTGAATGCATCGATCATTCCAAGTTCCTTCATGACCGGGACCAACCCGTATTTGGTCTTTAGTTTGAATTTGGGAATATTTATATCCATTTCTTCAGGTTCCAGACCGTTGTTGATCTCATCGATCATTTCCAGGTCCATTCCGGATACTAGTTCATCAATGGTTCCTTCCGTTGGAAGGATCAGGACCATTGAAAGCTCGTCTCCTTTGTAAGGGAGCTCTACAGCCTTCAGTTTGGAGTTCTCGAAATATGGGAGCTTGTCCTCATCTCCTGCATTGAGATGCATCATGTCGGTCTGGACATCACCATCGGGTGCATGAAAGGTCCCCTCTTCCGTATCATCCTCGTCGAATTCGTAAACCCATTCTCCCTTGAAGTAGATGGCATTCGTGAGGACCATATATGTCATTGGGGTGATTGCTCCGCTTGGGATCAGGTCCTTGATCCTGTCATTGGTCTGGTTCTCCACCCAATCGTTGATGGTTTGCCTGGAGGCTTCGGGATCCGAGGCGTAGTCCAGTTCCTGTACTTTGCCGTAGTAATACTGTTTGATCGCGTTGATGAACAATTCTTTGAAGTTACCCCCTTCCTGGGGCCAGATCGCATTTGCGGTGGATAGATTGTATTGAGTGCTTCCATTGTTGATGTCATTCTGGACCTTTGCAAATGAACCCAATCGTACCTTGTTGTCATCCGGGAGATGAAGTACATCCGCCATCTCATCAGCGGTGTTGCCTCTGGCCCCCTCGTATGTCATCGAAAGTGCGGTGAAGATCGAGTATGGGGAAATGAATATATTCCCGTCCTCTTCCTTTGCAAGCTTCTGGAGTACATCGATCCCGAACTGGTTGTTTGCATCCACTATGTCAGAGATCCCATCCTCGGTAGCGTTTGTCTCATCCAGAAAAGGTCCTGTCCATTCTCCCACCGGATGATCTCCGTCACCTCCTCTGTTTCCGGTGTCATCTCCTCTCAGAAGAACGTAACCGAGGACCGATGCGGAAAGTAAGACAACGATGATGCCTATGCCCATGGCTATCTTTCTCTTCTCTTCTGTCATGGGTTGTAATTGGTCTGATTCATATATACAGGATATGGAACAGAATATAGACAGATCATTGATGAAAATAGAAGAAGAAAGAATGGTTCAGAACAATACAAAGTGGTGAAGGGACGGTTCCTTCACCACGAAACCCGGTTGAAATCAAATCACACCGAAATACAAGCACAGAAATTTGAAAAGTTGAACACCGTTCACTTTCAAAGATCATCAATCAGTAAAAGGACTTTCTGCTTTCCTCACGGGGCTTTGCCTCATTGACCTTGAGCGGTCTTCCGAGGACCTCCTTCCCGTTGAGTTCGGATATGGCCTTCTTTGCCTCCTCATCATCAGGCATCTCAACGAATCCAAATCCCTTGGATCTGTTGGTTGTCCTGTCAATGATGATCTTGGCGGAATCGACAACTCCGTATTCTTCGAAAGTCTCCTTCAAGTCTGTCTCTCCCATATTGTATGAGAGATTCCCTACGTAAATATTCATGTTCAGCACCTCCTTCCAGGGAAGGATCTCAAACCCTTGCCCCGACATGGAGTCGGGGCTCTTAAGACATTCTCATATATAATTCCATACGGTATTTTTCATTTCAGGAGATAATATCGGCATATCTTGATGACTTGTGATGATTAACAAAATATTTGGAATTTATCGGTCAAAGATGTATGGTGAAGTAGAGCATCGACAAATTGCCCATTTCCTATTCACTCTGATCTTACACTTCAAAGGTAGCTTCAGAAAAGATCATTTCTATCACCATGGAACAACCATATAGCGAGAGGGCATTTGATCTTCTGGATAATGTAAAAAAATTAGAAGAGGAGGGCCCTCGAAGGACCCCCTCTTTTGGGATATTCCAAATCACTTCTTAAGGAATCCCTCTACCACGGACTTGAGGTCCGGTTTACCTATGACCTGCAGATCATATCTTACCCTGAGGATGGGTTTATTTACCTTCAACACACGGGAGATGTCTATTGGGGTACCTGTTACCACAACGTCACAAGGGGTGGCATTAATGGTCTCCTCAAGGTCCTTGACCTGTTCATCACCGTAACCCATTGCGGGAAGGATGTCCTCAAGATGGTCATATTTCTCGAAAGTGTCCACAATCGATCCCTTTGCATAGGGATGGGGGTCCACAATTGCACCAGCTCCGAACTTCACCGCAGCCACATAACCCGCACCATATCCCATTCCTCCATGGGTGACTGTGGGTCCGTCCTCAACCACAAGGACCTTCTTTCCCCTGATCGCATCAGGGTCATCAACAGAGATGGGAGATGCCGCATCGATGATCACTGCATTCGGATTGATCGACCTAACGTTATCCCTGACTGTTTCGACATCCTCCGGATATGCGGAATCGATCTTGTTGATGACCACAACATCCGACATCAGAACGTTCGTTTCACCTGGATAATAGGAGATCTCATCCCCAGGTCTCAGCGGGTCCACAACAGTGATGAGGAGATCCGGTTCAATGAAGGACATGTCGTTGTTGCCTCCGTCCCATAGGATGACATCGGCCTCCTTCTCAGCCTGTCTGAGGATCTTCTCGTAATCGACCCCTGCATAGACGATGGAGCCCCTGTCGATATGAGGTTCATACTCCTCTCTCTCTTCGATAGTGCAATCCTGTCTATCAAGGTCCTCATAGGTCGCAAACCTCTGGACCTCCTGCTTCGCGAGGTCTCCGTAGGGCATCGGATGCCTGATGGCCACACACTGCTTTCCCATGTCTCTCAGGAGCTCCACAATATATCTCGTGGTCTGGGATTTCCCGCAACCGGTCCTGGATGCACAGACCGCGATCACCGGTTTCGAGCTCTTCACCATGGTCTTCTTTGGACCAAGGAGCATGAAATCCGCCCCTGTGGAGTTGACCAGGGCAGCCTTTCTCATTACCACCGGGTATGCCAGATCGGAATATGCCAGTACGCATATGTCCACATCGTATTCCTCTACGAGGGCTTTGAGGTCCTCCTCGGGTCTTATGGGAATACCCTTCGGATAGAGCTTTCCCGATAGTTGAGGGGGGTACATCTTGTCGTCGATCCCGGGTATCTGTGTCGCTGTGAAGGTTACAACCTCATATTCCTCGTTGTTGCGGAAATAGAGATTGAAATTATGGAAATCCCTTCCGGCGGCACCTAAGATTATTACTTTTTTTCTATCCATGCTGATCACTTGCCGTCCAGACTGGGTCACGACCTTTTCCCCTATCCATACAGGAACAAATAGTTGGGGGGAATATGGGATCGGACCGCCTCTTGGGCGATCATGGACACCCCCTCATATTTGAGGACTTTCATATATCTTGCGCTTTCAGTTCATCATCATTCAGTTGTCTTTTCGGATGAATGAGAGGACCCTCTCAACATGTTCAGCTTTCCTCAACTGTGAATTGAATATCATTCTGACGATCCCCTTTTTATCAATAACGTAGGTGACCCTTCCGGGAAGCAGTCCCATTGACCTCGGCACTCCGAATGCTTTCCTTGCATCACCTTCGGTATCACTCAGAAGTGTGAAGGGTAGATCGTGATGCCTGGAGAAATCCTTGTGTGATCCCACATCATCAGAGCTGATCCCGACAACGGTTGCTCCCGCATCAGTAAGGTCCTCGTAATGGTCCCTGAATGTGCATGCTTGAGCGGTACATCCCGGAGTATCATCCTTAGGATAGAAGTAGATCACAAGCCACCCCTTTCCGGTCAGATCGGTCGTCTTGATAAGGGTTCCATTCTGGTCTTTTAATATGATCTCAGGTGCAATATCTCCTTCCTTAACCACATATTCACCTCATAGTATATTTTGGATTATTATAAGGGTCAGCTATTAATATATGCTCCAGGAATGTTCAGGCTAGGTGTTCACATGAAGACATCTCTTCTCTTAACTGCTGTTTTTGGCGTCCTTTTACTTACTGTGGCCCTTGTGAACGGCACAAATGCCCAGGAAAAACCACCAACTTCGGATCTGGAATTCAATCTTTTTGGAAGGGTGATCGATGCAGAAACCTCGGCACCGATCATGGCTTACATTGTGGTGCATGGAGGTCCGGAGGACAGCTTCAAGTACGAATTGAAGACCGACAGGGAAGGATCCTTCAAGGCTTCTGTCCCACCCGGAGAGGTCTACCTTCTGATCGAGTCTGAAGGTTACAGCTCGGTAAAGGAAAGAGTATTGGTCCCTGAAAAGGAACCTATCAGAGTGGAATTCAAGATGGAGAAGACCGAGATTCATCCAGAATCCAACCTCTTTGGACATTTGGTCTCCGAGGAGGGAAAAGGCATTCTTGGTGTGGTCACTTTCCAGATGGAAAATGTTGAAGGGATATCGATCAGGTCGAACGAAGATGGTCAGTTCGAAGCACTTCTGGATCCGGGGAATTACTTCTGGTATGCAGAGGCAAAAGGATTTGAACCTGTAAGGGGCGAGATCACCGTTCCCCGAGGAGAACCCGTAAGGTTATCCATCAAGATGGCCTCAATGAACAATGAGGTAAGGGGTGGAGTGATCGTCGGGAAGACCATGGATCCAAAGGCAAATCCTCTTCCACATACAAAGATCCTGATCCTACCACTGGAAATCAACTCGATTTCATCCGATAGACCCCAAAAGGAGATCTGGATAGAGACCGATGAGAGAGGTTCATTCAAGATGGAACTTCCCCTGGGTGCATACCATCTGAAGGCCATTCATGAAGGTTTCGAACCCTTCACTCAGGATTTCAGGCTTACGGTTGAAGATCCTATTGTGGAAATGAAGGTGGTTCTCAAGATGGGACCAGAGCCAATGGGGATAAAGGTCCACATGGAATACACCGACAGGAACAGTGATGGATATCCGGAGAAGTTGATCATCACCGCTGAGGTGAACGGAGATGACAGGCCGGATCTGACCATCGAGATGCTGGATACCAACAGTGACGGCAATCCGGAATCGGTGGTCTTCGATATGGACCTCCCTGCGGACCAGATGACAGAGATACTGTTCAAGGTCCTTGAGATGGCAAGCCAGATGCCTCCCTTCAGCGATCATCCCGGGATGGACCCGTTGTTACCAAGGGAACCTGTCGATGACGATACGGACGATGGACAGTACCGTGGTGCACCTGAGATTCCGGATCCGAACATCGCTGATGGCAGAGACCAAGGTATGGCTGAAGAAAAAGATACTGACAATTCGATGTTAATGCCGGATGATGGTGGCGATGTGAAGGAATCCCTTTCCTCTGACAAGGGTTCCGGAACAAATAATGGAGGAAACATTTTCCTGATGATCGCATCCATATCGTTACTATTGGCCCTCATCTCAATGGTGATGCTGGGCGGATATGCAATTCGTTCAAGGAAGTTCAAATAGATTTCAGGAGGGGACCAATGGAGCTAATCTCCACATCTGTGAAGGGACTGGACGAAGAGATCGGGGGAGGTGTACCGAAGGGTTCGATCGTTCTATTGACGGGGACCCCAGGTACATACAAATCCTCCATGGCTTATTCGCTTCTATACAAGGCCGCCAACGAGAAGAGCTCCATGGGGATATTCCTCCTCCTTGAGCAATCCATGAACAGTCTCGTTTCCCAGCAGGAAAGGATGGGCCGTCCTCATGAAGGAAAGGCGAAGGACCACATCATTGTTTCCGATGTTGGCAGGATAAGGGCTGCCATGGACAAATTCTCGACTGATAATGATTGGATGGAAGCTTTGAGGTCCTATGTCCAATACCTGGTGGAGAAAAGGAATGCGGAGCTACTGGTGATAGATTCCCTTCCGGTGCTTGAGATACTTTCAGGTGAGTTGAACAGGAGAAAGTTCCTCTTCGAGCTCTTTGAATGGATGAGGGGTCTTGGGACGACAACCATCCTGATATCTGAGAAGAAGAGCCTGGATATGGAGTATGGGGAGGAGGAGTTCCTCTCTGACGGTGTTTTCCAGCTGACACTGAGTCCTGTTGGAGAGGTAGACCTTCAGAGAAGGATCAGATGCATCAAGATGAGAGGTATGGACCATAACACTTCCATGTTTGCCCTGGATCACAGGGACGGCCTTTTCACGATCTCTCCTGCGATATGATAATCAGGAACTATGAGCAAAGATATATGTAATCCCAGTCTCAATGAACAATAGTGGTCCCATGATCGAAGACTTTGTACCGCATGGTGTTAAGAGCAGAAAGGAATGCCCCAGGTGCGGTTCCAGATTGTATATGATCGAGCGTGGAGGGGTCCGCCTGGACCATTGCTGGGACTGCGGTGGTGTCTGGTTCGACCGGAACGAACTTGACGATCTTATCGATGATGAGGGTACCCTTGAGCTCCTGATAGAGATCACCGGGAAATTGAAAGGAGAGGGAATGCTCTGCCCGGATTGTCGTGAGTTGATGACCACTCATGAGGTCTTCGGTGTCTATGTGGACCAGTGTCCCGAATGCAAGGGAGTATGGATGGACAAGGGAGAGACCGAGAAGGTTTGGGCAATTGAGGAGAGGTCCAAGCACCCATTCGGTATTGGAGTTGAAGACCCGGTTCCGGAGGATTTCTGGAACAGGTTCAAAGTCAGGTACTATGGATTTGAAAGGGTGAAGGACTGAAGAGCCAGTTTACTTCTTCTTGATCCTTGGAAACGGTTTTTCGGGAAGGTCTCCCTTGAACAGGCATTTTGTGCACCTGTATGAATTGTAGTTCTTGGAGATCGTCTGTGAACCGCAGAGAGGACATCTGTAATCGAGAAGAGCGCCATCGTTCTCCAGGAAATCCCGGACCCTCTCCATGTTGATCTTCCAGAGGTTTGCATCCTTCGGGGTCTCATTATCCCTTCTGGGAACAAGGACCCCGATGTTGTAAAGGTAAAGGGTTATGTCCCTTCCTTTTACCAATCTTGTAGCGAACTTGTCGAATATCCTCTGAACCGTTACCGATTTTTCATCGGTGAACTTCTCATCCAACATTTCGAGGATTGACCTTATTATCTCGTTGCTGGGTTCTTCCTTGTTTGATACCATGATCCTCACCGGTCTCTCCAAGGGACCCTTAAGGGACTTTGAGGGATATCACGACTCAATCATAAAAGGTTATTGTGGGTCTCAGTGATGTGACGAATGATAATATCCTCCACGAGCATGAGGTTCCCCCCCTTCACGATCTCTGTCGCTCTTTGTTCCACCTCTTCCTCTTCGGGTCTGAAAGCGATGGAAACGTCGGAGATCTTGAACATGGTGATATCAACAATGGAATCCCCCACAGTCAAGATTGGAGAGAATGGCCCCATCTCATGGATATAACTACCCAAAACTGAACCCTTGTCTCTCAATGGCACCCTCAAGATACCCTCTCCGGTGGGCATTCCTTCCTCATCGAATTCTATGCCGTTTGCAATTGAATGAGTGATCACACCTTCCTCAGCAAGATGGTCAGCAAGGATGTCGATCCCCCCGCTCAAGATCAATGTCTCGACCCCCATCTTTTTTAATTCGATCGTTATATCGGGAAATCCCTTCATCCTCCTGGAATCCAGAAGTATTCTCTTGATCATATCTCTGCTAATTTCAGGAGCTTTCTCCACCCACCTTCCGATGTCCCTTCTCATGAATTCCAGATCATCGATCTCTCGGTTCATATACGCCTGGAAGGAATCCTCGTTCTGGGTACCCACATGGTCATGGACCCTTCTCCAGGAGCTCCTATCCTCAACAAGGACACCATCCATGTCGAAAACAACAAGCGGTCTCACTTTCAACTCCGAATACACCACCTTTCACATAAAGGAGGCAAACGATAAAACCCTCACTATTTGACATTTTATTTCGGTAGTGAGTATAAGAAAAGGAATGCCAGGCCAGCTGGGTGGACGCCCTTGTCCGTCACCGGTAGCTCCTCGGTGCTCCTCCGTCCCGGCTCCCAACGAGCGTTGGGAATCTACGGTTAGGCTGCTCCCTTCCGGACCTGACCCGGTTTCCGTAGTCAAGATATCGGAACGACCCTCCGGCCATTCCTGATACCACTTCCAACCCCGTAGGACGTTACTTCATCGTCGCTCCTCGGACCGATGGTGTACTGGTTGCGCCGCCCCAGCCTGTCATCCCGCTGTAGACCGTACTGCGGCATGTTTTCACAAGAGGGAGGGCCTAACTCCCCGACCAAGCCTGGCGAAATCCGGGAAGGATATCCTTTCTATTTAGTTTTTGGTGCTGGATATTGCCCTTGAAAATGTTGATGATCTACACCTTACGCATTAATGTCATCGCTCAAATCTTTATATCAAATGATGCTTATCCAACTCAGAGGGAGTTTCGATGGATATTGAAGAGAAAGGGAATATGAACGTCGAGGGTATGGAAAAGATGTCCATCAAGGACTTCACAATAACCGATGAGTTCATCTCAGTGGATAAAGAGATGTCCTGCAAGGACCTTGCAAAGAAGCTCATGGAAGTCCCTAGGGGTGCAATTTTCCTTCTCAACGATAGCAAGGTACCCATAGGAGCCGTGACGGCGAGGGAGTTCCTGGTGGCCATAGTGAAAGAGGTGGACCTCCTCTCAGCCACTGGAGGGGATATCATGAACACGAACATCATGGAGATCGGTGTCAACGATCCGATATCCGAGGTCCTGCTTAAGATATCGAAATACGCTCCTTATGCAGTGGTCGTAAAGGACGAAAATGGTGTATTCCTTGGTTATTTCTCCCCAAAGGACTACCATGAAGCCCTTCACAAGACCGGAGTGATCTGATCCATCAATGTTCCCCCAATGTTATTAGAATTGCAGGAACAACACGGCAACGATATTTCCAACATACATTTGCACAAGGAATCCAAGGAATAGATAGAGGATAAAAGGTATCTTTGGGGTCACCCAGACCTTCTCCATCCCTCTTTTCTTCAAGGTCCTTTCGAGCCTTTCGGTGGGGTCCACCTTCTTTTTCTTTCTATGTTCGAGGATCACCCATACATGCTTCTTGGTGATCCCTTCCACCTCTGTCCTGTATGAGGTGAACATTCTAGGGAACAAGAAGTCTCCTTTGATGATATTATATGTCGGAAGGAACAGGAAGAGGACTACAACACTGATAACAGCTCCATTGAAAAGGACGGAAAGGTGGATCGGAAAAACATACTGAAATGATGGGAAATCTGCCAAGATCCCATAGAATGTCCCTCTGGAGTAGAAGAGTCCCTCCACATACCATGGGAACACAGCGGCCAATGCTATCAAACACTTTGCATCCGCTCCCCCATGGATTATCCTCGTACCACCGATGGGTATGTGGTAGAGAGCGATGTAAATGAGCATGAAAATGAAGGCCACACCGATCGGTATGGAAAGGGTCCTGTCCCCAAGAAGGAAGGCTGCCGCCGGACCTGCCAGGCAGATGATGTAAATTATCAAGAAGGAGAGATCGACCCAGCTTCCCTTAATTGCCTTTCTTACTTCAGGATATCCGAAGAGAACGAAAAGCATCCCTCCCATGGGTAGAAGTAACGAGAGGAGGGTGATAGGAGAGGAGTCAGCTCCCTTCAACCACATTTCCCAGGCTAAAAGGGGCATGCATGCGGCAAGCAGGACCATCCAGGTCCTGTCCGATATCCTTCTTGTCCTGACATCCATAATAGAACCCGCAAGGAGAACAAGTGAAACGATCACCACCTTTCCGGTGAAAACCGTCTGGATGACCTCCATTCACAACCCCCTTTCAGTGTCCAATATCTCCCTTGCTCTCTTTTTTAGGATCCTTGCCTGTGTAGGGTTGATGCCCTCGATGGAGGCCAGATCCCGAGATGATGTTTCAGAAATATCCTCCAGGTCCTTGTAACCATGGTCCATTAGAAGCTTTGCCCTGTCATAGGAGATCCCAATATCATCTGCAAGGTCGTAGATGTCCTTCCTCTGTTTCTCCTTGGTACGGTCAGACCTCTCCCGGTCCCTGATCATCATCACGACCTCATTCGAAGGGCTTGCTGGGGGAATGGACCATTCCGATTCCTTTCCGTCCATGGTGATCGACATTCCCTCATCTTCAACATGGTCAAGTGAGACCGCAGTGCCGATCAACAATATATCCAGATCACCGCTGGTAGCCCTGTTGATACTGGCAACCACTCCCATTACAGCATCGGCACCGAGATCATTACAGGCTACCAGGAGCTTCTTCTCAGCGGTTCCATAAAGTCGTTTGAACGCAGAATCTCCCCCCCCATCTGAGGGGCCCGAAGCGTAACCCGAGACCATTCCCAATATATCTTTTATTATCCTTCCGGGAACATGGTCCAGATTGGTCACTATCATTTAGGTCACACTCATCAGGTGGAGATACTTCCAACCCTGGAATACGATCTTTCCATACATATATGTAATCTTCTCGATCCTGTTGAAACGAGTCTCGACCGGCCTATATTCTTTCATGATGAAGTCATCAAAGGTCGGCCCCGACCAAGATGAAGGGTCCTTTCATGCCTGTTTCTTGTTGAGGAACTTGTTCAGGAGTGGTATGGTCTCCCCTCTCCTATACTTAAAGGCAACATAAGCACCAACTGACAGGAGGCCTATTATGGTCAGAAGAGCCGCTATGTCCCATAGAAGTCCGCTGCCGATGGCATTGGGGTGGCTTCCGGCGCCATAGGGTGAGTGGCCGTCGATAACGGCTCCCTTCTCCAGATGCTCGGGTTGGGACCATGAATTCTGTGGGGAATATACATGAAGGTCCGGGTCTCCATAGTAGACCAGGTTCTCGAAGATATCCCACCACCATCCGTCTATCATATATTCGATCCCAACATGGGATATACCCCTCTCATAAGCATCGCCGATGGTCCTTCCATAATAGATGTCCCTTACGAACATATCCATGGCGAAAGCAGAATACCATGAGGTCAGCCATGGATCTATGACCTGGAAGATCGAACCGTGCCTGACCAACATCAAATGTAGATATGTATTCGCGATCAGACAGGACCCTGCGGAGAAACCCATGGAATGGAGGTTCTCAAGCGCATCGTCCATTACAAGACCGTCCTCGGTGTACTCAGTTTGACCCTGCTGAGAGATCGCGATAATGACACCATCATGTCTTTCGGGGATGATCCCGCCCGGACCAGATCCAGTTCCTGGGACTATATCCAGGCCAACATGCTTGGACATGGTCACCACGTCTGGATCCTCGGTGGAGCCCCTCAATCTAAGCAAATTCGTCCCTCCGAGGGGGACCCCTGCTTCTTCGTAACCCCTCCATGGATTCGCTTCACTGGCCCCCTCTTCGTTCCACCAGCCAACCACGCCTGAGTTGGTATGTCCTCCGTGCATGACCTCCAGCCACATAATGCTGCCTCGGTTCAGGTTCTCGGTGGTCTTCTCGAAGGTGGTGGTGTAAACATTTCCATATCCGCATTTATCAAGGTAGTGCGGAATGATCTCGGAGGTGTCCAGATCCGGGTAGTTGCCGTTTAGGTCTATCCCATCGGGATCAACGGCCGATGACGAATCGAAAAAGGGTGTAATGCCTGTCCTTGTAGTGTAAGGGCAGCCCCAGTATTCGCTGGCCTGCTCATTGAACTTGTACTGATAGGAAACCCAGGTCTGTACCACCGGGAAATCGACCTTCTCTTCTCTTTCCGCCTTGGTGACAGTGAGGACTCCCGCCGTCCTTGTGGATTCGGATCCCTGTATCCTCATTCCATCAAATTCATCAAGTGAAGGGTCCACAGCCGGATTGGCGAAGATGAGTTTCGGATACAGGAGAGACCTTGATATCCAGACCGATGTATCCACAGGAGTTCCCATTATCCTCCCGGTGTCGGCTCCACCCACAAAACCACGGTCCCAAGAGGAACCTATATCGAACTGGTCGGCCACGGTAATGATGGATTCCTTGCATTTCCCTTCATCATCCACAGGTGTCTTGATATCGAAGCCATACCTGTCAATTACCTTCTTGTAGACCTCTTTGGCGGTGAGGACCATACATGCTACCGAAGGCGGAGCTCTGCTGTTATGGTATGCATACTTCCAGAATTCATTGTGCCATGCCTGGGCACATGAAAGCTCAGAATGGACATCTGTCACGAAGACAGGTGCTCCATGGACGGAAGCCGCCAGAGCCGCTGGGCCAACGAAGAGAGCTCCGGGAATTTCAGGACCCGGATTGCCAGTGGTATCCCTTCCCTCGATGACCTCCCACGAGGTCCATGGATTTATTGTGGTAAAGACGATGTCTCGGTTCTGGACACCATCGACCATAGTGTTCCCCTTCACTGCTTCGTAAAGTCCTTCAAGGTCCTCGATCCTGGTAACGGATATTCCGTTCCCGAATATTCTCTGCATTATACCCCTTAAGTCCCTGATATCCTTGTAGAGTCCCTTGTCTGCGTGTCCGTCTATGTCCACGACAGTGACCTTGTTGACACCAAGTGTATTGATCGCATCAGCCACATCCTCGTTCAGGCTCCCCTTTCCCGTGAATAGAAGAGGTGAGTTCTCAGCAGTGGCAATAACAGCTCCGTTGGTCGCTCCAGCCCACATGGTTCCCTCGAACTCCTTCTTGAGCTGCTTGAACTCGTATGAGACCGTGAAATCGGTTGAGGATGAGCTCCCTCCTATATTGATGACAGAAACATGATAGTCACCCTGTCCGAGTTCCGGGATCTCCAAGACCTGCCGTGTTCCGGATGCGGTCCCGGTTGCAACGGCGATCTCTGCCCCCGATGGTCCGCGCAATATCAGACCAAGGTCCTGAGAATTATCGGTCCATTCCAAAGTGAAGGTTGCATCCCTGCAGTAGAATGGGGTCGTGATCGGGTCGAGCACATCAATGCCGGGGTAAAGGGTGTAGTCGATGGTATACTCGACCGTAGAATCAAAGGGTGCATCAGGGTTCAATCCCCTGTCCTGCCTATCATTCATAACGGACCTGATCCTATCGGTTCTCCACTCTTCCCTCTCAGTGGGAGTTACCTCTGAAGGTGATGGTAAGGAGTTCCAAGACCATTCCTCATCCATGTGTACAAGAGAATTCTCCGTAGGCATATAGGTGACAGCAAACTCCCAATCACCAGCATTGTAGATGTATGAACTGATCTCTTCTGATGCTCCCTCCAGCACGTTCCATTTCTCGCTGGCCCCGACCATTCCAAGGTCCATGTCGTAGAGCTGAAGATCCGGGTCCTTTCCTCTTTCAGTTAAGCTGGATAGAGGATTCCAACTCTGACCCCAGGTAAGTTGGGATGATATGTACTTGTAACCGGGCTCCACTGCGAAAGGATGGGTATTCGGGTCGACCGGGGAGGGCTCTCTTGTCCCACTTACAGAACCGGTCTTCAGGCTTGAATCGGGTGTCCTTCCGGTTATCTTTCCGGAAAAGACCTCTTCGAAGGGTTGGGGGTCAGGGTCCACAACTGCGATGACCGCTGATTCCGAGGATTCCCAGTTCTCCAATGCTATCTTGGCTGAGAGGGTGAATGGATCGCCCGCATCCAGATGCTTGACCTTTGAAGCTTTCCATTCGTTCTGGACCTGACCTGGTGTCTCACCGTTGAATCCTACCAGTTCTATCTTGTCAAGTTCTCCGCCAGAAAGCGTTACCATGTCTTCCATGAGGTATCCAATGCCCTGGTACGGGTCCATGGTCCTCTGTGCATCGGAGGTGTCCTTAGGAGGTTCGTAGAACAGGACCGGATTCATGAAAACCCTGTCACTGCCCTTTGAATTGAAGGCAGATGCTGGTACCTCTGCCAGATAGGCAAAGTCATCCAGTATTCCATCTCCGTCCTGTTCGATCAGGGTAGCCTTGTTGATCGATGTCATATCGCGGTAGGAAACACCCTGGAAACCTACTGGTATTCCTTTGGCTGCCAGGGTTCTTTCACCTCCGGATAAAAAGGGTGTGCTCAAGAACAATACTGCAAGGAGAAGGATAAGTGATCTCCGAACCGTGGATACTTTCTTCATTCTATCACCGGGACCACATCAAAGGGCAATATACCCTCTAATACAATGGCCAGTTATTGACCTGTTACTTAAAAACATTATCATAGTGCTCTTACACTAGTTGCCATGATCAATCTATAAATGATATTCTTGGGTCATGGCGGTCACTCATTCCCTCTTACAATCAATTTCTTGCCGGTCCCTTCTTCCCTTTTTTCTCCCTTCCCACCGGGATGGAACTCGATCCTAATCAGACCAAGTTTGATCATTGTCTCCAGCAGACCTCCCACGACCTTGTCAACGGGTTCCACCCTCTCGCGAAATCGCTTCTGCTCTTCCATGAACAACTCAAGGAGCGAATGATCCCCATCACTCATTTCCCATAGCAACGTTCCCACCTCATCTAGCGGTCTGATAATATTGTCGGGTCCCCCTAAGACCTTCTTTATTGCCTTCTCGAACCTGTTGAGGTTCTTAGGATATTCAAGAATGATCCTATCTCCCCTGTATCTCCATGTAACTGGGGACCTGACAGGATAGATCCATGCAGGATTTGGGCCCTTGAAGGTCGGAGTTGTAAGAACCGTTTCACCCAAAACAATCAGACCTCCGTTAGCACCATGATTATCAGTGTGATCATCGCAGCAGCGGATACCAGGAGGAATATTCGGGATAGCATGGCCTTCTTCCAACCGTTGTAGGCGACGTTGGCCAAAACAGGACCGATGATGACGACCAGCAGCAGGATGATGTATATCGGTGCCGGAAGGTCCATGTCTCGGATAAGTCTCTCTCTCTTGAAATCCGTTTCTATCCGTAAAGGATGTAAAATGGGTTAAATATTTATAGGGGTTAGTCTTTAGCTTTCCACAGGATTACAACTTGAAGTTGTATACAGGTGATGGTAAATGGCCGGTAGTGATGAAGTAAGGGAACCAGTGACGGAGGTCATCGAGGTAGATGACGGTGCAAGGCTGGTGGTTGAGCTTCCGGGTGTATCTCAGGATTCAATTAAAATGGGAGTATCGGGAGATATACTGAAGCTCGATGCAGAGGGGAAAAGGGGAAAGTTCACCACTGTTCAAGTGATACCCTTTGAACCTGACCCAGAGAGGATATCCGTCACCTTCTCCCAGGGTGTCCTGGAACTTGACCTCCACAGACGGGGAGAGGCTCCAAAGGCGGATGATGACATGCCGGAAGAGGAGCTCTCCATATCATTGGGATCTCTGGAAAAAGAACTTGAACTCCTAAGAGGGGAGTTGGGAAGGGTCATCGAGGAGAAGAGTTCCATCGAAGAGCGTTTCAATCTCCTCCAGAGGGACGTTCAGAACATCAGAAGGCGTCATGATATTGAAAAGGAATCCATCGCTGATAGGAAGATATCGGAGATAGCTGTGGGCCTGGTTGAGGTCCTGGACAGCTTCTCCTTTGCAAAGGGATCGATATCCACACTCAAAGGGGATAAGAACATTGCAAATCTGCTTAAGGGTGTGGAGATGGTGGAGAATCAGGTCCTCAACCTGTTCAAGAACATTGGTATAACGATAATACCGGCTGAGGGCCAAACGTTCGATCCCAATTTCCATGAAGCCATAGCGTTCGTAGAGAAAAAGGAGCTCCCCGATGAGATCGTGGCGAAGGAGCTTAAAAGAGGATATTTGTACAAAGGGAAAGCGATCAGACCCTCACAGGTCCAGGTCAATAGAAGACCTCATGTTCCCTCCGAGGAAGGACCCCCTTCATCGGGTGAGAAGAAGGAAGGTAAGGCCAGTGGGAAACGATCCGAAAAGAATAACGATCCGAAAATGAAATGAGGTGATTTGAATGGGAAAGATCATAGGTATAGATCTGGGAACCACCAATTCGGTGGTAGCAGTAATGGAGGGCGGACAGCCCGTTGTGATCCCTAACCGTGAAGGGGCGAGAACTACTCCTTCCATTGTGGGAATTACCAAGAAAGGAGAACGGTTGGTCGGTGAGCTTGCCAAAAGGCAGGCTGTTGCCAACCCTGATAACACGATAGCTTCCATCAAGCGTAAGATGGGAAAGAAGACCAAGGTGAAGATGGCCGGAAAGAACTACTCCCCCCAGGAGATATCGGCGATGATCCTCCAGAAGATGAAGGAAGATGCCGAAGCATACCTTGGAGAGAAGGTAACTGAGGCCGTGATCACTGTTCCCGCCTATTTCGAGGATGCCCAAAGACAGGCTACAAAGGATGCGGGAAAGATCGCCGGTCTTGAGGTAAAGAGGATCATCAACGAGCCTACTGCGGCAGCACTTGCCTACGGTCTCGATAAGGAAGATGACCTGACGATCCTTGTTTACGATCTTGGAGGGGGCACCTTCGATGTTTCCATCCTTCAGATCGGTGGAGGTGTGTTCCAGGTGAAGTCCACCTCAGGTAACAATCACCTGGGAGGAGATGATTTCGACAAGATAGTCCTGGAATGGATCGCTTCGGAGTTCAAGAAAGAGCACGGCATCGACCTACTCAAGGACAAACAAGCATATCAGAGGTTGAAGGATGCAGCAGAGAAGGCAAAGATCGAACTATCCGGCACTCCAACGACACAGATATCCCTTCCTTTCATTACTCAGGGGAACGACGGTCCTCTGCATCTGGAGATGGACCTGTCAAGGTCAAAGTTCGAATCCCTGATCTCTGAACTTGTTGACAAGACAATGGGTCCTTTGAAGCAAGCTCTGAGGGACGCCAAGCTCGAACCCTCCAACCTGGACAAGATCCTTCTGGTTGGAGGATCAACCAGGGTCCCACTCGTCCAGAACAAAATTAAGGAATTCCTAAAGAAGGATCCGACCAAGAACATCAATCCGGATGAGTGTGTGGCCATCGGAGCCGCCATTCAGGCCGGTGTCCTGTCCGGAGAGGTTGGGAAGGACATGGTCCTTCTGGATGTTACACCTCTGTCCCTTGGAATAGAGACACTTGGGGGAGTACTCACAAAGATAATCAACAGGAACACCACGATTCCGACCAAGAAGTCAAAGACATTCTCAACTGCCTCCGACAATCAACCACAGGTTGAGATCCACGTGCTTCAGGGTGAGAGGGCCATGGCGGCCGATAATAAGACCCTGGGCGTGTTCACATTGACCGGAATACCGCCTGCTCCGAGGGGAATACCACAGATAGAGGTGACATTCGAGATCGATGCCAATGGTATCGTACATGTCACTGCAAAGGACCTGGCCACTGGAAACAGCCAGGACATAGTTGTTTCCGGAACCGGGGCCCTTTCCGATGATGATATCGAGAAGATGATGGACGATGCCGACAAGTTCGCTGAAGATGACAAGAAGAAGTTGGAAGCTGCAGAGGCAAAGAACAATGCCACATCCCTTGTATTCACAACCGAGAGGGCGATCAAGGATAACCGCGACAAACTGGATGAGGCCGATGTCAAGAAGGTGGAGGAACTGATGAAGGAGGTGGAAGAGCTTGCCAAGGGCGATGATATCGATGAGATCAAAACCCGGACCGAAGAGCTTTCCACAGCTTCCCAGGAACTGTTCACCAAGATGTACAAGGAAGCCTCCAAGTCCACGGACCCATCAATGGATACCGATACGGATGAACCTCCGTCCTCAGGGTCCGAGAAGGAAGGTGACGACGACTATATCGATGTGGACGCAGAGGACACGAATTGAGACAAAAGGGCCGATGGGGTTATTATTCAGTCTCTCCATCGGCCTCTCCATCCTTTAGTGGGAGTGAATCGGGATGAAGAAGGATTTCTATGAGATACTGGGCCTTTCAAGGGACGTATCCAAGGAGGATATCGAGAAGGCCTACAGGAAACTGGCATTGAAATACCATCCCGACAGGAACCCTGATGATAAGAGCGCAGCTGAAAAGTTCACTGAAGTGACAGAAGCTTACGAGGTCCTTAGCGATCCGGATAAACGGAGCCAATACGATCAGTTCGGATTTGCCTCGGATGATGAAGGGGGCATGCCCCACTATCAATACCAGCACCTCGATCTGGACGACGCTCTCAGTATGTTCATGAGGTCTTTCGGGGGTGGATTCGGCTCTTTTTTCGGAGGCGACGATTCTTTCGGTGATATGTTTGGGGGAAGGTCGCAGGGAAGGAGAAGGCCGATCCAGGGTGATGACAGGGTCGCACACATCAGGATATCCCTTCAAGAAGCTGCATCAGGTATCGAAAGGGAGGTCGAAGTTCCCCATCTGATCCTCTGTCCGGTTTGTGATGGAACCGGATCCGAGGATGGCTCGGAACCGGAACAATGCCCCGAATGTCACGGTTCCGGTGCCCAGAGGATCGTGAAGAACCTCGGACCGGTTCAGTACGTAACAACTAAACAATGTCACAAATGTGGAGGCGAGGGGAGGATTATCACGGATCCCTGCAAGAAATGCAGGGGAAAAAGAAAGGTCAGAAAGACCGAGAAGAAGAGCATCAACATACCCATGGGTGTTGACAATGGGACCCGGTTGAGGGTCTCTGGCATGGGTGATGCCGGTGAGAGGGGGGCACCTCCTGGTGATCTCTATGTGATAATTGAGGTCAGACCTCACAGTTTCTATCAGAGGGATGGGAACGACCTTCACGGACATATAACCATCACATACCCACAGGCCGTTCTGGGATCTAAGGTAGAGGTTCCTACACTTGATGGGAAGATGGAGCTCAAGATACCTTCCGGAACAGCATCCGATTCGATCCTGAGGGTAAAGGGAAAAGGAATGCCGGATCTCAGATATCCAAAGAGGACAGGTGAGATCTACATACGTGTTAAGGTCGATGTCCCGAAACACCCTGGAATAAGGGAGAAGAAGGCCATCAAAAAGCTTCTTGACATACAGGGAGAAAGGACCCTTTTCAATGGATGAGATCAGGCAAAGTTCCCGATTTCCACCAGCAATCCTTCACCCAGTGGCTCCGCTTTGTCGATATTTAGGGCGATCGGTCCTGCCTCCAATATATCGACTATCGAAGGACCTCTTCCACCGATCACGATGGGTCCGTAATAGATCGTGAATCTATCAAAAAGGTTCTTTTCAACGAACTGTCGGATTATTGAGGACCCCCCTTCCACAAGGACCGCTTCAACATCCATCTCCTTCAATTTGATCAAAAGGTCTCTCAGATCCAAACGCCCTTCATCTCCTTCCAGGATGAGGACCTCCAGATCGAATTCTTCTCTCTTTGAGGCAGCCTCAAGCTCTTTGACATTGTCCATATCGGCTTCTTCGGTGACCGCAACAATGGACCTTCCCTGTGTCCTGAAGGATCTGGATCCTACCGGGACCCTTCCCTTTCCATCGATCACTATCTTGTTCAACGGTTTCGGATGAGGTAGTATAGAGGATTTCACAGTCAGCTTCGGATCATCTGCGATCATCGTACCGGCTCCCACTAGGATCGAACCCATCTCCTGTCTAAGCTGATGGACCCTACGGATGTCCTCTTCACATGATATCCTCAGTCTCAAACCATCTGGTCTTGAGATCCTCCCGTCCAAAGTGGAAGCGCAGTTGATGTGAACATAGGGCCTGTTCATCATCACCCCATCGATTTGCTAGATATATCATTTGCCTCTTTTTCAGGCGTTAGGTGATATAAAAGGGAAAAATGGAGGTGACTTTTAAATATCTCCCTACTTGCTGGATAGTTGGGGACAGTGATATCCATGGACACGGGGGACCTAAAGAAGGGTAAATACGGCAGTACCATTACCGATTGGAAACATTCTCAGGTCTGTGATCCCGAGGATGTAGATGGACTATCGGAGCTTCTGTCCATGGAAATAGATCGGGATGTCAAGATCCTCGAGCGTAGGCTCGAAGCATACTGGAAGAAGAAGAGATACTATTGAATTATCTTTTCAAATAGAATGTTCCATCCTATATTCCTTGATCCAATCGACAAGGTTTTATTTGTAGACCATGCTCATCCGGTCTATTCTGACCTTTGATGGGGTATTTGATATGGATGACATTGATATCTATGAATACAGACGGCTTGACCTCAGGGATGCTTTCATTTTAGACGGTTTTCCAAGTGTTGGCCTTGTAAGTACGATCACAGCCAGCTACATAGTGGCAGCATTGGACATGGAGCTCATTGGCGTGATGGACTCCATATATTTTCCCACTGTTTCAGTTGTAAGGGACGGGGAACCCCATCATCCCGTCAGGTTCTATGCAGGAGACCTGGAAGGTCCCGATGGTGATTGGACGAGATTGGTGGTTTTCCTTTCTGAGTTCCAACCTCCCTCAAACCTGATCAAGATGATATGTAATACCGTACTTGATTGGGCGGAGGAACAGAAATGCTCCTGTCTTCTCTCACCCGAGGGCCTCGTTATCGAGAGAGAGGATTCTCCTCCCGGTGTTGAAACCGAAGGGGAAGAAGAGGAAGAGGATGATAAGGATAAGATAGTGACCAACATTGCCCAACCTGTGGATATCAAACAAGTCTACGGCATCTCATCCACTCCCTCGGGCAGGGAAAGGATGAATGCATCCAATATCCCTGTGTTTCCGGAGGGTTTGATCTCGGGTATACCGGGTGTCCTGCTGAATGAAGGTAAGAAGAGGAACTTTGAGGTGACCTGTCTTCTTGCCCAAGCAAGGGACAATATCCCGGATGCCAGGGCTGCTGCCACTATCATCGAGAAGTTGAAGGACATCATCCCTTATCTGGAGATAGATCTGGGTCCACTATATGCCGAGGCCGACCTGCTGGAAGCTAAGATGAGAGGTTTCCAGAAAGTGACCAAACCCGGCGGTAAGAGTTCAGCCCCACTCCCTTCCATGTACGGATGATCATCGATCATCTGTCATTTCCTTTGCAACGACCTTTCCAGGCGGAAGGGCCTTGATCCTCTTTTTGGGAGGTCTGCCTCTTGTTTTTGGCGGGGAAGCTAATTCTATTGCCTGGAACTTTCTCTGCCTTGTCCTTTCAAAATAACGGTCTACCATTTCCCTTGAAAGCTCCTTCATGAGTCCCTGGTGAGTGTATAACTGTGAGGAAAGCGCCCTTTCTGTTCCGAGGGCATTGTATCTGTAGAAATCCTCCAGCATCGACGAATAGAATATCTCGGAAGCCAATTGATAGTCCAATCGCTCCATGCTTCCGCCGGAGGACAGGTAATCCTCTCCCAGCTTATAGCAAAGGGTCCTCAAGAAAGAGGGGGTTACATAGGAGGGGTCCATTCCTATCTTGACATCATCCATGACCTCCTCCAACCTTTTAAGGACTCGTCCCTCTGCCAGCAGGTCGAAGAAATCCCAGACCACCCTTGGAGATATCTTTCGGACCTCATCAGGGCCCCTTCGGATCATCCCTTCTCCTGTTCGTGTGGGTTCCAGGATCATTACAGTGAAGTTGGAAAGATCCCTTCTGTCGAAGACCTTGGACCTATCAATATGGAATAGGAGGATGGATCCCAGAGAGATCCTGATACCTTCTTCTATAAAAGGGGATATCACTCTGGAAATGGGCAATTCGGATAGGTTGGAAGACAGAGCCAGTGCTTTCTTGTCCTTCTCCTCCAACCGGAGGGTCAGAAGTTCGCCTATATTATCAACTCCTTTCGGGAATGTATATATATTTCCTATTATTTATATTCTTTTTTTATTAATTGTCTTACAGATATATTATATATATATGTATTTTTCAATTGAATATATTACAAAAATCATTCATTATCTAGATTGATATCCAATAAAGGTTAAATATGGTCCCTTGTCTCACACAAGTAGAGGGATAAAATGAACAGTTCCGGAAACATCAAGCTGCTAAGGCTCGCGATAGTCGTGATGCTGCTCGGAAGCGGTCTCGCCATACTGGTATATAATATGCCTTTTGCCAGTTCCGCTTCGGCATACGACGTTAGCCTCACATCGGATAATGCAAGCAAGGAGGTAGCTGCAGGCCAGCAGGTCTCCTACCTTATGACTATCAAGAACGAAGGGAACAACGGTGACAGGTACTCCATTACCTCGAACGTTTCAAAGAGTCCGACGACCTGGACGGTCCAGCTCAGCCAGACTGCCACTTCGAACGTTGGGAGCGGATCCACCGCAACTTTCACCGTGACCGTAAGGGCACCTTCAACAGGGGTGGATATCTCTTCATACTGTTTCGCTACAATAAAGGTCACATCCCAGAACGATCCAACCAACTCCACGGCCAGTGTACTTCTTTCAACGGTCCTGAAGAGGACGTACGGGGTATCAATAACCTCTCCCGGGATCAACAGCGTTGACCCGGGTGCATCGACCTCCTATTCTTTCACAGTGAAGAACGAGGGTAACGATAAGGACGGTTATTCCCTTGAAGCGATAACAGTACCGACCGGTTGGTCCGCCTCTGTGGACTTCGATACAGGAAAGTTCGATCCGGGCACGACCAAGAATGCCACGATGACGGTCCAGGCGCCCACCAGTGCAAAGGCCCAATCGTATCAGTTCGTTGTTAAGGCATCATCAGTTACAGATGATTCCACGACGGCAACAAGGACCATCACTGCAAATGTCAACCAGAAGTTCAAGGTGTCCATATCCTCCGAGGGTGTGAAACAGGTTGACATCATAAATGACAGGGTTGTCAACTTCAATGTCAGGATCACCAATATAGGCAATGGTGAGGATCAGTATAATCTTGAATACTATGTTCCACCACAGTATATTGCAAAGGGATGGGGAGGAGATCTTTCCACCACCACTACCTCCAAGATCCAGGCTGACGGATCCGTTAATGTAACGTTCTTCGTCTACACACCTTCAAAATCCTACAACCCCGTGGTCAATTCCAAAGGGGAATTCTACATCAATGCAACATCAGTAGGCGACAATCTCATCAAGAGACAGGTCAAGGTATCCTGCGTGGTGAAACCTTACTATGATATTTCGGTCCAGAACAACGGTCCTTCATCCAAACCCGTTGATCCAGACGGCTCGATCGTTTACTCATTCAAGATAACAAATAAAGGGAACGATCA
Source organism: Thermoplasmatota archaeon (assembly GCA_965234725.1). GTDB lineage: Archaea > Thermoplasmatota > Penumbrarchaeia > Penumbrarchaeales > Penumbrarchaeaceae > Penumbrarchaeum > Penumbrarchaeum helgolandense. The sequence continues at coordinate 24,527 of CBDDUX010000010.1, read as the reverse complement.
GGACGATTTCGATCTGGAACTCAACTATCCGGAAGGTTTTGAGGATTCATCGGTGGAACCATCCTCTCTTTCCCTCGCAGCGGGAGCGAGCCAGCTTATCAACGTTACGATAAACCCGGATTCCGACGTTGTGAAGGCCCAGTCCTACAGGATGAGGCTTTATGTGAACTCCACCCATGGACCCTCCGCCCATTCGGACTTCTTCACAGTTATCAATAAAAAATACGGAGCATTCCTTGACGCACCCAATGGCGCGATCATCCCCTCAGGGCAACCCGGGAAGGATTACAAGATGCTCGTAAGGCTTCAGAACAAGGGAAATGGAAAGGATTCATTCGATATATCCGTAATAGGTGAGACACCGGGTATTCAAACTGAATGGTCTCCGCTTGTCTCCTCGGCCACCACTCCCCTTCTCGAATCGGATCAATACTACTACTTCAATTTGACCGCGAGTGCACCTTCCAATGCCACACAGGGAACCTACAGGTTCAAGATCAATGCGAGTTCGACTAACAGCAATGTGTACAAGAACCTCTGGCTTTCCGTCAGGATACCTCAGCTGTTCAACGTTGACATCTCGGCGAACAAGCAGAGTGTGAAGGGCAAGTTCTCCAATACATCAGGTACACCGGAATCCGTCACATTCAATATGGATGTCTACAACAGGGGTTCCGGTCAGGACGATTCGATCACAGTGAAGGTAAAGACGGCCCCTTCAAACTTCGCTGGCCTTTACTCGATATACTTCGCAGATAACCAACAGGCCAAGGCAACCATAGAAACGGATTCCTCCAAGGCAGCCAAGCTTGTGATGGAGATGCCAAAGATCGGGTCCGGAGTTGATGCAGGGACCTATTTCTTTGTAGTAGAAGCGATAAGCGATAATGGAACCATAACCAATAATATGGATGACAAGAAGGCGGAGATCACGCTTTCCCTGGTCCTTCAGCCGGTCCACAGGGTCAAGATCCTGGCAGGTGTGAACTCGTCTCAGGTCAATATCGGTTCTTCTGTTGAATTCAGTGTGATCGTTCAGAACAGAGGTACATCCCCTGACTACTACCAGATCTCACTCGAGCATCCCAACTACGGTTCCGATGTGTCTTTCACAATACCAAACTCGAACCTGACGACCAAGGTCCTTGCTCCTCTGGCTCAGGAGACCATCAAACTGACAGCTACCATCAAGACAGGCGCCGACCCGGATCTGGGATCCGTCTGGGTCAAGGTGACAGCAACCCATTCTACAGACCTCGCAATAATGGACCAGAAATATTTCACAGCGATCTTCGCGGACAAGTTCGCCGGGGACCTTTCTACCGATGATAACTTCGAACAGGCCTTCCCGGGTTCTTCTGCTACATTCAATGTATCAGTTGAGAACTGGGGAACCAGGGTTTCGGACACATTCAGGATCGAAGTGAAGGACGAACTTGATTTCGAGAACCTAGTGATCAATCCGTCCACTATCACCCTTGCCCCCTATCAGAAGAGATACATTTCCGTGTCCGTAACCATTCCCGATATTGAGGACAAGATCATCGAGACAGGTACATATGATTTGGTCTTCGAAGCAATATCCGATGGGACAACCTCCCAGAAGCTGGATGACATAATCATAGACAATATCACCCTGAAGGTCAAGGTGATGCCAGTCAATAAGATACAGTTCCTTATTCCTCAGGGATCGGACGAGGTCGAACCTGGAAAGACACTTACCGATGTGGAATTGAATATAACGAACAAGGGTAACGAACCTTCCACCATGACGGTAAAGGTCGACACACTTACCCCAGCAAAATACAGGAGCTGGGTGACGATCTCACCTTCAACCTTATCCAATCTAAAACCGAACGAAGCATCCTCTGTCTATGCAAATATCAAGGCAAAAGCCGATGCTGTCGCAGAGACCTTCACGATCTTCTTCAACGTATCCACAACTTCAGGGTCCACCTGGACTATCACCTCTTTCGTTGTAACGGTGATTGAAGATTTCGGTGTTGACCTCACCGTGGCGAATTCGGTTACAAAGAAAGAGGCCGAACCAGGAGAGATTGTGAATTTCGAGGTCCAGCTCAAGAATACCGGGAATTCACTTGACAGCTATGAGCTGACACTTACATCATCAAAGGCCTCCTGGGCCGAGGAATGGGGTGTCAAGACAACCCTGGAGAAGACCGTGAATAACCTGGCGATTGATGCTTCGAAGACATTGTCCCTCAAGATAGTTGTGGATGACAATGCTGCCGCCGGAGATGTTGCTTTCACAATAAAGGCAAGCTCGATTGGGGATACCGGTGTTTCAGATACCATAGCCCTTACAGTGACCGTCTCTCCAAGAAGGGATGTTGAGCTGAGCTCCGCCGAATCATCGAAGGAGCTCATTCCCGATGTGGACCTCGATTACACAGAAGTGGAGTACACCGTTCAGGTCCTTAACAAAGGAGAATCCTCCGATACGTTCAAGATACAGGTTCTGGATGATACTGTCACGAAGCCCGTATCTTTCGAGGGAAACTGGGACAACTTCACCAAGACAGATCACGAGTTCAAGGTTGTTCTTTCCAAGAAGGTAACCAATTCCATACCCAAATCCGGATCGGAGTCGATAACAGTAACAGTACAGGTGGATGACTACAATCCAGACACCTGGAAGACCGTGATATGGGCCTACAGCGAGGGAGACACTGATGAGGATGATAAATATTCGAACCCAATCATCCTTCAGACCAAGGTAAAGCAGGCTTACGGTGCCAACATCTTCGGTGAAGATTATATCAAGACATCCGAGGGAACCGATGTCCTTTCCACGCAGGGAGGAAATGTTCTCGCAAGAACTTTCACCAACACGGTTGAGAATGCCGGAACTGGCAGCGACTTCTTCAAGCTGGAACTTGATGAGATGAACCTTCCAGAAAAGTTCGAGGTCATTTTTTCAACAGATAGCGGGGCAAACTGGGCAATTAGCCCTCCCTCCGGAATCGAGGTGGACGCAGACAAATCAACCAATATATTTGTCAGGGTTCAAGCTCCCATGGATACTCTCACGGGCAGATACGAGTTCAGGCTCAGGTGGATATCCCAGGGGGATGACTCGGAGTACAACCCCGAGAAGGATTATGTAACCTCTTGGAAGGAGATTACCGTAGAGATCGACCAGGTATACGGTGTCACCATCGAGGTCGAGGACGAGAACCTCGACGTCGAGGTGGGCAAGACCGTTCAGTTCAAGGTGGAAGTCCAGAACCAGGGCAACGACCAAGACACTTTCACAATAGATGTCCTTGAACTTGACGATACCGACTCCTGGGGTTCTCTCTCCAAGTCCAAGGTCACCCTGGACGCACTGGGAAGTACAACCAACGACAAGACAGAGATAACCCTGACCATAAGGGTCCCCAACGACAATGAGGAAGCCATGGCCGGCAACTACAGGTTCCAGATCGATGTGGAACGTGATTCGAACAACAAGTTCGAAAGGGAAAAGGCAACGGACAGCCTAACTGTGAGCGTTGATGTTGAAAAGACATATTCGCACAACCTGGAATCCGACGAGGATCAGGAAGATGCCCAGGTAGGCGAGAAGGTGTCCTTCCGTTTCAAGGTAATTAACAAGGGCAACTCAAGGGATATCTATGAACTGGATGTAAAGGGTACGAAACGTGAATGGGGTACCCTTTCAGCAGAGTTCCTGACCCTTGATCCCGAAGAGGAGACCTATGTTTATCTCAACGTGACGGTCCCTCTCCTTGAAAAGGACGCCTTTGATCCGTCCATTCCCTTTGTAAACGATCCCGAGGATGTCGAGTCCGGAAATTACGATTTCGACATCGAGGTCCAGTCCAGAGGTGACAGGGATGCTGATCCGGAGATCATCACTTTCACAGTGGATGTGGATCAGGAGTTCAACGTAATTGTTTCAGAGGTGGATGATGGCGGAGAGTCCAATGATCCTTATGTATACGATGTCAACGATAAAAGGAATGATCTGAAGCTTTATTTCACCCTGGAGAACCGCGGGAACGATGACGACACTTTTTACATAAAGAAACCCAACGCTCCCACGGGCTGGGACATCCAGGTCTCACCGGACCATCCGAGAGTTCCCCTAGGAGAGGCACAGGAGATCACGGTGACCATCACCTTCTCCCAGACCTCCGGGTTTGAGGACGGTAAGCAAACATTGAAGTTCGAGATATGGCCCGATGACGGTTCCATAAACGGCAGGAACGCTAGGATCTACCAGTATCTCTATGTCGATGCCCAGGTCCCCGAGCTTGTAATGGGAAAGCTGAGTGTCCCCAAGGATGCGGACCTTGCAAAGGACGAATCCGTGGATATCGAGATCCCGATCACCAACACGGGCCGGGCCGATGCTGAAGACGTTACAGTCACGGTCTCCGTGGGCGGGAACACCTTCACATCGGATTCCATGGACATACCGAATGGCTCCACGAAGACCTTCAAGATCGCATGGACGCCTGGAGCAACCGGAGATTTCACCATAAAGGCCGAGATCGACCAGGGTCTGATAGAGGTGGACGAGGACAACAACGATCAGGAAATTGACAGGAGTGTGTCAGCCTTCAACCTCAGGAACTATATCGGCTACCAGACCCTACTTATCGTCCTTGTAATACTGGCATTGATAGCCATCGTTATCATTGTCGGTCTGGCCTATAACAGGAACAAGGAGATCAAGGAGCTTGAGTCCCTGGTAGAGAGGATGAAGACCGACAGGAGTGCAGGACCAGGACCCAGGAAGGTCATCAAGGAGGCCTCCGGAACAGGAGCCCCTGCGGCACCACCGGCAAAGACCGGACCAGGCCTTCCCTCTGCTCCGGGAGCCCTCGCAACTGTACCAGGTCCGACAGGAGGAAAGCTCCAAAGCGATTCTCCGGGAAAGAAGGAAGCCGTCAAGGTGAAGTGCCCTCAGTGCAAGACACAGCAGGTTGTCAGCATCGATAAGAGGCCCGCCGAGATCCCCTGCAAGGAATGTGGTGTGACACTCCTCATTCCGGAAAAGAAGTAAAACGGATCTTATGCAGACAACTAATGGGAGGGGCTCGACCCCTCCCATATCTAATTTTTAAAACATCCGATCAGTAGGTAAGATCCGATCATTTTTCAGATCAAAATTGGACAATTTGGTATGGATACATGGATCACTGTTGGTAATTATCCCAAGATACCGGCTGGAACTACGTGATAGATATCAAAATCCTTAAATACGGGACATCAATCACTCCTACCGGACCCTGATCCCTAATGGAGGGAACATCATGATCAATGAGAACAACAAGAAGCTGGAGCAGGTATCTGCCTACCTCGATATGCTCTCCGAGGATACTTCGGTACCCAGGAACATAAGGAAGGGTGCAAAGGATTCAAAGGAGAGACTTTTCGATCAGAGGGAAGCATTGGACCTCAGATGTGCCAGCGTAGTTTCTGTCCTGGAGGAACTCTCCAACGACCCTAATATCCCCCTCCATGCTAGGACACTAATATGGAATGCAACCTCCATCTTGGAGAGTATAAAGCAGTCCTGATCATTTTCTGAAACAGTTGAGAATTATCCTTATATCCCCCCTCAACAGACCTTCCGATGAGCGGAGCTTTTGTTCTAGATATTTGAGGGGATCAACACTCTCCATTGCTTCAATGATCAGTTTCCTCGCCTCATCCATGTTTGAGAGGTAAGGCCCGACCCTTTCCATGATGTCTTCTATTTCGGTCAATCCTTCCATCTCCTGTATCCATACCCCCCATCGCCTGGACCAAAAATATATTTTAGGGCAAAGATGTTGACCACCGGGTGAAGGCTTGACCAGCAGATGTCCGAAATGCGGTAGGAATAACTACGGAGATGTAAGGAAATGTTCCTTTTGCGGAGCTCCCCTTACATTCATTCCCGGTGAGGAAGTAAAGGAGATCACAGAAGAGGACATCCAGGAAAAGATGGCAAAGATGAAGGTAGAAAGGATAAGGAACCCCACTTTGATCTTCATCGGAGGAATAATCGGGATCGTGGGATTCGTCCTGATGCTTGTCATGTTCCTTTCAATGATGTTCCTTGTCTACTCTCCCAACAGCATCGAGGCTGAATATGAAAGCGGGGCCTTTTCGTACAAGGTATCCGGGGGAGAACAGATGGTCTTCGGAGAGATAACCAGGGTCACAGCTTACGAGGATACGAACTGGGACCAGGGGATCAACCACGGATATCAGGAGTACACAGCATACGAGATAGATGGAGATGGAAGCGACAACAGGGTCCTGGCCTTGAGGGAAGGAAGCGTCAATTACGAATCGGATGTATGGGTGTATTCGGACAAGGACCTGGGCTCAAAGGGGGACAAGGTCCTGATCAAGGTCGAATCGAAGGCCAATGATTTCGGAGAGGAGAGGGCCGTTTCACCCGGATATGCATCCTGGGGTGGAAAAGGATACCTTTCCGGATGGATCTGGCTGATGCCCGGCCTGACAATATTGATCGGGGGCCTGCTGGTATTCCTGATGGGGATCGTTGGAAAGGCGGACAGATCGATGGAAAGGCTCATGCAGGATGACAAGGAGCTTCGCCAGCAGCAGTTGATGCTCAGACAGGCAGCAAAGAAGCAGATGGAGGAGAAGGAGAGGCAGAGGCAGTGGCAGGATGGGTCCGTCACCTTGCAGATGGATCAACCCCAACCTGTATTGGAAACCACTCCACCGGTGGCTCAACAGGTGGATATGGTACCTCAACAACCGGTGAAGAGTCCACCTATGACACAACCGGTTCCGCAATCCACTCCGGCCGATATCCCCCCTCCTCAGGGGCAGCCCAACTACCAACCACCGCAATAGGCACCTCTACCTGAGGTCTGTAAAAGGATCCCTCCAGGGATGGAATGCTCCCAGAAGCATGAATACTATGTTCAGGAGCCAGATCATTGCTATTATCCAAAGACCCATAGCATCAAGGACCAGGCCAGTGGGTGTAAATCTTGTGATAACTGTCAATCCGATCAACAGGACAGCGGTCTCCAGAACCGCCCAGGTGAGAGAACATGTGAGAGCAAGAGGAACTCTCTCCTTGGGGTGTGCGAATCTTGCCCCAAGAGCTCCTGAAAGATATGGGATCATTGTCATTGCAAGGATTGGGCCTATCAGGGGAAGCAGGACCACTGGGATTGAGATCAACAGGATCAGGTATGATATTATTAGTCCCTTGATGAAGGATGGTTCACTTGATACAGCCAATCTATGCCCTCCATGAGGCAAATAAATCCTTAGCCAGATACCTTTAGATGGAAATTACCCAACATATTTATATGGCACTTCCGATACCATTTCACCTTATAAAATAAGTTTCGGAATTGGAGGCAAAAGGTTGTCAAATATCAGAAAGATTGTCCTCGATGTTCTCAAACCCCATAAACCGGATATCATTGAATATTCAGAAAAGCTCTCAGAGATCAAGCGTGTTTCCGGTGTATCCATTTTCCTTAATGAAGTCGACCAGGAGACAGAGAATATCAAGGTGATCATAGAAGGATTCAACCTGGATTACAGATTGATCCGAAAAAGTATCGAGGAGATGGCAGGTTCTGTTCATTCAGTGGATGCCGTTTATGCTGGTGAAGAGATCATAGAACAGGTGGATACACCTCAGGACAGGTGAACCATTCCATGGTCTTATCAAAAGTTCTGAAATGGACCTCAAGGGCAAGATTGATGGTCGCGGCCGCTTCGGTCGTCGTGCTTTGTGCCCTTATTCTTCAGAACTTATCCCAGGACCTTTCTCTTTTTAAAGAAGCCGAAGGTATCAGGAGTATCGAAGGTTACATCGTAATGGATGATACCGGATCCGATCAGAAGGGGAATGTTATTGAACTATATACGGGACCAGGTGAGTCAAGGTTTTCCGGACAGGTCACAGGTATGGTTTCCGTCTATAGGACCTCGAAGGTACTGAGGGATCGGGTTGATGTCCGTATGTGGTTTGAATCCGAAGATACGACCATTGTCCTCGGATCGGTAACTCCAATGGTGGCAACAATAGCTCCCGGAACAAAACTCGCCCAGGTGCCAATAATCGCAAATATCAGACTTGCAACCCCCATGCTTAATTATTCCACAGGCATCAGTCCAATGGTAAAGGTTACCATCTGGGGAGAATGGAGCGCACAATGGAATGCAGGGCAGGGAGGTACTTGGGAGAGTGGGATCATTGAACCCACATATCTCTATGTTCATGTCAACCCCTATCACTACCTGCAAATGGCATTCGATCCTCCAATGGTTGACCTGAGTCCAGGTGGATCGGGTGAGATTGAGGTGATAGTCCTCAATACGGGGAATGGGAACGAACGTGTGGACCTCTCGATACCCAACGAGATGACCTATGCCAAAGAGGGGTGGATCTTCCAGTTGAACCAGACGACCCTTGACATTCCTCCGAGGTCCGAGGCAAAGGCTACCATCAAGGTCACGGCTCCCAGAAGCACCATCAGGTGGCATATGGATACGGCAGATTTCAGTGTAAAGGCCATTTCTTATTACGACACATATATCTCCTTGGATGAAGACCGGGAACCCATCTCCTATGAAATGACCTTCATGGTCTATATCTTCGGCCTTGATTTTACGTATGTTCCGTGGGCCTGGGCCATAGTATTCTGGTTGATAATGGCACTGGTCCTATTCAATTTGGGTGTGAATCCGCTGGTGATGAGGAAGAGGAAGCTACCCAAAGGTGTGGACCCTGGTTTCGTCACACTCTTCCATTTAGTGAGGAATCCGGAGAGGAGGAGGCTCCTGAAGGAATCCAGGGACAATAAAAGGAAGCTGAAGATGGCTGAACGGGATCGACGTCTTGAGGAAAAGAGCAGGAAGGCCCTGGCAGAAAAAGCTGCAGCTACTCAGATCACAAAGAGGAGGGCACCGGTCCTCGACCTGAAACCTAAAAATGATGATTTCGATATTGAATTCGGGGAACCGGTGGTCATAAAGAAACCCAATTTGAAGACCCGGTCCCCTCCTGATGACGATTTCGATATCAATATCGAGGCTCCAAAGAAGGAAGAACCTAAGAGAATATCCGTAGGTCTTTTCTCTCGAAAAGGGAAGAAGGAACCCTCAAGGAGCGAGTCGGACCTTGCCTCGGCCCTTGATGACCTCTGATCGATCCCCATGTGTCATTCGACATGTTTAATACGATATCGTTCCATCCACCGGGGAGGGTGAAAGATCAATGCAGCTCCTTCCTATCCTGAAAGAGATCTTCCTTGCCAGAGGCTATGAGATATTGGTCTCCTCCCCTGAGAACAGTTATCTTCTGCTTCAACGAGGCTCCTCCACTATGGCAGTTGGTTACGGGGATCCCGGTCATAAGACCTCGGAGGGAGAGGCGGAGATGTTCATCTCCATGGCAGAGAACGCCTCTGCAGATTCAATGCTTTTCATCTCACCTGATAAACTACTGAGAAAGTCCAGGAAGGTCCTTGATGATGCAGGTTGCGCAACGTGGGACCGAATGGCCCTTGCGATAGCCATTGGCGAACAGTACCTTGTCTCTGAGAAAAAAGAAGAAAAGTTGGAGAATAAGGGATCTCCCGGAGATGAGGCATTCGATCCTCTTATGGTACTGGACCAGTTCCTTAACGAGGAGAAGGACCCTCTTCTCGGGCCTTCCGAGATCGGCCCGGAGACTACCAAAGGAGAAGAGCCCTCTGTTCGACCTGTAACGGAACCAGGTGCCAGGGTCACGGAGGAGGCGCTCTCGATACAGGTGAGGAAGGTCGAGTTTCCGGATGGGTCCGTAAAACCAACCGACGGAAAGGGTTCCCAAGCCTCGATGGTATCTGAGGATGTACTCCTCAACGCATGGTCCGGGTTCGATGATTGGAAGAAGAAGGAGGGCGGTTCTCAGGAGAAGGAAGAGGAAGGGATCCAGCTCATCCCGGACCTTCCCCTTATGGAAACCATAGAGGAGACTCCACCGGAAAAGAGACCATGGGTAGGGGCGACATTGGCCCCTACCAGATGCAACCGGGAGGAAGCGTGTGCAAAGGCAGGTGTTCCAAATGATACGGAGCTCGATCTGGAACATGTGCCAAATCTTCTGGTAAGCGTTTCCTATTCCCTGAAGTCAGATGACGGTGCAACAGTTTCCCGGGCGGGTGAATATCTTTTCGATCCGATCAAGTCCGGACTGATCGACATTCCCAATGCACTTGCAGAGGAGCTGAGGTCCACACTCTCCGTTTGGGACGGAAAGGGCCCTGCTAAGGTCATGGATAAAGCAAGTGAGGAGAATGTGGGATACATCAGAGCTCTCAAGGACCGGCTGACTAGGGAGAGACATGCAGAGGACAGAATGGTTAGGGAGACGCTTATGTCCACCATCTATCAAGAGGTCCGCTATCTTTTCGATCCGACATCGTTCAATATCAGATGGTCCAGGAGGGTTGTCATCCCCTTCTGGTTGAAGAAAGATGAGAATGGCAATGTGAAATGGATGGTGGATGCCTACCTGGGAAGATACTTGCAGGTCGGATCAGGCAATTCATCATCCCTTTCGGAACCTCTCATTGAAGGCTGAGGAATAGGTAGCTTACAGACACCTTTATTGACCTGTTGAACATACGGTTGAAAGTGGGTAAGATGAAGTACATCTTCGTTTCCGGAGGGGTCCTTTCCGGTCTTGGAAAGGGTATAGCAGCATCATCACTAGGTCTTCTACTTAAGAGGTCAGGTCTGAAGGTCACCTCGATCAAAGTGGATCCTTATCTGAACTGTGATGCGGGCACCATGAACCCGTACGAACATGGGGAGGTCTTCGTTCTCCACGATGGTGGTGAAGTGGACCTGGACCTGGGGAATTACGAAAGGTTCCTGGATATCACTCTTTCCTCTGACCACAATATCACTACGGGCAAGATATATCGATCAGTCATCGAAAAGGAGAGGAGGGGCGATTATCTTGGAAAGACCGTCCAGATCATACCTCACATCGTCCAGGAGATCAAGAATACCATAACGAATGTTGCAAAGAGGTCCGCCGTTGATGTGTGTCTAATAGAACTTGGGGGTACGGTCGGTGATATGGAATCCATGCCTTTCCTTGAAGCTGCCAGACAGCTCCATATGGAACTGGGTGGAAAGGATGTGATCTTCATTCATACGACCCTTATACCGATAATGGGGGTGGTTGGTGAGCAGAAGACAAAACCCACTCAACATTCGGTCAAGGAGCTGAGATCGATAGGTATCCAACCGGATATAATTCTGGGAAGATGTTCGGATCCTCTGCAGCAGAGCACCAAGGAGAAGATCTCTCTGTTCTGCAACGTTCCGGTAAAGGCAGTGTTCACTGCCCATGACGTCTCTCCAATTTACAAGGTCCCACTCCTCCTTCACCGGCAAGGGCTCACTGATTATGTGAGGGAGAGGCTCAAACTTCAAATGAATGTTACAGACCTGAAGGCCTGGACCGAATTCGTGGACAGGGTGGAGAGCCCTGTTGAGACCATAAGGATCGCCCTTGTGGGAAAATATACTGGTCTAAGGGATTCCTACATCTCACATTTCAAAGCGTTCGAACATTCTGGAGCAAGGGCAAATGTCAATGTGGAGATCGTATGGATCGATGCACCTGAAAGAGGTCCTGGCTTCGAAAAGGAGCTTAAAGAACTGAGAGATACTCTTTCCAGCGTTCATGGCATTTTGGTCCCTGGAGGATTCGGGGTAAGGGGAACGGAGGGGAAGATCGAAGCTATCAGGTATGCCAGGGAGAACGATGTTCCTTTCCTTGGTATCTGTCTCGGACTCCAGCTGGCCATTGCAGAGTTCACAAGGAATGTCATGGGATTCGATGGTGCGAACTCCACTGAGTTCGACGAGGATACTCCTCATCCCGTGGTTGACATACTTCCTGAACAGCTGCGTGTCACTCAGATGGGGGCTACCATGAGGTTGGGAGCCCAGAAGTGCATCATCAAGGATGGGACCCTTGCCCATGATCTCTATGGTAATACCGAGATTTGGGAGAGGCATAGACACAGGTTCGAGATCAATCCTGAATGGATAGAAAGGATCCAGAAGGCAGGTATCCTGTTTTCAGGGATCTCGGAAGATGGCATCAAGATGGAGATAGGAGAACTTCCAGGGTCCAGATATCATATCGGATGCCAGTTCCATCCCGAATTCCTTTCACGGCCGGAGAAACCCGCTCCTTTGTTCCTGGGTCTGGTAGAAGCTGCCAGAGATTACAAGAGGTCCCAGGGGGGATGATGGAGGTTGCCTGTCACCTCCGGAGACAGGGTCCTTATACATCTTCTTTCCAGAGGAGACCCTGACGGTTGGACGGGAGGTGTTTCAGATCAGGATCTGATTGCTTCCATGTGTGGTATTGGGAGGACCCACATACCAAGGGTGTTGAAGCCTCTGCTAGAGGACGATCTCATCTTCGAGGAGATGGGCAGGGTCCCTGGAAAACCCAGAAGGGTCAAGGTTTATTCCCTTACGGAAGAGGGACTTCTTACTTCGAGGGAAGCTCTTGATAGGGTGAACGACGAGACCGTCTACTGGACCGATGAGACCGGCAGGAGACGCTCGGGGAAGGCCCTGGATTGCCTGGAAAAGATCAATCTTCATCTGATCGAGCTGTCCATGTCAAAGCTTCCTGCATCCCTTTTTCTATCCCTGCCTGTGGAGGACCTTTCCTGGAACGATATAATGTGGACCTCGGCTTCCCTTAGAGAGATGGTGGGTGAGGGGCCCTGCATCCCTGAGGGATGGAGGCCACTCGCATTCAGGGAAAGCTTCAAAGGTCTATCCTTTGACAGGGAGCTCCTTGAGAGAATGGATACCCTGCTCTCAGATGGGATGGTCATCCTTGCTGGAAACGAGGATTCCGGAAAGGAGGACCTAATAGAACTATGGGCCAGGTCCAGGGGAAGGAAAGCTCTCTGGCTGGAGAGAGGAGATGACGACGGGACCTGTCTTGACGGTGGTCCATGGGACCTTATCGTTCTCCTGGGGGGAGCGGATAGGGATGTGGATTCGGTCCTCAAAGGAAGTATGAAGGTAAATGACATCAGGAATGGCCACTGGCCCAGGGAGTTCAGGTCCCTGGACCTAATCATGACCACCTCATTGGATGTGGAGATCGAGGGGCCAGTTATCTCGGTTCAGGGTCTTTCCATGGATTTCTTTGTATCATCTTGTAGAGGGAGAGGGATGGGGGAGGAAATGGCCATAGAGATCTATTCATCCACCAGAGGTTCCCCGAAAGCCTTGAACCAAATTCTTGCCATGGATGAAAAGGAAATATCCGATCTATCCAGGAAGGATATCGAAGAGGCGGTAATATCCATCCTTTTGCGATCCAAGGGATAGGTATCGTTCCTAATCCCCCTCAAAAATGATATAAGGTTCAAAAAACCTCTGAGTGTGATAACATGGCAGCAAGCCCCAAGGTCGAATGTCCGGATTGTGGTATTTCCATCGAGAAGAAGAACTTGTCCAGACATTACAGGAAGATGCATCCGGACCTTGATCCCAGAAGAAGAATGAGGGAGACAAGAGTGGACCGGCCAAAAAGATCGATCCAGGAAATGCCGCGGTCAACTGTAGCCGGGATCTTCGTTGCCATGTTCGTCTTTTTCATTTTGGTGGCAGGAGTGTTGTTATTTCTATCCTTCTTTCATGATGCTGAATCCACACCTGAAGGACCGAAGACCATTTGGTATACCTCAGGGGACGGAGCAGTGATCAATGGGACCTTTTACCAAGCCTTTAGCTCTGACAGGCCCACGATCTATCTGGTCCATGACCTCGGAGCTGACAGGAGGGTATGGGATGATTATGCCGTGGAGCTCCAGAAGGAGGACTACAATGTCCTGGCGATAGACCTTCGGGGTCACGGTGATTCCACAAAGAACGTCAAGACCCCCGATATCACCTATGATTGGACGGAGATGTCCCATGAGGACCTCATGGGGATCCAGCTTGACATCCAGGGAGCCTACAGGTGGGTTCATGCTGATGACGATAATGGGAAGAAGAACACCGATGCTGGATCGGATGGAGCAATGGTGGGTGTGGGCAGGGGTGGTCTCTTTGCTCTTTCCCAGATCGCCAAGATGTCAAGGGAAAGGATGATGTCTGCGGTCATTGTTTCACCTCTGCTCGATGTATACTCATTGGACGTTGAGCAGGTCTTCGAGGATTACGGGGATGTCAGACCGGTAATGATGGCAGCATCCGAGGGCGATACCGTTGGAAACCGTGTGATCGATATGATCATGACCAGAAAGGAAGAGGATGGAGAAGCCAATGGGATGACCTATTCCGTCCCTGGAACCAAGGTTGGTATGCCCCTTTTCCAGAACGATGGATTGAAATTGGATATACTGGAACTATTCGAACAGGGATGGAGCACCATTCCTCCCTGATCATTTCTTCCTTCTTAGGGCAAATATTCCAACAGCTATGATAATGCCAGCGAAGATGATCTCAAGACCCAAGGGAGAATCATCCTTTTTCTCCTCCGTATCATCATCATCCGGTGCATCATCATCATCGGATGGGGCTGTTATATTGAAAAGGACGGTGATCTCTTCTGACTCCACCATCTTCTCCTCACCTCCCCCTATTGCAGTGTAAGTGACCTCTATGGTAAATCCGATGTCGATGTAAGGATCTCCATTGCTGTCCTTTTCCTCGAATGGACCCCCGACCATGACAGAATAAGTACTATCTCCATTGTCCGTCATGTTATTTTTCACAGGTATGTTGCAGGCGGTTTCGGTACACAATTTCCATTCCAGATTTACACTTACCAGGTCCGCATCCACAAGGACCACAGGGGCTGTGATCGTCAGATTATCGGAATATTTCGGCTGCTCCTTGTCAACTGTAATGTTGTCCTCATCGATAACTGCTGTCGGTTCCCCATCGACCTCCATTAAGATCACTGAACCAATTGATAGGGCCATTACCAACAATACCATTGATGCAACTATGCTTCTCAGGTCAACACCTCTAACCTCATTGGACACCCTGGAGATATTAATTTTTCCACTAGACCATGCTAAGCTGCCTCAAAAGGGTTTTTAACGGATATCGTGATTAGCCAAAGGACCAGGGTGTCCCGGGAGGTCCGCCGTATGATGGATGAGAACGATATCATCAAGCAGAAGCTGATGGAACGCTCAGCCGATCTCGATGTTGCCAGGCAGAGGTGGATCTTTGCATTCAGCTCATCTGTCTTGGTCTTTATTGTGGTTCTGGTACTCTTCCTACTGCCTGTATCCGAAACCTCCTCGGAGGTTACCCAGAGATACTCAGTTGGGAAGAACAATTTCGACCAGTCCGGGTCAATTCAGGCCTACGCTGTCCCTACAACATATTGGATCGATTTCGATTTCGAGATGGATATGACAGCTGCCAACGAACATAACAGACTTTATATCTACCTCTATAAGGATGATCTTCCGGACCTGTCGGTGGATGTCACAGGAACGGAACCCGAACAACTCCGGGCATACTTCAGAGCCTCATCCTTCAGGAACGGGTCCATCACTTACAACAGACCGGATCTCTCCTGGGAGCTGGCTTTCAGAGACGCAGATACGACCACATACTATCTCATCTTCTACAATCCGGACAATCCTGAGGACGAGTATGATAATCTCGCATCGGAAGTTATAATGAAGGCCCACTATGAGCCCCTTCTTCCACTCATTCCCATTTTCTTCGTGATCTCATTTATAGTCCTACTCCCTTTGATGATAATCAGGGTTTACGTCATTGCCCAGAAGAAGAAGGAACTCAGGGTGCTTCTTTCACTGGACCTTGAAAATCTTTCCAACGAGGATAAGGTCAGATTGGGGATCCCCATTTCAGTACCATCGGGGCCCGATCATCAACATAATTAATAAGGCACCGAACCGAGGTTATACCACCATTTCTAGTGGATGACAAATCTTTTTATTCGGCAGGGCCTTTTAGAGGTTCCCACTCTAGTTCGAGGAGGGTAAAACATGTCAGAAGAGATCGCGCCTGTAATAAAAGAATTAAAAGAGGCGCTTCCGGAAGTGGACGGAGAAGAGATAGACAAGGAGATGGAACGCTATCTCAAATACGGTATCGTCCCCCAGGAGGCGAAGAAAGCAATTCTCAAGAAGTTCAGGGGGACACAGCAGACCTATGCATCACTTGGTGAAAGGAAACTTTCCGAGCTAAAAGGGAATGAGATGAATGTCGATGTAACCATCAAATGTCTGTCTTCCAACGAGAGGGTCCAAACCACGGTTAACGGAGAAAAGACGCTGGTGACAGGTCTTGTGGCCGATGATACCATGATACGGAGATTCGTTTCATGGGAAGGCCATCTCCTGGAGAAAGGAGGCATCTACACACTGAAAAGTGTCTCGGCAAAGACCTTCAGGGGAGAGGTGGAGATAAATCTGGGACAGTTTTCCAAGGTTGAGGATGCAAAAGACAACGAACTTGAGAAGTTAGAGGTATCCAAGCTTCCCAGGTTCGGCAACCTCCAGGAGGTCCCCCTCAAGGAAGTCAAATCCAGTCAGGGAAATATACTTGTCAAAGGAAAGGTCCTAAACATTGAAAAGAGGAAGATCAACACCGAAAACGGTGAAAAGGTGATATTCGACGGAATAATAGCCGATGATACCAAGAGGGTCCGGTTCACCTCATGGCATGATTTCGGTCTGGAGACAGGCGATGTGATCTCTGTAAAGGGAGCTTATGTCAAGGAATGGAGAGGCATCCCTCAGATAAATTTCGACGAAAGGGCGGAGGTATCCAAGTTAAATGATATGGATTTTGATGTCATGAAGACTCCTCGTCTTCATGCTGAGGAGCTTTTGGAAGCAGGTGCGTCTGATGTTGAGGTCTTCGGTACGATAATTGAGATCAGGGACGGATCCGGATTGATATTCCGATGCCAAACATGCAACAGGGCTCTTATCAATGGAAACTGCTCGATCCACGGTCAACAGGAAGGCATCCCCGACCTGAGGACCAAAGTAGTTCTTGATGATGGCACGGGAGCACTTTTTGCCATCCTGAACACTGAGATCACAGAACAGATCCTTGGAATGGATGTCAAGGAATGTGAATCAAAGTATTGTGATGATGAGGCGAGGGTTGTGGAGCACCTTAGCTGCAGACTGCTTGGAAAGGAATTCCTCATGAGGGGAAATGTGATCCGGGACGATTTCGGCCCCACGGTCCTTCCCAATATATTGGAACCCGATGAGGGAGAATACATGGATGAGGCAAAGGCCCTGATGGATGTCCTGGAGGTGCTTTGAATGGCAAGGCTCAGGGAGGCAGCAAAGAGGGTCTTCGCAGTGGAATACAACAGTAGCCAGCATGAGGACAGAGGCCTTGAAGAGAACGCTCCGAACTATGTCATCACACCACTTGGTGAGTCCGTGAACAGGATATATTTCATAGGGGTGATGATGTCCAAGGTCAACAACGGGACCGATGAATCACCGATTTACAGGACCGAGGTCAGGGACCCCACCGGAATGTTCTATCTTTATGCGGGTCAATATCAACCCCAGGCCCTTGCAGCACTTTCCCAGCTTGAACCCCCTACTTTGATAGGTGTCGTGGGAAAAGTCAGGACCTATATCCGTGATGACGGAACCTTCTATGCTTCAGTGAAACCTGAGGCCGTCTTCCCGGTGGACATTCCTCAGAGGGACAGGTGGATCATTTCAACCTCAAGGTTCACAATGGATCGGATAAGGGCATTGAAGGATGCTCTTGCCCTCGATGATCCGAAGGAGGGGGAATTGGTGGAAAAAGGCCATCCGAGGAGGGCTGCGGAATCCGCTGTCAGAGCTGTGGGTATCTATGGTAATGTGGATCTGGACCCCATCAAGCTCGGATTGAAGGATGCACTCGATCTTGTGATCGAAGGAAGAGGAGAATCCATTGGAGAGATCCCCAGGCTCGGACATGTTATAGAGGAAAAAGTATCCAAGGAGGGTTCTGAAGAAAATAAGACGGTGGTCCTTGAGATAATAAAGGGGTTGACCGGGGACAAAGGGGCTCTTTACAGGGATATCATTGGGGAATGTGACAAGAAGGGAATAGACAAGATCCAACTGGAGGAGACGATCCAGGAGCTATTGGACGAAGGTCAGGTCTATGAACCCACAATCGGGATCATCAAACCGGTCTGAGGTCTCAACTTGACAAAAGAATGGATCAGGCGGAGGAAACATGATTCCTACTATCGAAAGGCCAAGTCAGAGGGTTACCGCTCCAGGGCTACCTACAAATTGAAGGAGATGGATGAAAGGTTGAGATTGATGAAGAAAGGTTACAAGGTCCTTGACCTTGGGGCCTCTCCTGGTGGTTGGAGCCAGTATGCCTCAGAGATGGTGGGTGAGGGAGGGATCGTCGTGGCGGTGGATATGGAATCGATGGAAAGTATCCCCAATGTTCAGTTCATCAAGGGTGATGTCGGAGATGAGGAGGCGATCGGAAGGATAATGGAGATCTCCCCTGAATTCGACCTTGTGATCTCAGATATTTCCCCCTCTCTTTCCGGAAACAAAATACTAGATCGGGGAAGGACCCTTGCCCTTGCCTGGTCCGTGATGAAAGTTTCCTTGAGGGTATTGAGGAAAAATGGGAACGTAATAGTGAAGATGTTCCAGGGTGATGAGACGGACGAGCTCAAGGAGGAATTTGCCAAGTACTTCTGGAGGGTTGAGAACCTCAAACCAAGAAGTTCGGTGAAGAGATCGATAGAGATGTATTTGGCTTTCAGGGGGTACATAGGACGCCAGGAAGAATGACACTGGGTCTGTATAATTCACTGGACCCGGTAAAATTCTCTGAGGCCCATAGGAGGGCCCTTGCAAGAGCAGGTCCTGTTGCCTGGGCATTCGACTGCAATCTGGCGGTATTTGGTTTTCCCTTCGATAAGGATATGAGGACTCCTTTGGAACTTGCCGAATGGTTGGTTGGGACCACCTCGATAGGCCAAGGAGGGGACTGGATCGTGAAACTTGCCCAGGGTGGAAGGTTCCATGTCTTCCCCTATCCGAAGGGGGGCTTTCCCCCTCAGTTTGGCAAGATAGTCATTGCAACCCGAAAACCGCAAGTGAAGTTCTCACGGAGCCCGAAGGAGATTGCCGGGATCCTTGCGGAGGGAAGGTCCCTTATGATGGTATTTGGGCTGGGTCCCAGAGGGTTACCTGAAAAAGTCGTTAACATGGGAGAGTTCCAGATGGACCTCACAGGGAATGGGATATCCTTTGAAACATGTACAGCTTTGGGTGCAGCTCCTGCAATTGTCATGACGTGGGCTGAAATTATTCAGACATTGGGCAGGTAACAGAGGTCGAGACATTCCCCCCCAGGGTTCAGAGGTCCTGAACAAAAGGGACAGCATCCCCCCTCAAGTGGCAGTGGTACTGGTGGATTCTCGGCAAGCGCATCCCTGAATGCGTCCATCAACTTTCCGGAGGTGAATGGTTCCTGGGTCCTATGGTCCTCCTCGGTGGAGTAATAGGCTGTATCCAGGAACACCGGGAATCCATCCATCATGGGTTCCTCGTAATAAGCGGAGAACCTGGCCCTGCAATTGTTGCAGAAGTAGACAACGTGGCCTTCCGGGCCGTAGAACGGTATCAGAACTCCTTCGCAACAGGCCTTGCATTCAGCATACCCTTCCATTTCTCTCACCAGGGGATGAAGGGTAAACGATGTATTAATCCTAACGGAAACAATGATAGTAGTTTGAATGGACCGGGAGATCATCCAAGCGGGATCTCTCTTACAGATTCAACGACCTTCCTGACGGTATCCTGTATCGAAGCCTTCCTCGCCTCATCCTCAAGACGTTTGGATATTGCATGGGTGATCGGATGCTTAGGGGCTGCAGTACATCCTACGGTTCTTCTTATGGAGATATCGAAAGTACCTATCTTCTTTGCAATAGATTCAATGTCCAGTTTATCAAAGCCTATGAGGGGTCTGAGGATGGGATGGGTGATGCCCGCAGAAACAGCTGCCATATTGGGGAGTGTTTGTGATGCAACTTGACCTAGGGAATCCCCCATCACTATCCCTTTCAGGTCACATTTCTCACAGATCAGGTCCGCAACCATCAGCATTGCCTTCTTGCACAGTATGCACATATACTTTGGATTGGATCCTTTGCTGAATGCTTCCAGGTTCAATCCGTGATCGGCCCTTAGAAGCTTTACCTTCCCCGGATGGAGGCTCTCAAGTTTCCTTGCGATCTCTTCCACCTTTTCCAGTTCTTCACTACTTGAGAAGGGTCCTCCGTCCATGTTCAGGATTTCTATACTATGCCCCTTTTCCAACATCATGTGGGTAGCAACTGGTGAATCTATACCTCCGGACATTAGAGACAGTAGCTTCATTCCCTCTCCACCTCCAACCTGTCTATGAGTTCGGACAACTCCTCTATCTCCTCCTGGTTGAACTTGAAAAGCTTCCGGTGAGGGCAGTCTCGGTCCATTTTGGGGATCCTGCTTGGAAGGGCCATTACCTGGGGATATATGTCACATCCTTTAGGTTTGTCCTTGTAGATCTTGCATCTTCCATTCTCAAGGAAAAAGCAGCGGTCATCAATATTGTTCAGGACCTTGTAACCGTTCTCCATGTGATAGAATCCGGTATAACCCAGGACCGAGATCTTTTCCACATCCTCGTTGGAGAGCTCCATCTCAGTCTCATGGCAGCAGGTACAGCAATTCATCTTCCTGCAGATATTTCCTTTCAAACTTTTTTTCCCCCGTCAAGAGTGATCCCCCTCTGACCCTGGTAAGTACCAGATCTGTCACCATATAGATGCTGGGGTGTGGATTCCAGCTTCATGTAGCTTATCTGGCATATCCTTTCATCGATGGGGAGGGCCACCTTCTCCGGACCAAGATTGGTGACGGAGAATGTCAATGTCCCCTTGAATCCCGCATCAACAAGTCCAAAACCGGCAATCAATCCCTTTCTTATGAAGGATGATCTCATCCATAATGTTGCACAGAGATCATGAGGGATCTCAAGGTATTCCTCTGTTGAAACAAGGCACCATTCACCTGGTTCCAGGTAAGCGGAGCCTATCGTGACCTTTCCCTCAGGGGCTTTGAAATAGACCTCGTTGATGGTCAGATCGTATCCATTTGGAGTAAGGTTCTTTTCCCTGAAAGGGTCGATCCTCATGGTACCTCTTTCCAGTCTGTGAACGATATCCTGGTCTGTGAGGACTGACATGAATGTAGGTACGCTTGATCAATCTAAATTCTTTTTGGGTCACTCCTCGGGAGTAGACTTCTTCTTTCCCCTCACCAATCCTGAAATGAACAGGATCCCACCGATCAGGAAGAAGGAGCCAGAAAGAAAGCAGCAGCATCCGTTTGGTCCAACCGTGATAGGTGTCTTGAATTCCTTGTAGGAGGTAGGTCCGGTTGCTGCCTGGACCCTGATCTTGATCAAAATGATATCATTCTTTTCCCCTACATCATGGGTGGATTACTCATTGTTTTTCCTATATTTTTCACTTGATTTATAGTATTATTTATTCATATGGAACTGAATGATTTGAACCTCTCATCAATGTGTTCCTTTTATAGCAAATGTTTTCTATATGTTCAATATCACCTTTACCCCCCAGAGGAGATCTGATGAAAGACCCTTCCCTTGAAACAGCTGTTGAGGTAGATGACGATGTCGAGGACCCTGAGGTCCGGGTGATCGTTAAATGTCCATTTTGCCAGCTGGTCTTCGTCGATAACAGAACGGATGTAGAGGAAACACTCTACCGTCACCTCTGGAAGGTCCATGATAGTGAATCCGTTCAGTACATGGTCAACAATATGTATATTCCAGAAGAGATCAAAGCTGAGATATTCGAGGAGATGGGCTCTAATTACATCTCCTGGCTCGTTAATAAGGGCGAGATCGATGATGGCAGATGAGACGATAAAGGTCCAATATCACCCCTCTCCGATCGATCCGTCAAGATCTCCTTTGTTGTTGTAACCTCTTTCTTCCCAGTATCCTCGATAATCGGTATCATCACTGATCTCGATCTCGGTTATCCATTTGATCCATTTGTAACCCCATTTCATCTCAGCCACAAGCTGAAATGGGAACCCTCTCTCAGGTTCCAGGGTTACGTTATTCATTCCATATGCTATCAGCACATCATGGTCATGGAAGAATTCAATGGGAAGAGAGGTAGTATAACCATCTGCGGCCTTGAAGATCAAGACCTTCCCGGAATCCAGAGGTCCTGCCTCCTCGATCACATCACGGACCAGGAGTCCATCCCATAGGACCTTGACGCTCCATCCTTCGACACAGTTCAGGGTAACTATCTTTCTAAAATGTGTATTGTTCCCAAGGACCTCATTATATGAATAGGGCCTCTCATTTTCAACGAGACCTGTGATCCTCAAACGGTAGATGTCCATATCAAAATACTGAGGGCCCATGATGGAGTTGTCGTAGAAATCCTCCTTCGACCCCAATTTAGTCCCGTTGTACTCGGAAATCTCCACATCCCCAAGTTGAATGGGACCTTCTTCGATCTCTGAAACGGTGCCATCCGTATCAGGCCTGTAGAAAAACCTGAGATATAGAACACTTGAAAACAGAACTATAAGGACCAATGATAATGCTATGAAATAGACTACTGAACGTCTTTTTGCGTCCATGTGTTAACAAATATGGAGCGGATTAAAAGTATTGTCGTATTTAGAGTACAAACCATCAGATCCATGGGGGGCCATTTAAGGATCGCCCTTCCTGAAAGTTCGTACATGAAGGGTATCATGCCACTGATTGATGAATATGAGCGGGGATGCCTCTGAAAGGGACAGTTCCATTCTCAAGATCGTTGCTGATAACTCACCTTAAAAACAGTATGATCCGCACAATATCAAGTGGAGATTTCTCTCTTGGCCTGCGTTAGTTACCAAAACCATTAATTATTCGAATCGTAATTATATAATCGTGATTCGAAAGGAATTCATCGGAAGAAAGAATGAATTGAGGTCCCTTGAACAGGCCCTTAAGAGAGAGGGTTTTGAATTTGTGGTGATCACTGGCAGGAGGAGAGTGGGTAAATCCCGTCTTCTCAGAGAATTTTCAGAGAATAGGAACTCACTCTTCTTGATGTGCGAGGACAGAAAGTGGGAATACAACCTCGATAAATTCAATTCTCTGATAGGCGATCATTTCTCGATTCCAAATCCAGGATTTCGATCTTTCAGGGATTGTTTCCAATATCTAATATCAAGAGATAAGGGATCAATAATCATCATAGATGAGTTCTCATACCTCAAGAACAACAAGGAGATATTTGCGGAGTTCCAGGGGATAATTGACGAGTTATTGATGGATACAAATTGCAAGCTTGTCATATCGGGATCCTCCGTTTCGATGATGGAAAGGGAGGTTTTGGGCAGGAATTCTCCCCTGTTCGGTAGAACGACCTCCAACCTAGCCATCGGACCATTTAATTTCGGAACACTTTTTGAATGGTTCCCGGATATTTCAATGGAAAACGCAGTCCGACTTTTCGGTGTATGTGACGGCATACCGAAATATCTTGAATTCTTCAAGGGGGAAGAGGTGATAACCGAGATAGAAAGCAACCTCTTTCAACCCGATACCTTCCTTTTCAGGGAACCAAGATATCTGCTCGAGGAGGAGTTGAGGGAACCGGCAACCTACCATCAGATCCTCGAAGGTATTTCCCTCGGAAAGACCACTGTCACCGAGATAGCACATTACAGCTACATCGAACCAAAGAACCTCACGGTCTATCTTGACACTCTGATGGACCTGGGTTTTGTGACACGCGAGAAACCCGTGATGGGTAAGAAATCACTTTACACGATCAAGGATAATCTGTTCAGGTTCTGGTTCAGGTTCACATCACCGCATTTCTCGGAGATCGATTCCTGGTATGATGAAGGGGCCAAAGAGGACCTTATGGCAAATTTCGACCATTATCTGGGGCCGGTCTTCGAGGAGGTCTGCAGGGAAATGGTCAGAAGCTGGACAAGATATCCAACACTGGCAGGATGGTGGTTCGAAGAGAAAGAGATCGACCTCGTGGGATTGAACCAATCCGAAAATGAGGTTCTCTTCGGTGAGTGCAAGTGGACTTCCGGAATGATCGACAGGTCCGTATTTTTTGATCTCGTGAAAAAATCGAAGGATTTCAGGTGGAGAAACGGTGATCGAAAAGAGCGATATGCCGTCTTTTCAAGAGGTGGATTTACGGAAAGGTTGAAAGATATTTCCCGGGAAAGGAACGACCTATTGTTATTCGATCTAAAGGAGATCGAGAATTCATTTAAAAATGAGCTTCATTTCAAATAATGGTCCACCCATTATTACAATAAATCCGCTCCTATGAACTCTATCGGGATAAATCTCCGATCGTTTTTTGGTGATATATTTCACCATGGATCTCAAAAGAAGGAACCTATTCAGGGACAGGAACT
>CBDDUX010000009.1:0-2771 GCA_965234725.1 Thermoplasmatota archaeon | reverse complement strand
ATTGATCTAAAGAGCCGTTAGGCTCGAGCATTCCGTAGGAATGCTTTTTTTGTCAGGTCTCTGGACCTGTCTATCACCTTATCAGCAAGGGAGAGGTCCTGAGAGAATAGAGATATCACGGAATCAGAGAATATCTGCTTGGCTATGATCCCCTCGTCATATATCTTGATCCCAAGGTTGGGATCATCCATGGTCTTAACCATTTTCATATAGGTCGCAATCGATACTGCATGGTCAGCGATCCTTTCGACAATACGGGAGGATATCATGTAATTCAACGCATCCTCTGGAGACATCTTGGTCTTATCGGCAACCTTAGGGGACATCGTTACCATGTGGTACTCTTTCTGGATTAGCCAGTTTATTCGGTCCACATCCATGTCCCTCATTATCACATCATCGAGGATCTGTTCGTTCCTATCCTTGAGTGACATCAGAGAATCCTCAACCATCTTCCCAGTTATATAGGACATTCTTTTCAATCCCGTTCTAACGGAGAAATCAGCGGGGTCTATCAAGTCCTGGAGTTTGATCAGATCGACCTTCTCCTCCACGATCTCCACACCCATTACCAGTCTTGTGAACTCTCTAACGGTCCTTGCAAGAAGTGGGGGTATCGCACCCTTTGAGGTTACAATAATGGAGGTCACACCGGATACATAGGCGCCAACTAGCCGTCTCATAAGCGCATCTGAGGTCTCATTCCCAGAGAGCCTTACTTCTCCTACAATGGACTCTTTGAATGAGATCGGTTGTGGTGAGAGGATCAAATGACCGTTCCGGTCTTCCAACATGTTCAAAGAGCTTCCTGATGTGATCCCGTTCATTTGCGCCCATTTCTTGGGGAGTGAAACTATGAATGTTGATCCACCAGATATCTGCACTTTTCGAGACTCCATGGACACACCTTAGGGGCCTGGAATATATATGGTCTCTTAAATATATATATCTACTACAGAGACTGAATCTGAATCTCCATAAACCCATCCAATCACATCATTTCCGTAAATGGAGGTTTTGATCGAACCTTGTTCCACCCCTATTTCTTGGACCAGAACATCTGAGGGGAACCATCCAAAAACAACATAGGATTGGGGCTCCACCAACAACCAGATCCCCAGATCATCCTCCATCAACTGGAAAGGGACCTCCATACCGAACCTCTCATCAAGAAGATCCAGAAGGTCGGTATCATTACCAATATAGATCGCATTGAAAGCATGATGGGATGTGATAATGACCCTCGCATTCCCTCCCAAACATGTAATAACAGCTCCCAGCAGAACGGAATAATCCTCACAGTCACCCCCTCCCCTGGCAAGGCATGTCAGAGGGGATATCCATTCGTTCTTACCGGTATCAGGATCCGATCTGTATTCGAGAGAATTCGATACGAATTCAAATGCATCTGCAATATCCTGAATGGTGAACCGACCATCATCCAAACCGTTCTCCTGGAGGATCAGCTTGAGACCATCGATCTCTCCCTTGATCAGTCCATTGACCTTATCGTAGTAATAAGGTCTGTTAAATGTATAATGGGGTGAGTTCTTTCCAATTGCATGGGGGATCAGATTGAATCCGGAATCCTCGAAATCTAGTCCATCCTTCCGGATCCAGGACGAGGGACCTTCCACGAGTATATCGATAAATAATTTATAGGTCAGCAGAGAAGGTGAGGGGGCAGGGTCCGGGATTGACACGAGTAGATGGCGAAGGTACCTGAGTTCCCCGGGTTCCACAATTCTATTAACGATCCCCGATCCATTTCCCCCCCATCCTGTTTCAAAATAGACCTTTTCAACATAGACCCGGGTGCCTCCTTCGTTCCGCAAGGAAAGGTTTAGGACCGCACCGATCCCAGGAATTGCGTCAAGTTCCTCCGAGGTCCCGTTTATTGGCCATAGAAGTCTGCAAGAAAATGGAGGTACAATATCCGATCCGATGAATAGAGGCCTCTCATCAGAGATCAATGGCCTTCTTTCGTACAATGGAGTGACAAGATCATCCTTTTCGAATCCCTGTCTATCCTCACGATCGAGGACATACTGAAGGTAAAGATTGAGTCCTGCTAGCGTTCCAGCCATCAAGATGAAAAGGAAGAAAATCGTTAGGATGAACCTGATCCATCCCGCTCCGTCCTTTCTTTTCCTGACTACCACACCCGGAGAAGGGACTTTACCATTTTCAAGGTTTTGGGAAGTGTTATATCATTGGTATTGGAATGATCCAGGGTGTCTGATAGGATATTCAGCAGGAAAGAGATGGAAAACCGGATCCTTCTTGAGTGGGCGCCTGTAAAAGAAGATACCAAATGGACCTGTATCAGATGCGGAGAATGCTGCCGGAGGGCTTGGTCCGTTGACCTTACATGGCATGAATACAGAAGGTTATTATCTGATACAA
The DNA here is from genome assembly GCA_965234725.1 of Thermoplasmatota archaeon. Taxonomy (GTDB): domain Archaea; phylum Thermoplasmatota; class Penumbrarchaeia; order Penumbrarchaeales; family Penumbrarchaeaceae; genus Penumbrarchaeum; species Penumbrarchaeum helgolandense. The sequence continues at coordinate 365 of CBDDUX010000009.1, read as the reverse complement.
GATCCAAGGTCCATCCTTTGTTCCAGAGGGAAGTTGATCCAGATTCCGGTCTCGACCACCCTTTTTTTTTCATTAAGGACAAATGTCCATATCTTGAAGAGAATGGCATGATCTGTACCCGATATCCCGAATGGTTCTACACCTGTGCCACATATCCATTTCTTCTGGATCCTGAAGGAGAACTGTTCTACCATACGGAATGTAGAGGCATTGGTCAAGGGATCAAGATGGAGAGAGATTTATTGGTAGGTAAGATCTTGAAAGAAAGGGAAAGGGCAGGAATGATAGTTAAACCCTGAATGGGCATAATTTTCTTTGTACCCCTTTAGGAAGATTGAAAGGGTTAAGAGAGCAAGTTTTAAATA